>CAYTWT010000104.1:0-3254 GCA_964442185.1 uncultured Acidobacteriota bacterium
AACCACAAGCACTACGACGTCTCGCCGGAGACGCTGAAGCCGGCGCCTTCGGGCGCTCTCGCGCCGCGCCTGCAGAGCCTGGGGAGCTACGCCTTCCCGGTCACTACGCGCGTCAAGCGTGCGCAACTGTTCGTGAATCAGGGCGTCAACCTGGCTTACGCTTTCAACCACGCCGAGGCTGGCCGCTCCTTCCGCGAGGCCGCGCGTCTCGACCCGAGCTGCGCGATGGCGTACTGGGGCCAGGCCTACGTGCTGGGCCCGAACATCAATGTGCCGATGAACCCGGACGACGAGCCCAAGGCATACGAGCTGGCGCAGAAGGCGCTTTCGATGAAGGCCAAGGTGACGCCGCGCGAGCGCGCCTACATCGAGGCCCTGGCCAATCGCTACACGGGCAAGCAGGAGGATCGTGCGGCCGGGGACAAGGCGTTCGCCGAGGCGATGCGGGGCGTCTCGAAGCGCTACGCGAACGACCTCGACGCCGCCACGCTGTTCGCCGAGTCGCTGATGGACCTGCGCCCGTGGGGCTACTGGACGCCGGACGGACGGCCGACCGAGGGCACGCTCGACGCGCAGCAGGCCCTGGAATCGGTGATGTCGAGGAACAATAAACATCCCGGCGCAAACCACCTCTGGATTCACCTGGTCGAGGCGACGACCACGCCCGAGCGCGCCGAGGCGGCCGCCGATCGGCTGCGGGGGCTCGTGCCCGGGGCCGGCCACATGGTCCACATGCCGGCCCACATCTACGTGCGCGTCGGCCGCTACGCCGATGCCTCGACCGCCAACGAGCAGGCGATCGACGCCGACGAGGACTACATCGCTCAGTGCCGCGCCCAGGGCGTCTACCCGATGGCGTACTACCCGCACAACCTGCATTTCCTGTGGTGGGCCTCGAGCTCCGAGGGGCGCAGCCAGGTCGCCCTCGCCGCCGCGCGCAAGGCCGCGAGCCAGGTGAGCGACGAGATGCTCGCGAACCTGCCGATCCTGGCCGGCTTCCGCGTCGTGCCCTACTTCGCGCTGACGCGCTTCGGCCAGTGGGACGCGATGCTCGCGGAGCCCGATCCCGGCGACAAGCAGGTCTTCCTGAAGGGTGTCTGGCACTACGCGCGCGGGATCTCGTTCGCCGGCAAGGGACAGCTCGAAGGCGCGGAGGCGGAACTGGCAGCTCTCCAGGCGCTGCTCGGCGATGCTTCGCTGCAGAACCCGCTGTTCTCGCCCAACACCGGGATCTCGATCCTCTCGATCGCGCCCGACGTGCTGGCGGGCGACATCGCGGGCCGGCGCAAGGAGTACGACAAGGCGATCGCGCATCTCGAGCGCGCGGTGCGGCTGGAGGACGGCCTCGTTTATACGGAGCCTTCGGAGTGGCATTACCCGCCGCGGCTGCTGCTCGGCGCGCTGCTGCTCGAAGCCGGCCGGCCGCGTGAGGCGGAGATCGTCTATTGGGAAGACTTGAAGCGGAACCGCGACAACGCCTGGTCGCTGTTCGGGCTCGCACAGGCGCTGAAGGCCCAGACCAAGGATGCGTCCGCGGTCGATGCGCGCTTCCAGAAGGCCTGGGCCCGCGCCGACACGACGCTCCCCGCCTCCCGCTTCTGAGGTGTCGTCGGGCCCGCGTGGTCTGGCGGATCTCGTGGGCGTCGCATGGTAGACTGATGCCATGCGAACGACCATAGACGCGGCAGGCAGGGTGGTGATTCCAGCGCCGGTGCGGCGCCGGGCAGGCCTGGCGCCCGGCACTGAACTCGATGTCGTGGTGGATGACACGTCGGTGAGACTTGTGCGACGTGTGCCCGGCCCGCGCCTGGTACGAGTGGGGCGCCGGCTAGTCGCGCGCGCCACGGCGAAGGCCGGGAAGCGCCCCGAGGTCGATATCCAAGCGCTTGTCGAGGAGGAGCGTAGTCGGTGGCCCTGGTAAAGGGCGTCTTCTTCGACACCAGTGTCCTGCTCTCGGGTCTGATCGAGCTGGGGCCAGGCTCGAAGAGCGCTCACAGCCTGCTGGACCAGGTTGCCGCCAGCCGCGGCGGAAGGCCCCGCACGGCTTGGCATTGCTGTTTGGAGTTCTACTCGGTGGCGACACGCCTGCCAGAGGAGTTTCGGCTCGCCCCTACCGATGCTCTCGTGCTCCTCGAGTCGGAAGTCTTCGGGAGGTTCGAGGTGCGCGAACTCCCAGCCGCCGCTCGCCGCGAGTTCCTGCGGCACACCGCCCGCGAAGGAATACGCGGGGGTCGGCTGTACGACGCGCACATCGCCGAGATCGCGCGCCGATCCGGCTCCCGCGTCGTCGTCACAGAGAACCGCAGACACTTTCAGGGGCTGGAGGCGTCCGGCGTTCGCGTCTTGAGCGCGGCGGAACTGCTGGCGGAAACCCGCAGGGGCTGACCAGAGCTCAGGGCGAGGCGGAATCAGACATCAGGCCGGAGCGGGAGGCTTCTCGGCGACGTAGAGGAAGCGCGACAGGCGACGGCTCCCGGCCAGTTCGGCCGTGATCGCGAGGAAGCGTTGCCGCTGGTCGAACCAATCGGCGCCCTCCTCGCGCCGCAGGACGGCGCTCCTGTGAAGTCGGGCGGCGTGCCAGCGGTCGGCAATTTCGGCGCTGGCGGCGGTCCGGTCCTGGCAGCGCAGCAAGGTGAGGTCGGCGGCCTCGATGGCCTTCTCGTTGACTCCGGGCGGGACGAACACAAAGAAGCCGGCCGCCGCGCGGATGTCGAGCGCGCTCTTGGCGACCGCGCCGGTCAGGACGACGGGGTCGCTGAAAAGGAGACGGCCGCCCCGACGGAGCAGCCGGGCCCACTCGGACAACGTAGCGAAGCGGTCCGGGAGGTGGCAGATCGCGTCGACGCAGAGGACGGCATCGAAGCTGCCGTCCTCGAAGGGCAGCCGTCCGCCGCAGTCGAGGACTGCGAAGTTGGCGCGGCCGGTGAGCCCGCGTGCAGAGGCCTGAGCCTCCGCGTGAGCGATTCCAGCGGCCTCGGCGTCCAGGCCTGTGAGCCGACAGCCGGTGCGCTCGATCAGCGCCAGCGAAGGGCCGCCAGCCCCGCAGGCGACGTCGAGGACGCGGCTGCCCGGGCCGAGGCAAAGAAGCTCGGCGATCTCGGCCTGCTCGGCAGCGGTGCGCCAGCCCTGCTGTCCGATGTCCTCGCCGTACACCTCGCGCCTCAACTCGACGGCGAGGTCGCTGTCGAAGCGGGCGTATTGGGGGCCGTAGAAGTTGAAGCCGCCGCTGCCGTCGCCTTCGCCCTGTCCGGTCA
>CAYTWT010000105.1:0-31155 GCA_964442185.1 uncultured Acidobacteriota bacterium
ACCAAAGCCGATAGCCAACAGTGCGAGGCCCGCGGCCAACGGCCAGAAGCGCGGTGCTCGCGACGCGACCGCCGCCTTTCCCGCTGGCCCGCTCGCCGCCGAGCCGAAGGCCGCCTCGAGGTCGAAGGCCAGGTCGCGCGCGGACTGGAAGCGCTCGGCCGGCTGCTTCTCCAGGCAGTGGCGCACGATGCGCTCGAGGCCGGCGGGGAGCGCGCCCCTCGCGCTCGTCAGCTCCTCCGGGTCCTCCTTGAGTATCGCGGTCATGGTCTCGGCCGCGGTCTCCCGCTTGAAGGCGCGCTGGCCGGTGAGCATCTCGAAAAGCACGGCGCCGAACGAGAAGATGTCGGAACGCGCGTCGGTGGCATGGCCTCTCACCTGCTCGGGGGACATGTACCCAACGGTTCCGAGCACGGTGCCCGGGTCCGTTCCGCGAGTCCGCGTCGGCGAGCGCGTGCCGTCCTCGGCCGGCCGCTCCTGGCGTGCCAGGCCGAAGTCGAGCACTTTCACCCGGCCGTCCGTGGTGATGAACACGTTCTCGGGCTTCACGTCACGGTGGACGATGCCCTTCTCGTGAGCGGCGGCCAGGCCGCGGGCGATCTGCGCTCCGATCTCGCCCGCCTTGCGGACGGGCAAGGCCCCACCGGAAAGGCGATCGCGCAGGGTCTGGCCCTCGAGCAGCTCCATGACCGCGAAGGCCATGCCGTCGTGGTCGCCGACGTCGTGGATCGCGAGGATGTTGGGGTGGGAGAGCGCCGCCACGGCCTTGGCCTCGCGCTCGAAACGGGCGCGGCGCTCGGCGTCTTTGGAGACCTCGTCCGGCAGGATCTTGAGCGCCACCTCGCGCTCGAGCCGCGTGTCTCGAGCCCGGTACACCTCCCCCATGCCGCCGACGCCGAGCGGTGCCTTGATCTCGTACGGCCCGAGGCGCACACCCGGGGTCAGGCTCAGGGCCAGGACTCCTGTCTCTTGAAACGAGTGGCTGATTCTACGCTCAGGCGCTCACTGAACGTTTACCAGAGTCCCCAAGGCCTGGGGGTGCACCTGCACGATCGCCACGTGTTCTGCGCTCGGCGATCTGGCCGGCCTTCACAGTACCTGCGGACCCGCGCCGCCGGTGCTACGCTCTCCACCGCAATTGCCTGCTGACTTCGGGGGAGGGAGGACTCCGTGACGAAGCCCCGCGACGACGAGCGACTGGGCATGTTCCGCTCCATCACGCGCCGGGACTTTCTGCAGGGGGCGGCTCTCGCACTCGCCGCGCCGGGCGGGGCACGCGCGCAGTCCCCGCCCATCCCGCCATCCGGGTTTCAAGGACAGGACCCGGCGTCCGCGACGCGGGGTCACCGCGTGCGCGATGGCGTGTATCGCAACTTGCCGAGCGAGGTCGTCGACACGGGTGAGTCCTACGACCTCGTGGTGGTGGGCGCCGGACTCGCCGGGCTGGCCGGCGCGCACGTGTACAAGAAGGAACGGCAACGCGCACGCATCCTGCTTCTGGAGAACAACGACGACTTCGGCGGGCACGCGCGGCGCAACACCTTCGCGTGGAAGGGCACGCGGCTCATCGTGAACGGGGGCACCTACGATCTCGAGGCCCCCGAGGATTCGCCGCCCGGGGCCGGGGAGATCCTGGACGATCTTGGGATCGATACCGAGCGCCTGCTCGGCTTCCGGGACCCCGATCATCGCAAGCGCTTCGGGCTCGCATCGACCTGCTTCTTCGATCCCGACGTTTTCCCCGGGGTCAAGAGGAAGCAGTTCACGCCCGGGTTCCACACGGACGACTGGAAGAACTTTCTGGCCAGGACGCCGCTCGCCCCATCGGCCCGCGCGGAGCTCCTGACCCTCTACACGACGCGCAAGAACTACCTCGCCGGCGAGCCGGATCCGCGCAAGGCTCTGGCCTCGATGACGTGGGAGCGATACATCCGCGACCTGATGGGCCTCGGCGACACCGCGGTCCTGTTCTCGAACATCTACGCGACGGATCTCGCCGGGCTCGGAGTCGACGCGCTCCCTGCCGCCTATGGCTACGAGGTGGGCCCCGGCTTCTTCGGCGTGGGCGGCGACGGCTTCCACGACGACGGCGGCGTCATGCGCTACAGCTATGAGCCGATCTACCGGTTTCCCGACGGCAATCACAGTGTGGCGCGCAAGCTCGTCAAGAAGCTGATTCCGGAAGCCATCAGCGGAGACGACACGCTGGAGGGCGTCTTCAACGGGGAGGTTCTCTACGATCGACTCGACACCCGGGAGAGCAGCGTCCGTCTACGCCTGCGCTCGACCGTCGTCCGCGTCCAGCACGTCGACGGGGGGAGCCGCGTCGCGGTTCACTACGCGACCCCCACGGGCGAGGTGCGCAGCGTGACCGCCAAGAGCGTCGTCTTCGGTGCCTGGGGCATGGCCGCGAAGCACCTCGTGCCGGAGCTCTCGGGGGGCCAGCGCGAGGCTCTCGAGGGCTACGGCTACTGCTCGGCGCTCTACATCAACGTGCTCCTCGAGCATTGGCGGCCCATCGCGGCCGCGGGTGCGTTCGAGATGTACATGCCGGGCCGCTACGCGACCTGGATGCATCCGCTCGACCCCCTCCAGGTCGGCGCCTACCGGCCGGTGCATCGCCCGGACCAGCCCACCGTGTTGTCGATGTTCCGGTACCTCCGAAAGCCGGGGCATCCCATCGACGAGCAGCTGAAGCTCAACCGCTACGAGCTCGAGGCCAAGACCTTCGAAGAGATCGAGCGTGAGATCCGGACGGAGCTCGCGCACGTTCTCGGGCCGTGGGGCTTCGACCCCGCCAACGACATCAAGGCGATCACGGTGAACCGCTGGGGTCACGGCTACATCGTCTTCCCCCACCCGGACGTGGAGGCGCCGCACCCGGCCCGCGGCAAGAAACGCCTGGGTCGCATCTCGTTCTGCGGCGCGGACGCGGCGGGCTCGCCGTGGACCCAGGGCGCCTTCCGGGAGGCGCATCGGGCCGCGCACGAGCAGCTTTCGCAATGAGACGCCGCGACCTGCCTAGCTGAGGAGTCTTTCGTTGTCCGGGTCGTAGAGAGGCTGCGCGACGACCGTCGCCTCGTGCGCTTCGCCCAGCAGCTCGACCGAGAGCCTGGTGCCAGGCTGGAGAAACGTCGTGGGCAGGTACGCGAGGGCGATCGACTTCTCGACGACGGGCCCGAAGCCCCCCGCCGCGACGTAGCCGATGATCCGATCGCCCGCGCGCACGGGCTCGTAGCCGTGGGCATCGCGATCGCCGGCTTCGATCACGAGACACGCGAGTCCCCGCGTCACGCCCTCGTCGCGTTGCCGGATGAGCGCGTCACGGCCGATGAAATCGCCCTTGTCGAAGGCCACCAGGCGCTCGAGCCCCGCCTCCAGCGGCGTGTAGTCCGCCGACATGTCGACGCCCCAGAGCCGATAGGCTTTTTCGAGCCGCATCGCGTCGAGCGCGCGGTAGCCGAAATCCACGATGCCATGGCGCGCGCCCTCCTCCATCAGGAGGTCGTAGAGGTGTCTCTGATACTCCACGGGGTGATGCAGCTCGTAGCCCAGCTCGCCGACGTAGGACACGCGCATCGCCAGGACTGGCGCCATTCCGACCCGCAGCTCACGCGCCCGGAAGAAGCGAAACGCCTGGTTCGAGCAGTCGGCGTCGGCGAGCGCCTGCAACACGTCTCGCGAGCGCGGCCCGGCGAGGGTGAGGACCCCGTAGCGTCCGGTCACGTTCACGAGACGCACGGTGTCGTCGTCCGGCAGGTGCCGTTCGATCCACGCGTAGTCGTGAGCTTCGGTCCCCGCCGCGGAGACGATGTAGTAGCGATCGTCCGCGAGCCTGGTCACGATGACGTCGCATTCGATCCCGCCCCGGGGCGTGCACATCTGCGTCAGCGCCATCTGCCCGGTAGCGCGCGGGAGCTTGTTGGCGCACAAGCGGTCGAGGAGAGCGAAAGACCCCGGCCCTGAGAGCTCGTACTTCGCGAAGCTCGTTTGATCGAGGATGCCGACGCGCGAGCGGACGGCGCGGCATTCCTCATTGACCGCCTCGTGCCAGTTCCCCCGACGGAACGAGTACGCGTCCTTCGCGGCCCCGTCCCGAGAGAACCAAAGCGGCCGATCCCAACCGAAGCGCGCGCCATAGATGGCACCTTTCTGGAGCAGTCGATCGTAGAGCGGTCCGGTCTTGAGGGGCCGTCCGGCGGGACGCTCCTGCTCCGGGTAGTGGATGGCGTACTCGTGCCCGTAGACCTCGACGGCGCGGGCGGACACGTAGCGCATCGAGCGTGCGTATTCGCCGAAGCGGCGGACGTCCAGCTCCCACATGTTGTCGCTCGGCTGCCCAAAGGCGATCCACTCGGCCGCGTACTTGCCGGCGCCGCCGCCGAAGACGATCCCGAAGATGCTGAATCCCGCGAGGACGTGGAAGTTCGGCAGTCCCGGCACGGGTCCCATGAGACAACGCCCGTCCGGCGTGTATCCGTCGGGACCGTTCACGATCGTCTTGATCCCCGCGTCACCGAAAGCGGGCACCCGCTTCGCCGCCGCTTCGAGTACGCCCTCCAGGCGATCGAGGGCGGGCTCGAGCAGCCGGCCATGAAAACCGTCGGGAATGCCGTCGACCCCCCAGGGTTTCGCCTGCGGCTCGAACGGACCGACGAGGAGCGAGTCGCCTTCGCGGCGTATGTAGAACGACGCTTCGGTGTCTCGAAGGACGGGAAGCTCGAACTCCATCGCGCGCACCGCGTCGATCGCCTCCGTGACGAGATAGTGATGCTCGATGGGCACGATGGGCAGATCGACACCCACCAGGCGGCCGACGCTGCGGGCCCACTGACCGGCCGCGTTGACCACGATCTCCGCCCGGATGTCGCCATTCGCCGTCCGCACGCGCCACGCGCGCCCATCGCGTTCGATGCCCGTGACCGCCGTGTGTCGAAGAACCTCCGCCCCGCGGGATCGCGCGCCTCTCGCGAAGGCCTGGGTTACGCCGCTCGGGTCGACGTGCCCGTCGGTCGAGATGTAGGCGGCGCCGAGGACGCCGTCGAGATCGAGGAGCGGGAACAGCTCGCGCGCTGCTTCAGGAGACACGACCTCGAACGGGACGCCCAGGGTGTCGGCCATCCCTTTGCGGTGGCGATACTCGTCGAGCCGGTCGGCCGTGGTCGCGAGCCGGACGCTCCCGCACCGGTGGTAGCCCACGGGCTGGCCGGTCTCCGCCTCCAGCGTTTGGTAGAGCGCGATGCTGTCTCGGAGGAGCTTCATCATGTTGAGGCTCGCGCTCCACTGGGTGCAGAGCCCGGCCGCGTGCCACGTGGAGCCGCTCGTGAGCTCGTTCTTCTCGACCAGGACCGTGTCCGTGACCCCGAGCTTCGCGAGGTGGTAGAGCAGGCTGCAGCCGGCCACCCCACCGCCGATGACGACCACTCGGGCCTCGCGCTTCCATGGCATGTGCCAGGGATTCTTACCCAGCGGTCTCGGCCATTCAATGGTTGGCGCCCGCCTCGAGCGTCGCGGTATCATTGGCCGACGGCACTTCGACCAGGGGGCACGCCATGAGGGCTTCGCGACTCAGCCAGCTCTTTCTCATCGCGACAGCGCTCTCCGTGTCCGCCGGGGAACGCCAGTACACGGCCGCCGGCGCAGCGCCCGAGCTCCTGACCGACACCTACACGAGCAGCTTCGCGCAGGGCGCCGCCCCGCCGCCTGCCGACCGCTCGCCGTACCCCGACTACCGTGCCGATGACCCGCCGGGCGCTTTGGACGTCGAGCGCGCCGCGGCCTTCATCGACGACGCGGCCGTCAAGTGGGGCCGCAAACACGGCTGCGTCACCTGCCACACGAATGGTCACTACTTGATCGCGCCAGCCGAGGTGTTTCGCGACCGCCCCGCCGCGCGCGAGGTGCGCGACTTCGTCGAGAACTGGATAGGCTCGTGGGACGAGATCGGGTTGCCCGACATCGAGGTCGTCGTCGCGCCCGCCGCGTTCCTCGCCATCAACAACATGCAGATGCAAGGCGAGCTGCGTCCCGCGACCCTGCGCGCGCTCGGCGAGGCCTGGCGCCTGCAGAGCGGCGAGGGGCACTGGCCGAACTGGGTCAAGTGCAACTGGCCCCCGTTCGAGACGGACGATCACTACGGCGTTACGCTGATGCTGATCGCGATGGGCATGGCGCCGCCGAGCTACACCAGCGGCGAGCCGGCACGCAGCGGCATTCGGCGACTCAAGGACTGGCTGGCTCACAACCGCGCCGAGGAAGTCCATCATCGGGCAATGTTGCTCTGGGCCGGCAGTCTGCATGACGGGCTCATCACCGGCGTCGAGCGGCAGGCATGGATCGCCGAGTTGTTGTCACTGCAGAAGAGGAGCGGCGGCTGGGCGTCGGGCGATCTCGGGCGCTGGCGCCAGCGCGCGCCGGAGTCCGGGGGCATCGACCACCTCGAGCGCGCGTTCATCGAGCGCGAATACCCGCCGGTCAAGGTCGCCCCTGACGGCGATGGCTACGGCACGGGCTTCGTGATGTACGTGCTGCTCAGGGCCGGCCTGCCACCGGCGCATCCGGCCCTGCGGGCCGGCCTCGAGTGGCTGAGGCGCAACCAGCAGGCGGACGGCAAGTGGTTCACGAACTCGCTGCGAAACGAAGTCACGACATCGAACTTCCTGACCCACACGGGCACGACGTTTGCGCTGAAAGTCCTGGCGGAGCTGGGCTTTTCAGCGGCCCGCGTAGAGGAGGCTCAGGCGCCGGCTCATCGAGGTGGCCCGCTCCAGTTCCCCTGAGTCGAAGCCTGACGCCAGCTTGTCCCTGGCGCTGGCGCCGTCGGCGGAGCCTCGGCTCGCCGCCAGCTCGTACCAGGCGTACGCGGCGATCCGGTCGACCGGTCCGCCCAGCCCGCGCTCGCAGGCGGCGCCGAGGTTGTACTGCGCCGGTGCGAAGGCCTGTTCGGCGGACCTGCGAAGCAGGACCTTCGCGCGCCATTCGTCGGCGCCGACGCCCCGCCCGGTCGCGTACATCACCGCCAGGTTGAACTGCCCGGTCGGGTCGCCCTGCGCCGCCGCCTTCCGATACCAGTCGGCGGCCGCTTCTGCGTTGCAGGGCCCGTTGCCGTAGCAGTGCTCGTAGAGCGAGCCAAGATTCACCTGGGCGCCCGCATGGCCCTGGGCCGCGGCCTTCCTGTACATCTTCGCCGCGTCGTAGAAGCTCTGCTCGAGGCCCTGGCCGCCGGCATACATCAGGCCGACGACGTACTGCGCTCGCGCATGGCCGTTTTCGGCGTGCGCGGCCAGGAGCTTCCATGCCTCTTCGAAGCGGCCCGCCTCGTAGGCCTCGAACCCCCGGTCCTGCGCTGCGGCCGCACCGCTCAGCAGGAACGCGAGCATGAGCAGCGCCGCCGAGCGTGAGGCGGCTTGTCGCCCGGATCGCGTGCTGCGCATTGTCCCATCCTACAACCCTTCGGAGGCTCGATCGACGGGGTAGGGCGACAAGCGGTTCTGGGCGCCCGCGAGGCCGCGGTCTTGGCACTGCGGTTCGGGCGCTCCTTCCCCTCGAATGCCGGGCGCTCATCGACGTGCGCGGAAGGCTTCAGGGCGCCGCGCGCCCTGGCAGCGGGCGCAGCGCCACCTGGCCCTTGCGGAAGTGGTCGATGGCGTCGCCCAGGATGCGGGCGGCCTCCTGCGGCGCGTGGAAGCCGTTCGAGTTCTCGGACTCCACGAAGTCGACGTAGAACTGGCCGCGCCGCTGGAAGCCGCGCGCCTTGTCCAGGACCACGGCGCTCGCCCCCGCCTTGTGGGCGGCCTCGAGGTCGGCCACGAGCTCCATGAGCGCGTCCATGGCCCGGTTGCGAAGCGCCACCGTGCGCTCCTGGATGGCCTCCGCGCGGGCCAGAAGCTCGCTTTCGGGCCACTTATGGCAGGTCTGGCAGGAGTTGTTGATGTTGAGCAGCGGGCTGCGCACGTGGTGGTCGCTGATCTTCAGGGCGCCTACCCGCGTGTAAGGCATGTGGCAGTCGGCGCAAGCCACGCCGGAACGGGCGTGGATGCCCTGGTTCCACATCTCGAACTCGGGGTGCTGTGCCTTCAGGGTGGGGGCGCCCGTTTTCGCGTGGGTCCAGTCCTTGAAGCCCACCTCGTCGTAGTAGTCGGCGATCTGGTCGACCTTGAGGCCTTTCGCCCAGGGGTGGTCAGGCGCTTCTCGTCGCCCTTGAAGTAGTACTCCACGTGGCACTGGCCGCACACGAAGCTGCGCATCTCCTGACGGGTGGCCTGCGTGTTCACGTCGTAGTCCTTCACTCCCTGGCTCGCCTTCAGGGCACGGATGCCCTCCAGGAAGCCCGGCCGGGTGATACGCAGGGCCATGGTCACCGGGTCGTGGCAGTCGATGCAGCCGATGGGGTGGGTGAAGTCCTTCCGGGCCTCCTGGTAGGGCAGCTTGTTGTAGTGCTCGAAGCCCTTGATCAGGTCGCCGCCGCCGGCCTTGCGATAGGGCACGTACACCGAGCCGTGGCAGTGGATGCAGGTGCCCGGCTGCTTGAAGTTCTCCACCCGCTCCGTGTAGGTCTGGTCCTCCAGCATGTAGGCATGACCGCGCTTCTTGCGGAAGTCCGTGGCGAACGCGTAGCCCGCCCACATGGTCTTGAGCCGGGGATCCTCCTCGAGGCGCGACTGGGCCACCACGGAGCGGGGATCGCCCTCGGTGGGCGAATGGGGGAGGGACTCGCTTCCGCCGTAGCGCGTGCGCTGCTGGTCGACGGTGCGCAGGTAGGCGTCGTACTGCAGGGGGAAGTTCTTGCCCCACACGGCCGGGTCCTCTGTCTGGTCGTCCAGCTCGACCACGCGGAAGAAGGGGTTCTTGCCCTCCTGCTTGCGCTCCATGATGTTCACGAGGAGCGCGGTCACCGCCGCCGCGCCAAGGGCGGCGGTGGCGGCGATGGCGATGAGGGGGCCGCGGCCCAGGCGCGCGCTTCCGGTTCCCGTCTCAGTCATGAGGGTCCTCCCGTGCGACGTTCGTGGCAAACATTTCGAGGTGGCCCACCGATCCGTGGCAGCGGATGCAGGAGACCCCGCGCGCGCCGGCGTGGGCCGGGGTGCCCATGGCCGCGAGCACGGGCTCGTGGCACCGCCGGCAGTTGGCCTCCGCGATGCGGCGGCTCGTCGCGGTGGCCCGAATCGGCTCCTCGAAGGCGCCGGTCGTGAAGTAGTACGAGTGCCAGAACCCGTTGCGCCCCTTCGTGTAGTACTTGCCCAGGAAGTCGTGCGGCACGTGGCAGTCGTTGCACACGGCCACCGCGCGGTGGCTGCTCTTCGTCCAGCCGTGGAGCTGCTCGTTCATCACGTGGCAGTTGGCGCAGGCGGCCGAGTCGTCCGTGAGGTACGACCAGCCCTTGGCCTAGGCGAAGGTGTAGACGCCGAGGCCCAGGGACGCGCCCAGGAGCACGAGGGCCAGGAGGCCCGTCGCGTAAGCGAGTCTCATGAGATGGCCGTCATGGTACCCGATGGCCGGGCGCCTCGGGACTCCGTCCTTGTCCGTTCCTCGGCATCAAAAGGCGAAGGGGACGTCCAGCTACAACACGTCGTACCCGCTGCGCTTCATGGGGTCGTCGAAGGCGCGCGCATACGAGAGCCCGGGCCTCAGCCAGCGCTGGACGCGGACCTCGGCTCCGAACGACACCTTGGGGGAGAAGAAGTGGCCGGCGTGGAGGCCGGCGGTCAGGTTGGTGCGGCTCTTGTCCTGGGTCTCGGGTCCCCGGGCCCGGGTCAGCTGGAGGACCGTGACCTCTGCCTGCAGGGTCAGGCCGTGGGTGATGCGGGCCAGGCCCAAGCCTCCGATCACCGTCCAGTAGTTCACCGCGAAGAGCGCGTTGTCCATCCCTGGCCCGATGGGGATGGTGCACAGTGCCGTAGGCTCCGTCACTCCACCGGGATCTTCGAGACGTTCTCTTTCAGCCAGGCGTCGAAGCTCTGCAGGGCCGGGTTCAGGGCGCGTGACACGTCCAGGCTGCGGGCGCCGCAGTAGGCTTCGTTGAAGTCGCGCTTGAACTGGAACATGTTGCCCAGATCCTCGGCGCCGGGAAAGCCGAAGGCCCGATACACCTCCGGCGGGACCGCGTTGTAGCCGACCTGCTTGCCGAGGGCCTTGCCGAAAGCGGCGGCCATCTGCGCGCCGGTCAGGTGTTCGCCGGCGATGCCGACGGTCCTGCCCGCGTACTCGGCGCCCTTCTTGAAGATGCCGTAGGCGCAACGGCCGATGTCTTCAGTGGCGATGCCGGGCAGCTGCTTGTCGCCCATCGGGAGTGTGATCGCGAGCTTGCCGTCGGGACCCGGCTTCGGGCCCATGCCGAAATGGATGAAATTCTCCCAGTAGAACGACGTGTTCAGGAAGGTCGTCGGCACGCCCGCGTCGGTAAAGAAGCGGTTGGACTCGCCCTTGGAATCGAAGTGGGGGACCTTGTACTTGCCCATCAGCGTGGGCATGCGGTCGTCGCTGAGCGGGACCCACTTGCGCGTGTCCTCGAGGGTGGACCAGATCACGTGGGCGAGGCCCGCGTACTTCGCGGCCCGGGCCATGGCGGCGGCCTCGGCCTGCTCCCTCTCGGGGGAGAAGTGGGCCCAGAAGAACGTGACGCAGTACGCGCCGTGGGCGCCAACGAAGGCGCGCTTCAGGCTCTCGGGATCGTCCACGTCGGCGGCGACGACCTCGGCCCCGAGGCGGGCCAGCTCCTTCGCCTTGTCGCCGCTGATGTCCCGGGTGATCGCCCGAGCCTTGAACGGGCCGGACGCGTCCTTGGCGATCGCGCGCACCAGCCCGCCGCCCTGCGCTCCGGTCGCGCCCACCACCGCGATGATCTTCTTGTCGTTCAAGTTTCCCTCCCCAGGCCCCTGCGGGGTGTATCGTAACCCCCGCGGCCATTCCAGTGAGCGAGCCGCGAATAACGAGATGGAAGAAAGGGGGGAGACGGAGAGGCTGGGGCTTTCCACCGACTCTTCTCCGTCCCCCTTCCCGGACTCAACTGACTCGACGTTCTACGGAACCGGGATTACCACCGGGATAACGGTGAAGCTGCCCGTTCGCAGGCTTCCCACCGCGTGGATGAACAGCCCCTGGCCGGCGGTCACGGTGATGGTCGCCGGGCCCAAGACCCGATCTTCCCCCGCGGCCGAAAAGATCGTTGCCGTGTAGTTGCCCGCCTTCACGGCCGTGGACACCGACTGATCGGGGTTGCGGAGGTCACGGATGAAGCGGGTGCTCTTGCCCCGCAGCAAGACGTCCACGGGCGGGGCGGCGGCGGCGTGCCGTACGACCACCCGGCCGCGATCGGCGGCGAGAGGTTGAAGGTCGTTCACGAACTTGCTGAAGGTGGGGGTGCCCTGCTCGGACAGGTGGGCCAGGATCACCACGTTCTCCGCCAGCGAGAGGGAGAAGGAGACGGGAACGGCCAGGGCTCCCTGGCAGGGGTTGGCGGTATCGGCGACTCGGATTTCCAGATCATACGAGCCGGGAGGGAGAGTCACCGCCGCGCTGGCCCCGAAGGGCACGGCGCTGAGGACCGCGTTGCCGTCCAGATCGCAGATGTCCACGGGGAGGTCGTCACGGAGGTCCAGATCCCCGCCGGGGATGCCGTGCGCGATGGTCACGTTCTCGTCGAGGGCGAAGGCGGGGGCGGCGAAGAGAAGAAAGGCCGCGGCTAGGACTCGGAAATTCATGGGAACAGGCTCCTTAAATAAGGTAAGCGTCACACGACGCCCACGGGGTCACTCCCCGGGGTGCACCTCACTACTCCCCCTCCCGTACGGAGCCTGATTCTCGATTGTTTCATGTTTTGAGTAGCTTATGAAGTATATTAGCGCAAGGGCAAGAAGTCGCCCGGTCCCCGGGGTCCCGGAGCGAAGTAGTAGACGATCGCGCCGCTCCGTTCAAGTCATTGTACTGCTGTCCTTTACGGCCGTCGCCCAGGCGACTCCCCAGGAGCCACGCAGGCCCGCTTTCGTAGACGTCAGCGTCGTGCCGATGGATTCCGAGCGCGTGGTTCCGGGCCAGACGGTGCTGGTCCAGGGCGATCGGATGGTGAACGGCTCCGGGAAGGAAGATCATCCCCACGTTGCGCATCAGGGTGGGACTCGACTCGAGGATTTTCCGGCCTACCGGCCCCAGGCTTGTTGCCGGACCGTCTCGTCACTAAGATGCCTTCCGGGGTGCTCCGCGATGCGTGTCGCCTTCGGTGAATGCCTCTTCGATTCGAAAACGCGCTGCGGCGCGAGGGGCGGCCGAGAGCCGAAGCTGGTGAGGACGGTTCACGGGTTCGGCTACGCGTTCTGCGGGGGCGTGGCCGACCTGGGCGTCGCCGCAGCGCCGGAAGGCGGCCCCGCCGGCGGGCGTCCGGCTGTGCCGTCTGGATCGATGCCCCGGGCGACGCGCGCATCCTGGCGTCCGAGGGCACGGCCACGCTGGCCGACGGCGATCCGATCTCGCTCGGCACCGCCTTGATCACGGTTCGCGCGCTCCGTCGGGGGGGCTCGACCGAAACCGTGTCTGCGGGTCAGGCCCTGGATGAGGAGCCGTGATTCCGGCGGGCACGTCGCTCGGGCCGTACAAGATCCTGGCCCCCATCGGCGCCGGCGGCATGGGTGTGGTCTATCGCGCCCGCGACCCCCGCCTCGGGCGCGAGGTCGCGGTCAAGGTCCTGCCCGCCGCGGTATCCGAGGACCCCGATCGCCTGCGCCGGTTCGAGCAGGAGGCCCGCGCCGTCGGCGCCCTCAACCACCCCAACATCCTGGCCGTCCACGACGTCGGCACCTGCGAGGGGACGCCCTACGTCGTCTCGGAGCTTCTCGAGGGGGAAACGCTCGGGAGCAAGATGGCGGGAAGTCCTCTGCCCTTGCGCAAGTGCCTCGACTACGCGATCCAAGTGGCGCGAGGGCTCGCGGCGGCGCACGCCAAGGGCATCGTCCACCGCGACCTCAAGCCTAACAACCTCTTCGTCACCCAAGACGGGCGGGTGAAGATCCTGGACTTCGGCCTGGCCAAATTGTCCCGTCCGGAATCGGACCCGGGCTTGAGCCAGGATCCGACGCTTTCGATGTCGGCCAGGACCGCGCCGGGCACGGTCCTGGGCACGGTCGGCTACATGGCGCCCGAGCAGGTCGGCGGCAAGGCCGCGGACAATCGCTCGGACATCTTCGCCTTCGGCGCCATCTTCTACGAGATGCTCTTTGGCCGGAGGGCCTTCAAAGGCGCCACATCGGTCGAGATCATGTTCGCGATCCTCAAGCAGGACCCCCTCGAGGCGCGGGGCACGGAGCGCATCTTGCCCGCGGGCGTGGAACGGATCCTCCGGCATTGCCTCGAAAAAAGCGCGGACGAGCGCTTCCAGTCGGCTCGCGACCTGGCCTTCCATCTCGAGGCGATCTCCGGGTCGCCCGACGCGGCGGCGCCCCTGACGCAAGTGCCGGGGCCGTCGCGGCGGCGCTGGGCCTGGGCCGCGCTGTTGCCGGTTCTCCTGGCTGCGGGTTTCTTCGTTTGGCGGGCGTGGCGCGCGCCGGAGAGCCCGGAGCCGCTCCGAGCCGTCTCGCTCACCACGCTACCTGGAGTGGAGCGCTATCCGTCGTTTTCCCCAGACGGCAACCACGTGGCATTTACGTGGACCGGGCCCAAGCAAGACAACCCCGATATCTACGTGCAGATGATCGGCTCCGGCTCTCCTTTGCGGTTGACGACTGATCCGAGCAACGACTACAACCCGGTCTGGTCGCCCGACGGCCGCTGGATCGCCTTCCTGCGCCGTCGATGGGAAGCCGGCAAGAGTGAGTTGCGGCTGATCCCGCCCCTCGGCGGGCCGGACCGCAGATTGGCCGAGATCCGTGTACGCGAGGCCTTCGTCAATCCGCCGTACCTTGCCTGGTGCCCGGACAGCAACTGTTTGGTTGTGACGGACTCCCCGGGCGAGGGCAAGCCGGCCGCCTTGTTCGTGGTTTCGCTCGAGACCGGAGAGAAAAGGCAGTTGACGAGTCCGCAGCCCCCTAAGCCTGGCGACACCAACCCGGCGGTCTCTCCCGACGGCAGTTGGCTGGTCTTCCGCCGGAACGCTAGCGGCCCGTACACTGGCGAGCTTTACCGGCTTCCGCTGGGAAGAGGCCTGACCGCCGTGGGCGAACCGCGGCGCCTCACGCTGGCCGCGCTGGATGCGGACTACCCCACGTGGATGCCCGGCAGTAAAGAGATTCTCTTTTCCGCCAGGGGAAGTCTTTGGAGGCTGGTTGTCCCCGGCGAAAGCACGCCGAGGCGCCTGCCTTTCGTCGGCGAGGACGGTCTGATGCCGGTGGTCTCGCGCCCCCAGCCCGGGCGGCCGCCTCGTCTGGTCTACGTTCGCAGTTTCCACGACTCCAACGTCTGGCGCGTCGAGAACTCTGCTCCCGGTGCGCTGGCCTTATCGCCGCCTGTCGTCTCTATCTCCTCCACCAGACACGACCTCCAACCCCAGCTTTCTCCGGGCGGCCGCCGGGTGGCCTTTGGATCGGATCGCTCGGGAGAATGGGAAATCTGGCTGGCCGATCCTGACGGGTCCAGCGCCGGCCAGCTCACCTCCGTGGGCGCAGGCTCGGGCTACCCCCGCTGGTCTCCCGACGGCGAACTGATTGTGTGCCAGTCCAGTCTCGGAGGGCAGTGGGAGGTCTATGTGATCCCCGCTGCGGGCGGCAAGCCTCGAAATCTCACCTCTCACCCGGCCACCGATACGTGGCCCAGCTTCTCCCGGGACGGCAAGTGGATCTACTTCACCTCGGACCGAACGGGAGAGCGTCAGATATGGAAGATCCCAGCATCCGGCGGGGACGCCGTCCAGGTGACAAACAACATCGGACACACGGCCTTCGAGTCGCCGGATGGCGCCTACCTCTACTACACGCAGACTCGGGACACGCCGAGCCCCTTGTGGCGACTGCCGACCTCCGGCGGCGTTCCCGTCAAGGTGCTGGAGGGAGTTGTTCTCGCCAACTTCGTGGTGCTCGAGGGAGGCATCTACTATATCGACCGGCCCTCGGGTGAGGGAGGCATCCACAATATCGACCGGCCCTCGGGTGAGACACGGCTTCAGTACTTCGACTTCGCGACCCGCAGGTCCACGACGGTGGCTCGGAACCTCGGCCACGTGGACATCGGCCTCACCGCCGCTCCGGACGGCCGCACGATTCTCTATTCCCGGGTGGACTCCTCCGTAGACGACCTGATGCTGGTGGAGAACTTCCGCTGACCCTTGCCTCCGGCACGTAGCTCGGGGCCGCACGCGCTTGCCGAATCCCGCGCAGCGCGCAGACCGCCCCGCCCAGGATGAGGGCATTCCAGAACGCGATGTGCGGCCGCCACGACGAGGGCATGACGGTCAGATTCCGGTCTTCATGTAACGGTGGATCGCGGTCAGCGCGCGCTCCACTTCGGAGTGCAGATTGTAGAAGTGCGGCGAGAATCGGAGGCCCCCGCGATCCGCGTACGGACGGGGCGCCCCTGCAATGCGGTCTTTCTCGTAGAGGGCCGCCGACAGCTTCGCGACGTCGAGGTTGCCGGGCTGGAACGAAACGACGGCCACCGACCGCGCGGGATCGGGGTGCGTCCACACCCTCACGCCATCGATCTGGCGCAGGCCGGCGAGGAGAGCCTCGCTCAGCTCGCGGGCCCGGGCCTGGATCGCCTGCCGCCCCAGCTTCGTCTGGAACCGGAGGGCTTCTGCGAAGGCGATGATCGCGGGCTCGTCGCGCTGACCGAAGCTCTCGAACGTCCGGGAGAGCCCGACCGCCCCGGGATAGGCGCTGACGATGCTCGGCCAGACCCGGGATTGAACGCTGCTGGCGACGTAGAGCACACCCACTTCCTTCGGTCCGCACGGCCACTTGTGCCCGCTCGCCGAGTAGAAGTCCGGCTGCATGTCCGCGAGGTCGACGTCCATCAGACCAAACGACTGCGCCCCGTCCACGAGCGTGAGCACCCCCCGCTCGCGGGCGCGCCGGCACAGCTCCTTCGCGGGCAGCAAGTCGCCCACCGTGCTCGTCAGGTGCGTGAAGCCGAGCACTTTCGTGCGGCCGCTCATCTGCCGCGTGAAGGCCTCCAGGTAGTACTCGTCCCCGGGGTGCGGGCTCACCTGGTCGAGGACCTTGACCGTGTAGCCGAACCGCTTGGCCTTGATCTTCCAGGCCTCGAGGTTGCTCGGGTGGTTGTCGGAGAAGAGCAGCACCTCGTCGCCCGGCCCGAGCTCCAGGCCGCTCGAGACGAGGTTGTTGGCCTCGCTGGTGTTGCGCGTGAGGATGATCTCCTCGGGGGTGACGCGCAGGAACTCGGCAGCGAGCCTGCGCGCCTCTTCCTTGCCTTCGCCCAGCTTCACGCGGTTGGGGAACGAGGGATCGCGATCCACGTCCTTCGTGGCCGCCACCATCGCCTCGACGACCACTGCCGGGGAAGGGCACAGGTTGGCGGCGTTCATCACTCCGAGGTCCGCGGGCATCAGGAACTGATCGCGCACGGAACGCCAGAAGCCCTCGCTCGCGCCGCGGGGTGCCGTTGCGACATCCCGCGCCCAGCTCCCGCCCTGGCTGCCGCGCGCGAGAAGCGCGGTCACGCCCGTGACCCCCAGGCGCTCCGCAAACTGCCGACGGCTCAGGCTCATGGCGTGTGCCCCTGCGGGATTCTATCCGCTCGCCCTTGCCGCAGGCGTCGGGACGAGATCGCCAACCAGCGCCTGGCCGAGCGTGGCCAGCGGGAGGCCGGCGGCCCCGAGTGGCTCGATGGCGCGCGCGGCCGCATCCAGCAGGCGGCCCGCTTCGCGCAGCGCGCCGTCGCTGCCCAGGCGCGCCAGCAGCGTGGCCTTGCCCGCGTCCTGGCCGACGTCCTTGCCGGTGCCGTTGCGCGTTCCGCAGTGGTCCTGCAGGTCGTCGAGAAGCTGGAACCCGATGCCGAGGCTGAGCGCGAAGTTCCTGAGCGGCTCGATCCAGCGCTCCTCGGCCTTCGCGACGCGCGCGCCTATTTCGACAGCGGCGACGAACAGCGCGCCGGTCTTGCGACCGTACATCTCGAGCAGCTGTTCGCCGTCGGGCTTGCACCCGTCTATCAAGAGGTCGACGAACTGCCCGCCGATCAGCCCTTCGCTGCCGACCGCACGCGAGAGCGTCGCCACCAGGGTCACGCGCAGGCGGGAGCTGAGCCCCGGGGCCGCCGCCAGCAGGCCGAACGCGCGGTTCAGCAGCTCGAAGGCCACCAGCGTCGCCAGGTTCTCCCCGAATGCGAGGTGGCTGGTGGGACGGCCGCGCCGCAGCGTTGCGTCGTCCATGCAGGGCAAGTCGTCCACGACCAGCGAGGCGGTGTGAACCAGCTCGAGGGCGCAGGCCGGATCGAGGGCCAAAGCCTCGCGACCGCCCAGAACAGCGGTGGTCGAGAGCGTTAGCAGCGGCCGCAGCCGCTTCCCAGGCGCGAGCAGGCTATAGCGCAGCGCGCGCCGCAGCGTCGGCGGAGCCCGATCCGCCTCGGGCACCAGCTGCGCCAGGCGTTCCTCGATCCGTTGGCGCCTGCGCACAGCATCGGAGCTGGACATAGCTTCGGCGCGCGGAGCGGCGGCTGCGCGGGCGTCGCGCCGCGGCGCTTCGCGTTTCATGGCTGCTCCGTCACCGGCCAAGCATAAGGGCAAAAGCATATCCCGTCGCCACTGCTTTCGTAAATATTATGAGTACGTATTGAAAATATCAAGGCTTGGGTCGATAATGGCGCCGGGGGGGATCGGCACGCTGTCACTCGGACGACTCGGCACGGCGTGTCTGCCAGCGTTGCTGGCGCTGGCGGGGCCGGGCCGCTCGGCGTGGTGCTCCGAAGCCGTCGCCACGCCGCCACGCCTCCTCGATCAGCACGGCCATCCGGCTGGCCTCGCCGATCATGCGGGGCAGCTGGTGGTGGTGCTCGTCGTCGAGCTGCGGGGCCTGCGCAGCTTGAAGGCCTGGGAGCTGGCCGTTCGCGAGCGTGTGGAGCGGGAGGAGGAGCTGCGTTTCCTGCGTGTCGCGGACGTCCGACCCGGGCGGGGCATCACGCGGGAAAAGGTGCTGCAGAAGCTCGGGAACCGCGTGCCGGAAGAAGTCTCGATCTTGATAGACCTGGAGGGCGCCTGGCGCGAGGCCTATCGGCTCGACACGGCCACGCCCAATCTGTTGCTGTTCGACGGCGACGGCCGCCTGGTTCACCTGTTCCGCGGCCACAGCTCGCCGCAGCTCGTGTGCCTGGTAGCCGAGCGTCTCGCCGAAATGCGCGCGCGCGGGCCGACGGGCCTGCCCAGGTGACGGACGTGCTGCTGGTGGGCGGCGGTCTGGCCAACGCGCTGCTCGCCCTGCGGCTGCGGCAGCGGCGCCCCGGCTTGTCGACTTGCCTGATCGAGCGCGGCGCCGCGGTGGGCGGCGACAAGACCTGGTCGTTCCATGACGAGGACGTCCCGGACGAGCAGCGGCGCTGGCTGGTGCCGCTCGCGGCGGCCTCGTGGACGGGCTACTCGGTGCGCTTTCCCTCCTTCGCGCGGCGTCTTGGCGGCGGGTACCATTCGATCGCTTCCCGGCAGCTCCACCGCGCCGTCGCCGAGGCGCTAGGCGACCGGCTGCTACTCGAGCGCGAGGTCCGCGAGGTCTCCGCGCTGGGTGTGACGCTGGCCGACGGGAGCGTGCAGCAGGCAGCGTGCGTCCTGGACGGCCGCGGCCTCACGCCGCCGCTCCCGTTCGCGGCCGGCTACCAGAAGTTCCTGGGGGTCGAGCTGCGGCTGGTGCGGGACTGTGGGCTGCGCGAGCCGCTGCTGATGGATGCGACGGTCGAGCAGCGCGAAGGCTACCGCTTCGTTTACGTGCTGCCGTTCGCGCCGCGGCGCGTGCTGATCGAGGATACGCGCTACAGCGACTCGCCGGAGATCGACGCCGAGTCCCTGCGTGGCGAGTGCCTCGCGTATGCCGAGCGGCTGGACCTCGCGGTCGAAGCGGTCGAGCGCGAGGAGCGGGGCGTGCTGCCGATCCCCCTGGACGGCGAGGCGCGAACGCTGCTCGAGGCGCTTGCTCCGGGCGTGGCGGGCGTCGGCGTGAGAGTGGGGTTGTTCCATCCCACGACAGGCTACTCGCTCCCGGACGCTGCATGCGCCGCGGACGCGCTGGCCGCGCTGGATCCGTTGAGCGGCGACGCCGCGGCGCGCCTGATGCGCGAGCGGGCGCTGGCGGCCTGGCGGAAGCGGGCGTTCTTTCGCCTGCTCAATCGGCTGCTGTTCCGTGCCGCCGAGCCGGGCCAGCGCTTCCGCGTGCTGGAGCACTTCTACCGGCTGCCGGAGCCGCTGATCCGGCGTTTCTACGCGGCCCGCCTCAGCGCGCTGGACCGGCTGCGCATTCTCACGGGCCGGCCCCCGGTGCCGATCTGGCGCGCGGCGCGCGTGCTAGCCGACGCGTCCTTCGCGAGGGCCGGGTTGCGATGAGCCGGCCACGCGCCGCCGTGATCGGCAGCGGCTTCGGCGGGTTGGCACTCGCGGTTCGGCTGCAGTCGGCGGGAATTCAGACGACGCTGCTGGAAAGGCGTGACCAGCCCGGAGGCCGCGCTTCCGTGTATCGGGACGCCGGCTTCACCTTCGACGCCGGTCCGACCGTGATCACCGCGCCGGAGTGCCTGGAAGAGCTGTTCGGGCTCTCCGGACGCAGCCTGGCCGACTACGTCGAGCTGATGCCGGTGCGCCCGTTCTACCGGCTGCTCTGGGAGGACGGCTACAGTTTCGACTACAGCAACGACCTCGAGGCCACGCTCGAGCAGATCCGCCGCAAGAGCCCGCCCGACGTGGCCGGCTACGAGCGCTTCCTGGGTTATGCGGAGCAGGTGTTCGAACAGGCCTACACCAAGCTGGCCGCGACGCCCTTCCTCGACTGGTGGAGCATGATCCGGGTGGCGCCGCAGCTCGCGCGCCTCGAGTCCTATCGCTCCGTGTACGCGATGGTGGGACGCCACATCCGCGACCCGCAGCTGCGCCAGGCGTTCAGCTTCCACACGCTGCTGGTGGGCGGCAACCCGTTCCGCACCTCCGCCATCTACACGCTGATTCACGTGCTCGAACGCAAGTGGGGCGTCTTTTTCCCGCGCGGCGGAACCGGGGCATTGGTAAGGGGCCTGATCGCGCTCTTCCAGGAGCTGGGCGGCGAGCTGCGTCTGGGCTGCGGCGCGCAGACGATCACCACGACTGGCGGTCGCGTCACCGGGGTGGTCAGCGAGGACGGCTGGCACGGCCGTTTCGACGCCGTGGCGAGCAACGCCGACCCGGTCTTCACTTACGCGCGCCTGCTGCGCGAGGAGCCCCTGGCCGCCGCTCCGGCGCGGCGTCTTTCGCGAATGCGCCACAGCATGTCGCTGTTCCTGATCTACTTCGGCACGCGCCGCCGCCACCCGGAGCTGGCCCACCACAGTGTGCTGTTCGGGCCCCGCTACCGGGGGCTCCTCGAAGACGTATTCGAGACCGGCCGGCTGGCGGACGACTTCTCGCTCTACCTGCATGCGCCGACCGTCACGGACCCCTCGCTCGCCCCGCCGGGCTGCGAAGCCTTCTACGTGCTCTCGCCGGTGCCGCATCTGGGCAAGGCCCCGATCGACTGGGTCGTGGAAGGACCGCGCTATGCGGAGCGCATCCTCGACTACCTCGAGCGCCGCGCGATCCCGAACCTGCGCGCCGACCTCGTCACGCAGCGCATCTTCACGCCGCTCGATTTTCGGGAAACGCTGGGCGCCCACCACGGCTCCGCGTTCTCGCTGGAGCCGATCTTGACCCAGAGCGCGTACTTCCGCGCCCACAACCGCGACGCCCGGATCGGCGGTCTCTACCTGGTCGGTGCGGGCACGCACCCCGGCGCCGGCGTGCCCGGGGTCGTGAACTCTGCCAAGGCGACCGCCGGGCTGATGCTGCACGACCTCGGTGTTCTCCAGCCCTTGCTTGCCTGAGCGCGACCCCGTCCTCGCCGGAAGCCGCGCGGCGATCGGCGCCGGCTCGAGGAGCTTCGCGGTCGCCGCCAGGCTGTTCGATCGGCGCACGCGCGACGCGGTACACCTGCTGTACTCATGGTGCCGCTACTGCGACGACCAGATCGACAGCCAGGACCTCGGACACGGAGGCGCGCAGAGCCCTGGAGCGGGCGCACGCCTCGAACGGCTGCGCGCGCAGACGCGGGACGCGCTGGCTGGAAAACCGGGGCAGCAGCCCGAGTTCGCGGCGCTGCAAAGGGTGGTGGCGCTCTACCACATCCCGCAGCGGTATCCCTTCGAGCTGCTCGACGGTTTCGCGATGGACGTGGCGCTGCAACGCTTCGAAACGCTCGACGACACGCTGCGCTACTGCTATCACGTCGCGGGGGTGGTCGGTCTGATGCTGGCCCACGTGCTCGGCGCCCGCAGCCTCGAGGCGCTGCGCCACGCGGCGGACCTGGGTCTCGCGCTTCAGATGACGAACATCGCCCGCGACGTCGTCCCCGACGCGCGCGTGGGCCGCGTCTATCTGCCGCGCGCCTGGTTGCGCGAAGCCGGGCTCGACCCGGCGCGGCTCGCCGAGCCGGCCGCGCGCGAGAGCCTGGCTCGCCTCGTGGCCCGGCTGCTGCGCGAGGCGCAGCCCTACTACGCCTCGGCGGACCGCGGCCTGGTCTTCCTCGACTTCCGGGCCGCCTCGGCCGTGGCCGCGGCGCGTGGCGTGTACTCCGAGATCGGCCGCCTCGTGGAGGCGCGCGGAGCGCGCGCCTGGGACCGGCGCGCCGTGGTGCCGAGACAGCGACAGCTGCTCTGGATCGCCAGGGCGCTCTTCAGGGCGCTGGGAAGGCGCCGGCGGGGGGCCGAGGCAACCGAGGCCCGAACGCCGCTCTGGACGGAAAGGCTCACGCTCGACTGAGCCCGGCGTTCAGAGCTGCTTCGCGGCTCCCAGGCGTGCGGGCGCGCAGAGGAAGCCGAACGACACCGCGCCCTGCTTCTGCAACGTGCGGTGGTGGACGAGGTGCGCGCGGACGATGCGCTCGAGATAGGCCCAGCGCGGCCAGCCGCGAAGGCGCAAGCGCTGGTGCACGATCACGTCGTGAAACAGGAAGTAGGCAGCGCCGTAGGCCGTCATCCCCAAGCCCAGCGGCAGCGCCGCCGGCGCGCCGTGCGTGCCGAGGTAGATCAGCGCGATCGAGGGGATCGCGAAGAATACGCCGAAGAGGTCGTTCCACTGCAGCGCGCCCTGCTGCGGCTCGTGGTGCGAGCGGTGAAGAAACCAGAGGGGTCCGTGCATCAAGTGCTCGTGCGAAAGGTAAGCTACGCCTTCCATGCCCACGAAGGCCGCCACGAACAGCAACACGAAAACCATCTCTCCCATGCTCTCACACTCCGGCCGGCCGCGTCAGACGCTTTGCCAGCGCCGTGCGGCCGCGTGGGCCAGTGTCAGGCCCCCGCCCCCCGCGAGCAGCAGCATGGCCACCGGCAGCAGCAGGCTCCCGAGCGGTTCGCCGCGCCAGAAGAGCCGCGTGTACGCTTCCAGCGCCCAGGTGGTGGGCGTCAGCCAGCCCAGGTCCTGGATCAGCGGGGGCATGAAGAAGCGCGGGACCATGCTGCCCCCGACCGCAGACGTGATCAAGATCACGGCGTTGGCCAGCGTCTGGGCCTGGCGCGCCGTGGCGCAGGCCGTCGTGAGGGCTAGCGCGAGGCCGGCAGCCGCAGCGGAGGCGGCGACCGTCACCAGCCCGTAGCCGGGCAGCCGCGCGGGCAGCTCGACACCGTAGGCGAGCCAGGCCACCAGGAAGATCACGCTCACCTGGAAGAACCCCTGCGCCAGCAGGAAGAGGAACTTCCCGTTGACCAGGGCGGCGGCGCCGGCCGGGCCGGCGAGCAGCCGGTCGAGAATCCCCGAGTCTCGCTCCTCGAACATCGAGAGCGATCCGTGCACGGCCGAGAACAGCAGGAACAGGATCGCGACGGCGCCCGCGTAGTAGGCCACGTGGTTGCGGGCGCGGGCGGGCCGCTCGATCGCGCGGCGCTCCACCAGCTCCTCGAGGCCCACGCTCGGCGGGCGCGCACGGGCCTCGTCGGCGAGCACGGACCCGCGCAGCTCACTGAGCGCTGCCTGTGCCGCGTCGCCCTGCTCGGGCGTCAGCTCGACGAATTCCGCCTGCAGCAGCTCGACGACGCCGCCAAGGGCGACGTCCGGCAACCAGGTGAAGTAGGCCTTCTGCACCAGGCCCGCCACGAGCTGAGCCGCCACCGCGCGGGTCGGATCGCTGAGCAGCAATAGCGGCGGCGCGCCGAAGCCGCCCATGCTGCCGAGCGGTTCGGCCTCGCGGCGCACGATCAGCCCGGCGTCGATCCCGCCGCTGCGCACCAGCTCGCGGACACGCGCGGCGGGCAGCGGGCCCGGCGCGACGGGTTCCAGTGCGGGATCGCGGGCGAGGGCGCGAAGCAAGCGCGTCGAGGCATCGGAGCGCACTTCATCGCAGAACGCGATGCGCACGCGCAGATGCTCACCGCTGCTGCCCGCGAAGATCGTGGCGAAGACCAGGAAGAACGCAATCGGCAGCACGATGCTCATTGTCAGCGCGTGGCGGTCGCGCACGAACGTCAGCAGCATGATCCGGAAGACGACGCCGCTCACGCGCCGGGCTCGTCGCAAACCAGACGCTGGAAGACCCCGCCCAGCCCCGGCTCGCGCACGCGCAGTTCATTCAGCAGCAGGCCGCTGGCAGCGAGGCGCAAGGCCAGAGCGTCCAGCTGCGTGAGGTCGCCTGCCAGCCGGCCGCGCCAGGTGAGCGGCTCGACCGCCGCAAGGCCCTCGGCCTCGAGCGCCGACCGTGCGGGCGCGTCGGGCTCGTGCGCGAGAGTCACTACGAGCTCGCGCGCGCCGCCGAAGACCTGCTGGACGAGGGCGGCGAGCGTCCCCTGGCCCCGGACGTGGCCGCGCGAGAGGATCGCGATGCGATCGGCCAGCGCCTCGGCCTGCTCGAAGTCGTGCGTGGCGAGCAGGATCGCCATGCCCTGTGCGCGCAGCTCGCGCAGGCCGTCGTGGATGCGCTCGCGGGCGGCAGCGTCAACGCCGACCGTCGGCTCATCGAGCAGCAGCAGATGCGGGCGATGGAGCACGCCGGCTGCGAGGTTCAGGCGACGCTTCATGCCGCTCGAGAGCTCGCGCGCGCGGCTGTGCGCGCGCTCTGCCAGGCCAATCCATTCCAGCGCCTCCCGGGCGGCGCGGCCTGCAGCGGCAGGCGCCAGTCCGGCCAGGCGCGCCAGCAGCTCGAGGTTCTCGCGCGCGGTCAGCTCGGGATAGAGGGCGACCTCCTGTGGTACCAGGCCCAGCTGGCGACGCGCCTGCGGGTCTCGCCGCGGGTCACGCCCGCCCAGGCTCAGCGTTCCCGAATCGAGCCGCACGCGTCCGCAGATCGCGCGAATCAGCGAGGTCTTGCCGGCGCCGTTCGGGCCCAGCAACGCGAGGATCTCCCCGGCGCGGACCTCGAGCGAGAGTCCGTCGAGCGCCGGCGGACCGCCGGCATAGGACCGGCGTGCGTCGCTCACCTCGAGGACGTTGGGGGAACGGGCGTGGGGCGTGCGCGCCGCCTGCGCCGCCGGGTCTGAGGGATTAGGCATGAGTCTGTCAGGCATCCTAACCCGGCATGCCATTCGCGGATGTGACACGCGCGTGGCATCCGCTCTTGAGCGCGGTCGCGGACCGGCTTGGAAAGGCCGAAGCTCCCCCCCACCAAACGACGGGAAACTTCGGACTAGTGAGAGTAACTCCACGCCAGGAAGACTCGCGCCTCGGGATTGCGCTGGGTGATCGTGCGGCGGCCTTCGCCGATCTCGGGCGGGACGCCGCTGCCCTCGAAGTCGTAGTGGCTGCGGCGAAAGAACACCGACCCGTCCGCGCCGATCGAGAGGCCCTTCGCCACAGGAATTTCCAGCTTCAGCTGGACCTGCTGGACGCCGTGGCTGGAGTTGAGGCCGATGTCGGAGGTGTCGTTGTTGTAGATCGAGCCGTTCGACACGTCGATGTAGCTGCCACGATAGCGCGCGACCAGGACCGGGAGGTTCTTGCGCTGCAGGTAAAGCTCGGCCGAGACGCCTGCGCCCGGCCCGTAGTCGTACTCGCGGATCCGCTCCTGATTGGCGACGTCGGCCAGGAACGAGAGGTCCGAGTTCACGGCCCCGAGCAGGATGAAGAACACCTGGGCGCGGGTGGTGAGCGCGAAGTTCTGCGAGAGCTCGAAGCGCGACAGCAGCGCCGGCCCGAAGCTCTGGCCGCCGTACTCGTAGGCCTCGTTGTCGATGTAGTCGAAGTCCTGCTGGAACGCGAGCGAGTGGTTCTTCGAGAGCAGTTTCGAGACGATGTCGCCGCGGATCAGCAGCCGTCCGACGCGGGTCTTGTCGCCGAAGTTCGACTGCGAGAGGACGTCGAAGCGGTCGTACGGCCGCCGGTTGTCGGGATCCCACGCGTCGCCGTAGCTGAGCGCCGCCTCGAAGAAGCCGTATTTCTTCGTGTTCTCCGAGATCGACTCGCCCTCGCCGATCACACGCCCCCCGGCTCGCAGGAAGAGTTGTAAGGTCGGCCGCCAGTTGTAGGGATGCTGCGGGTTGCCCTTCACCTCGCTCGCGTCGCCCGAGAGCAGCCGGTTGAAGCCGCGGACGGGGTTGAACAGGAAGGCCGCCGCCTCCCGCCCGACGCGTCCCTTGCCGCGGCTTCGGTTGTCGAGGATCAGCGACGAGACGCGGTGGGCGATCTCGCCGCGAGCGATGCCGCCGAACCCGGTCGAGATCATGTCGTTGTAGGACATGGGATGCGTCTCGCCGCAGCACTCCCAGGTAAAGGCGCCGGCGAGCGCCATCGCCGAGCTGCCCCAGAAGCCGATCCCGTTCGCACGCGCGGCGTTGTAGTAGGTCGAGCCGTTGAAGGGGTGGATCAGCTGGTTGGTCTTGAATTTGTTGTCGTCGTAGGTGAAGCCTTCCTCGAGGTTCGCCCAGAAGCTGCGCGGGCTGATCTGGTTGAAGTTCGCGTCGCGCACGTACTCGTTGAACATCGAGGCGCCCCAGTTGATCGCGAACATCTCGGCGGTGGCCCAGCCCCAGCTGCGCGGCACGCCCCAGGCGTCGCGATTTCCTTGGGGCGGTGGAAGCGGCAGCGGCTTGCCCGTGGTCGGGTCGACGAGGATCGCCTTCCCGGCGGAATCCCGGGGCGTCGCCGCGAACGGCTGCCAGGCGAGGCCCACGCGCGCGCCCCATTCAAAGCCGGAGTCGACGTCCGGTAGGCCGAGCGGGGACATGTCATACGACCCGGTCTTGTAGTAGGTCCAGAAGCCGCCGACGTCGAGGGAGAGCGTCTTGCCGAGCGAATACTCGAACCCCGGCTGGACCGTGAACCCGATGCCGTTCGTGGCCTTGGTCGGGCTCTCGCCGGGCTCGAGGCCCTCTGGCGGCTTGTTGTAGAACAGCTCGCTGCGTGGGTGGATGCGCTCGATCCCCACGCGGCCCTGGAGATAGGGGCGGAAGCGCTCCCCGACCCTGAAGAAGCGGGTCACGCTGAAAGACGTCTCGAGACGGGCCCACTCCTTGTCGGGAGCGAGCCACAGCGCTTCCGTCTCGGGGGGGATGTTGGGGTCTTCGGCCGGGTCCATCGACCCGAACTGCAGGCCAACGCCGAAGCGCCACCTGCCGGACGCACTTTGCTTCGCGATCCGAGTCTCCCACTGGAGGGGCTTCTGGAGGACGTCCCCGTACTTGCCGTCGGCTGCTCCGAAGCCGAGGCCGCCGAAGAGGTGCCAGGCGGTCGACGGCTCGGCGTACGTCGCGTGGGTGAGGCTCGGCGCGTCGGCAGCGACGGTCGTCTCGGCCTGTGGCGGAGCGGGCGGTGGAGCGGCGGCCGCTTCATCGGCGCGGGCCACGGGCGTAGCGAGGGCAAGGGCAAGGGCTATCCAGGTGCGGCGCTGTCTCATCTCAGGTCCTTTCGACTGTCGAGCGACCTGTGATAATAACCCGGTCGTCTATCTACGCGAAGATCTTGAGCGGAGCTCCGCAGCCTTTACACACGAGCGCGTCCGGCCGGCGTGTCCCCCAGAATCGACGCTGAGTCAGGGCTTCTTGGCCGGCGCCTTCGCTGCCGGCTTCGGCATCCAGAAGGCCGGGTCCTTCTGCCGCGTCTCCGCTGGCACGTAACTCTGCCGAGGCTCGAGGCGGAAGCGGTTGCTCCACGATTTCAAGGTCCCCTCGGCGTAGAGCTTTTGCACCGCGCTGCGCTCCTCGTAGGTGAGGCCCTTCCAGGTCAGCTCACCCTCCTCCCGCGCCTTGTCGAAGCCGCCGAAGGAAGCCACCGACGAGAAGAACAGATACGTCCCGTCCGGGGCGCCCGCCACCACCTCGTAGGTGCGCCAGGAGGCATTCGGGGCGGAGCGTCCGGCGGCGGCGGCGTAAGCCTTCACCGCAGCCTCGAACTCCTCGTTGTAGCCGGGCTTGATCTGGAATGTGCCGATCTCCCAGAAGCGCATCATCGCGAGATCGGGGAAGACGCCATGGCTGAGCTCCGGCCGGGCCACGGCCTCGAGCGCGTTGATGTCGCTCACGAACTCCGCGTCGCCGCGGCCGAGTCGCTCGATCTCCGATGAAAGCACCGGGTCGGCCTCCTGCTTGGCCAGGCTCTCGCCGAAGGCGGCCTGCGAGGCATACGTCGAGACGTACCAGACCTCGTTTGGCCCCGTCACCCACTCGAGCGCGATGTAGACGTCAGGGGACTTCGCCTTTTGGTACGCCGCGGGCCATCCGGCTTCCCACCGGGAGTGGTCGGCGGAGCGGCCGATCTTGACCTGCTCTCGGACGATGTGGAGGAACTTCGGTTGCGTCGTCGGCATGCTCTGGGCGAGGGCGGGCGCGGTGCGGCCGCCGACGAGCGCCATCAGAAAGAAGCTCAGGAACACCTTGCGCATGGGCTGCCCACCTCCTGGGGGGGCACTGCTTGCGATCGTTCGCGGGCGACGAGCGCAGGCCCGAAGGCTCCGGGCGAGCAGAGTCATCTGCCAGTAGGGCGTGAACGGTCGGCCGGATCGTGCTCTTCACCGGATCGACGTGTCAAGGAGAAAAGTGGACCGGCTCCGCTACGAGCGGTTGGCGGAGGGCGGCATTGGGGAGATGATGGGCCGTCGGAAGCAAGGGAGGGCGGTGCGAGGATGATCAAGCTCAACGTCAATGGCGCCGAGCACACGGTCGATGCCGATCCGAACATGCCCCTCCTGTGGGCGCTCCGCGACGTGCTGGGGCTGACCGGCACCAAGTACGGCTGCGGCATGGCCCAGTGCGGCGCCTGCACCGTCCATATCGACGGCGAGGCCACGCGCTCGTGCGTTTCACCCATCGCCACGCTGGAGGGTCGCAAGATCACGACCATCGAGGGGCTCTCACCCGATGGCCGGCATCCCCTGCAGCGCGCTTGGGTAGAGGTCAACGCCCCCCAGTGCGGCTACTGCCAGGTCGGCCAGATCATGAGCGCGGCCGCGCTCTTGCGGGAGAAACCCAAGCCGACCGACCAGGAGATCGACTCGGCCCTGTCCGGCAACCTCTGCCGCTGCGGCACCTACCTGCGGATCCGCCAGGCGGTCCGGAAGGCGGCGGCGCTGTGAGCCCCCGGGTAGAGGTGGTGGGGCGTCGGGAATTCCTGGAGCTCACCGGTCTCGGCGCGGGAGCGCTGATCCTGGGCCTGCGCCCCAAGGGCGCGCGGGCGGCAGCCGCCGGAGGGTTCCGCTTCAATCTGTTCGTGTCTCTGGACGCCTCGGGGCAGGTGGAGATCGTGGCCCACCGCTCCGAGATGGGCCAGGGGATCAAGACAGCGCTGCCCATGGTCGTGGCCGACGAGATGGAGGCCGACTTCGATCGGGTGCGGGTGGTCCAGGCCCTGGCCGACGAGCGCTACGGGGACCAGAACACCGACGGCTCCCACAGCGTGCGCGACTTCTTCGAGCCGATGCGCAAGGTGGGAGCCACGGCCCGTCACATGCTGGTGTCGGCGGCCGCGAAGGCCTGGGGAGTGCCGCCCGCGGAGTGCGAAGCGGTCCAGCACTTCGTCCAGCATCGTGCCTCCGGGCGCAAGCTGGGTTACGGGGAACTTGCAGAGCGTGCGGCCGAGGTGCCTGCCCCCGACCCGGCGACCTTGAAGCTCAAGACTCGCGCCGAATGGCGCTACATCGGCAAGGGACGGAATCTGGTGGACGTCCCCGACATCGTCACGGGGCGGGCCGTTTTCGGCATCGACGCACGGACCGATGGCATGCTCCACGCCTCCATCGAGCGCAGCCCGGCGGTGGGCGGCAAGCCCACCGCCTTCGATCGCGACGCCGCCCTGAAGGTCCCCGGGGTGCGGCACGTGGTGGAGATGGAAGCCGCGGGTCTCTCCCAGGGGATGAAGCCGCTCGGAGGGCTGGCGGTCATCGCGGACCACACCTGGGCGGCGCTCCAGGGACGCAAGGCGCTGAAGGTCGTCTGGGACCCGGGGGCCGAGGGGAGTTACGACTCCGCCGCGTACAGGAAGGAGCTGGAGGCCAAGGCCAGCCAGCCGGCCAAAGTCGTGCGCAGCCGGGGAGACGTGGACGCGGCGCTCGGCGCCGCCGCAAAGCGGGTCTCGGCCCTCTACTACACACCGCTCCTCACCCACAGCGCCATCGAGCCACCGGCCGCGCTGGCGTCGGTGCGCGACGGAAGTTGCGAGGTCTGGGCGTGCACCCAGGATCCGATGGGCGCTCGCAAGGAGGTGGCCACGGCCCTGGGCTTCCCGGTGGAGAAGGTCACGGTCCACGTGACCCTGCTGGGCGGCGGCTTCGGTCGCAAGTCGATGCCCGATTTCATCCTCGAGGCGGCGCTCCTCTCCCAGAAGGTGGGCCGCCCGGTCAAGGTGACCTGGACGCGGGAAGACGAGATCCGGCACGGGTTCTACCACTCCGCGAGCGCGCAACACCTCGAGGCGGGCCTCGACGCTGAAGGGCGGACGGTCGCGTGGCGGCACCGCAGCGTCTTTCCCACGATCGCCGCCAGCTTCGACGCCAAGGCCGAGTACCCGCCGAACTGGGAGCTCGGGCTGGGCTTCTCGGATCTGCCGTTCGACGTGCCCAACCTGCGCCTCGAGAACGCCCCGATCGCACCTCACGTGCGCATCGGATGGCTGCGCTCGGTGGCGAACATCTACCACGCCTTCGCCATCGGCTCTTTCGCGGACGAGTTGGCCCACGCCGCGGGCGCCGATCCCAAGGACTACCTCTTGAAGCTGATCGGGGCGCCCCGCCGCGTGGACCTGAAGGCCGACGGGTCCGACGATCCGAACTACAGCGCCTCGCTTCAGGACTATCCCCTGGACACGGGGCGGCTGCGCCACGTGATCGAGTTGGCAGCCAAGGAGGCCGGTTGGGGCCGCAAGCTGGCCAAGGGCCGCGGCCTGGGAATCGCCGCCCACCGCAGCTTCCTGAGCTACGTCGCGGTCGTGGCCGAGGTCTCGGTGAACGCGCAGGGAACGGCCCAGGTCGAAGAGGCGCACATCGCCTTCGACTGCGGGACCTTCGTCAATCGGGACACGGTCATGGCCCAGGCCCAGGGAGCCGTGATCTTCGCCTTGAGCGGGGCACTACTCGGCAAGATCACCGCCAAGGCAGGAGCGATCGAGCAGTCGAACTTCCACGACTACCCGCTCGTCCGCATCACCGAGACGCCGCGGAACATTCACGTCCACCTGGTAGAGAGCACGGCCCCGCCCGCGGGAGTGGGCGAGCCCGGAGTGCCTCCCGTGGCCCCCGCCGTGGCCAACGCGATCTTCGCGGCCACCGGCGAGCGCCGCCGCGAGTTGCCCCTGGGGCGAGGCCTCCCAGCCTGACTCGACGGGACCGGCGCCTGGGTCTCGGGTGGCTGCCTGGCATGCTGACGCCGGCTGGTACGCCCTCGCGGAGCGGGCGGTCGCTCTCGTGGGTGGCGACCGGCGGCTCCTTCCCTGGATCCCAAGATCCCTTGTGCACGACGCGGCCGGGGCCTATTATCGAAGCGGGGGAGGTCTTCCATGCGTCTCGAACGGTCGCTTGTGTGGGTCATGACTGCGGGCCTCCTGGTCGCGCCGGGGCTCGTCGTCGCCGCCGATACGAAGCTCGATGCAGCGGCAGCCGCAAAGGGACAGCTGAC
>CAYTWT010000106.1:0-8142 GCA_964442185.1 uncultured Acidobacteriota bacterium
GTGTCAGCCACCGGTTCCTCGACGTAGACGCGCTCGACCGAAACACACGTCTGCCCCGCGTTCACGAAGGCGCCCCAGACGATGCCGCGCGCCGCCTGCTCGAGATCGGCGTCGCGACACACGACGGCCGGGTCCTTGCCGCCCAGCTCCAGCACCACCGGGGTCAGGTTCTTCGCCGCGCCGGCCATGACGCGCCGGCCGGTCGAACCGCTGCCGATGAACAGGATCTTGCCGAAGCGCTCGTCCTCGACGAGCCCGGGCGCCAGGCGGTCGTCCACCGCAACCACGTTCAAGACGCCTTCGGGAAAGCCGGCCCTGCGGAACACGTCGCCGAGCTTCAGGCCGACGAGCGTCGTCGCCGGAGCGGGCTTCAGCACCACGCTGTTGCCCGCCGCGAGTGCGGTGGCGACACCGGAGAGCGACAGGAAGAACGGATAGTTCCAGGGCGTGATCACGAGCACCACCCCGAACGGCTCGTAGCGGATGCGCGCCTGCTTGTGGGCGAAGAGCAAGACGCCGCTCTCGAGCGGCTCCTCGCGCAAGGCAGCCTCGGCGTGCTCGGCCAGGTGCTTGAGCGCCTCGAGCGCGGGGAAGATCTCCACGGCCAGCGCCTCGACCGTGGGCTTGCCCTGCTCCTGCGCGATCAGCCGCGCGATCTGGTTCGCGTCTTCGACGATCACGTCGCGCGCCCGCAACAGCAACCGGCTTCGCTCGCGGAACGAGAGCGCGCGCCACGATGGCGCTGCCGAGCGTGCTTCGGCCACGGCCGCTTGCATCTGCTCCGCGTCGAGCAGGCTGGCACGGGCGAACGCCTCGCCGGTGGCCGGGGAGATCGCGTCGCGGAGCCCGCCGCGTCCCACGACCTCGCGGTTCCCGACCCACGAGTGCTGTGTCGCGAGGGCTCGGGCTACGCTCGTCTCGACCGCTGTCGCCATCTCCCCATTCTACGCCCGGGCCGTAGGACAGAGGCGGCGTCAGCCGGTCGCCGAAGCCGGGCCTGAGCGGCACACAACTGCCCAGTGGCTGCGCAAACCGCCCAACGGCTTGGCGGCGCGCTTGCGCCGCTCGCCGACACGGCCTGGCGCGCCGTGGCCGCCCCTTCAGCAACTTGAGAATCCGCGAAGCGCTGCCTCGCTTCGTGGCACGAGCCCTGCTCTCTCCATGACGAACCGTCACAGCAAATGAGAAACCGGCGCTCAGTCCCGGGCGTGCCCGGATGCGCCTTTTGCAGGGGAGACAGGACAATGTTGAACAGGACCAATCGGGCCACGGCCTCCGCGTTGCTGCTGGCCCTCGTGCTTGCGGGCTGTGGCAGCGGCAGCGCGAGCCCCACGGCGCCGACGCCCGTGCCCACGCCGGCTCCGGCTCCGACCAAGAGCCTCATCGCGGAGGGCGGCATCCCAAGTCTGTCGCCGCGCTTCATCGGGGACGCTTCGTTCACAACCTCCACGACCGGCGATCTGGAGATTCGCGTGCAGTGGAAATCGGCGGCCAACCACATCGTCGTCTACGTCGCGAAGGGCGAGTGTCCCTTCGAAAAGCTGGTGGCGGACAAGTGCAACATCGTCGCCCTCTCGGAAAGCACGACGCCGAAACCGCGAGTGCTCACGGTATCCGGGGCGACGGCGGCCGACTACGTGCTCTGGATCGGCAACGTGGGGCCACGGGAAGACTCGCCGACGTACAAGGTCTTTCTGACGACGGGCGGCTCGGCGAGCACGGTCGAGAGCGGCCTCGGGGGCGCGCAGCCCACGTTGCTCGACTCGTTCGCTCACGCGTTTTCCGTGCAGTGAGGATCGGCCGTCTCCGGGTCGGGGGCATTCGCTCCTGGCCCGGGGTCGGCTCTCGTCGATCAGCGCGAGGCGGGAGCGAGGCTCGCCAGCAACGCGCGAGGGCTGCTTGGGGTCCGCAGCGCCCCCGAATTGATTATCTAAGGTGGCCGATCTTGCTTTGCAGAAACGCGCGGCCGCGCTTCCATTCCGTGATGTCGCCGCGCGCGAGGGCGGCGATCGTGCCCGTGGCGCGCTCCGCGAGGTCGGGCTCTTCGAGGACCAGAAGCTCGTCGCGAACCTGGCCCATCTTTTCGGCGATGCTCTCGAGGCTGCCGACGTCGGTGGCGTTCAGTGTAGAGAGAATCACGTCGATGCGGTCGGGAGCGGCCTTCATGGAGCGCCGAGTATACTGACCTCATGCCCAAGAAGGAACGCTACAAGGTCGTCATCCTTGGCTCGGGGCCGGCGGGTTTGACGGCTGCGCTGTACGCCTCGCGTGCGAACCTCGAGCCGCTCGTGGTCGAGGGCGGGGGCGGCGACGACCCCACCGACATCCCCGGCGGCCAGCTCATGCTCACCACCGACGTAGACAACTATCCGGGTTTCCCCGAGGGCATCCTGGGGCCCGAGCTGATGAGCCGGATGCGGAAGCAGAGCGAGCGCTTCGGGGCCGAGTTCACGACCGGCGCGCTCACACAGATGAACCTGCGCGAGCGTCCGTTCACGCTGGCGCTGCCCGAGGGGGCCGTGAAGGCGGAAGTGCTGATCATCGCGAACGGCGCGACCGCGCGCTGGCTGGGCCTGCCCGAGGAACTGGAGTTCCGCACCAGGATCGGCGGCGTCTCGGCCTGCGCCACCTGCGACGGTTTCTTTTACAAGGGCAAGGAGGTCCTGGTCGTGGGCGGCGGCGACACGGCGATGGAAGAGGCGACGTTCCTCACCAAGTTCGCCTCGAAGGTCACGATCGTGCATCGCCGCGACACGCTGCGCGCCTCGAAGATCATGCAAGACCGCGCGCGCGCCAATCCCAAGATCGTCTGGCTCCTGGACAGCACGATCGAGAAGATCCTGGGCGGGCAGGGCCGGGGCGTGACCGGCGCGATGCTGAAGAACCTGAAGACCGGGGCAGTGACCGAAGTGGCCGCGGGCGGCATCTTCATGGCGATCGGTCATGTGCCGAATACCGCGCCCTTCAAGGGCCAGCTCGAGATGGACGAGGGCGGCTACCTGCTCACTCACGACGGCACCACGGCGACCAGCCTGCCGGGCGTCTTCGCGGCCGGGGACGTGCAGGACCATCGTTATCGCCAGGCCGTGACCGCGGCAGGCAGCGGCTGCATGGCAGCGATCGACGCGGAGAGATTCCTCCGCCATTGAGGATCCTGTTTCTCGCCCCGCAGCCGTTCTTCGAGGTGCGGGGCACGCCGCTTGCCGTGCTCGCGATGTTGCGAACGCTGACGGCCGCAGGCCATCAAGTCGAATTGCTCGCGTACCCACAAGGCGAAGCGGTCGAGTTGCCGGGGCTGCGGATCCGCCGCAGCCTGCGCCTGCCCGTCGGGCGCGTGAAGGCCGGCCCCTCGCTCGCCAAGCTGCTGCTCGACGTGCCGTTTGCGATGCAGGCCACGTGGCTTCTGCTGAGGCGGCGCTACGACGTCGTGCACGCGGTCGAGGAGGCCGCCCACCTGATCGCGCCGATCGCGCGCCTCAAGGGCGTCCCGCTCGTCAGCGACGTGGACTCGTCGATCCCGGATCAGCTCCGGGAGTCGGGCTTCGCGCGGCGCGGCCCGCTCTTGTGGCTGGCCGAGGCGCTCGAGAATCACGCGCTGAGGCGTTCCGCCGCGGTCATCACCGTGTGCGGCAGCCTGACCGCGGGCGTGAAGCGGCGCGCGCCCGAGGCGCGCGTGTTCCAGATCGAAGACCCGCCGCTCGTCGACTCGAGCTTTGAGGCAACGGCGGCGGACGTGGCCAGGCTGCGCGCTTCGTTGGGCCTGGGCGAAGGGCCGGTGGCCTTCTACTCCGGAAACTTCGAGTCCTACCAGGGTGTCGAGCTGCTGGTCGACGCTGCGCGCCTCGTGCCGGAAGCGACCGTGCTGCTGATGGGCGGCGAGGCGCTGCAGATCGAAGCGCTGCTTCGGCGCGCGGCCGCCTCCGGTGGCCGCTGCCTCTTCGCGGGCGCGCGGCCACCCGGCGAGCTGCCGGCTTTTCTGGCGCTTGCCGACGTGCTCGTGTCGCCGCGCTGCCAGGGCGCCAACACGCCCTTCAAGATCTACACCTACCTCGCGGCGGGCAAACCGCTGGTCGCCACGCGCATCGAAACCCACACGCAGCTGCTCGACGACTCCCTCGCGTTCCTGGTGGAGCCTTCAGCCAGCGGTCTTGCCCTGGGCATCCGCGCTGTTCTCAGCCAGCCGGCGGAAGCGCGCGCGCGCGCGGAGCGTGGGCGCGCACTGATCGAGCGCGAGTACTCCGCCACGCGCTATGCCGAGAAGGTCGAGGCCGCCTACGCGTCGCTCGCGACGGGGGCGGCTTAGCCGCGTCGCAGCGCGAGCAGCTGGGCGAGGCGCGTCATTGCGGCGGCGCCTCCTCGGCCTGGTCCGGTTGCAGCAGGCTCGTCACGAGCGAGGCGCCGAGCACAAGAGCGAGCAGCGCTCCGAGCAGCAGGCGGCGCGTCTCGAGCGGCCGCGTCGGTCCTTCGCGCCAGGCAACCCAGGCGAAGGCTGCGTAGACGAACAGCGTCGGCATGAGCGGCAAGCGATAGCGAGCGAAGCCGTGCGTCGCCACATGCAGGAGAGTGTAGTAGGCGGCAAAGCCCAGGAGCAGCGCCTGGCTGCGCCCAAGGGGCGCCCGCGTCACGCCCGCGACGAAAGACGCAAGAACACACAGGTAGGGTAGGAAGCAGGCCAGCCAGGCGAGACGATAGGCGAGCGCGGACGCCGGACCGTAGGCTTCGCGCCGCAGATGCGCGAGAGCCAGGCTGTCCGCCTCCCAGAAACGCGGCATCTCGTCCCGTAGTTTTTCGACGATCCACCCGGGTTGGCGTGCGGCGATCGCGGCCAGGCCCATGCTCCGAGCGTGGCGGTACTTCTCGATCCGACCCGGCACCTCCGCGTAGAGCGCGTAGATCTCTTCGCGCGACTGCGGCGCGTTGCCCTGCCACAGGTTCAGACCGCCGGCCGTGGAGACCGGCACGAAAGCGTCGTAGACCACGAGGTTGCGGGCGGTCCATGGCAGCACGGTGCACGCCGCTGCCAGGAAGAACGCGGCGCCGCGCGCGAGGGCGCCGGGCCGGCTCCGACCCAGGGCGAGCCAGGCCGCGGCGAGCGGCGCGAAATAGAGCGCCGTCTCGCGCGTCAGGATCGCGAGCCCGTAGAGCAAACCGGCGAAAAGCGCCGCCTCGCGATCGCCGTCCTGGTCCGCCGCGATCAGCCGCTCGAGGGCCCACCAGAGCAGCACCAAGAAGAGCGTCTCCGACCAGAAGTGGACCGAGAACCAGACCAGATCGGGATAAAACGCAACGATGGTCGCGGCAGCGGCGCCCGCGCGCAAGCCCAGGGTCGCGGCGCCCACGCGACCGACGGCAGGGATGAGCAGGGCGGAGGCGAAGACCTGGCACCATTTCACGGCCGCGAGCGAGCCGAAGAGCGAAACAGACGCCGCAATGAAGTAGGGGTACGCCGGTGGATAGAAGATGAGCCGCGTCGCAGCCGGCGAGAAGCCCACCGCCGGGCTTGCGATCTCGGCGCCCCAGGCGGTCCAGGTGTGCTCGTCCCCGACCAGTCGCGCCGAGGGTTCGAGGAGCAGGAACAAGATCCGGAGCGCGAGTCCGGCGAGTGTCAGCCGCAGGAAGAAGGGCTTGCGCTCCATCGGAATCGTGACGCGACCTTAACACGTGTTACAACAAGGGCCTTGGCCCGCAAGCGGTTGGTGGTCTTCGATCTCGACGGGACGCTCGTGGACTCGACGCAGGACATCGCCACGGCCTTCAACGTGGCCACGGACCAGATCGCCCCTGGCACGGCGCCGCTCGATCTCGACGTCGTCCGCGCGCTGATCGGCCACGGGGCCAGGAACCTCGTGGCGCGGGGCCTCGAACGCGCCGGCCTCCGGCACGACCCGGCCACGGTGCTCCCCGTCTTCCTGGAGGCCTACGGCGCCTGCCTTCTCGAAACGACGCGGCTCTACCCGGGAACGGCCGAGACCTTGGACGCCCTCGCCGGTCGTACGCTGAGTGTGCTCACGAACAAGCCGGGAGGCCTGTCACGCTCGATCCTGACGGGACTTGGGATCGGCGCTCGCTTCGCGCGGGTCGTGGGCGGCGGCGACGGACCGGCTAGCAAGCCCGATCCGGCCGGCCTGCTTCTGCTGATGAGAGAGTTTGCGGCGACCCCGGCCGAGACGCTGATGGTCGGAGACTCGCCCGTGGACGTGGCCACAGCCCGGTCCGCGGGAGTCGAGATAGCGGGGGTTCTCTACGGCCTCGACCCCGCAAGCTTGCGGGAGGCCCGACCGGATTTCGCGATCGAGTCCCCGAAACAGCTGCTCGAAGTGTGCTAACCTTTCGTGCAGTCAGGACTTTCTGCTCATGGCTAGCATTCTGATCTGGGGCCGGAGTCGCGACGTGCTCGCGGGCGACCTGCCACCCGGCATCTCGGCGCAGGAGGTCGGCTCGCTGGCCGAACTCCAGTCGCACCTGGAGGGCAGGGCCGGCACCCTGGTCCTCGCCGAGCCCGAGAAGCTGGAAGCCGAGCGTCCCGCTCTCGAAGCCTGGCTGAGGGCTGGCGGCCAACTCCAGGCGATGTTCGTAGCCGTCTCCGAAACCGACGCGGCCGACGAGATCCTGAAGCGCTTTCCGTTCCTGGACGACCTGATCTTCAAGCCGGTGACGCCCGGCCGCATGCGGCTGCGCCTGGACCGGGCGCTCGACGCGATCCACAACCGGCGCGTGATCGCCCAGCTCGACCAGGCGCTCGCCCGCAAGAGCGAGGAGCTGCACGAGCTCAACAAGATCGGCGTCGCGCTCTCGGCAGAGCGCGACATCGACAAGCTGCTCGAGCTGATCCTCGTCAAGTGCCGCGAGATCACCGCCGCCGATGCCGGCAGCCTGTACCTCGTCGAACGCGGCAAGGATCCGGCCATCCAGAGAGACGACAAGCTGCGCTTCAAGCTGGCGCAGAACGATTCGGTCCAGGTGCCGTTCGAGGAATTCACGATGCCGCTCGCGGAGACCTCGATCGCGGGTTACGTGGCACTCTCGGGCCTGGTCGTGAACGTGGCCGACGCGTACCGCCTGCCGCCAGGCTCGCCTTTCAAATTCCCGCGCTCCTGGGACGAGAAGTCCGGCTACCGCACGAAGGCGATGCTGGTCGTGCCGATGCGCGACCACAAGGACGAGGTCATCGGCGTCGTCCAGCTGATCAACAAGAAGCGCGATGCCAAGACCGTGCTGCAGCCCGTGGCGCTGGTCGACGAGTCGGTGATCCCGTTCACGCCGGTCGACGAGGAACTGGTGAGCTCGCTCGCGAGCCAGGCCGCCGTCGCCTTCGAGAACACGCTGCTGATCCAGAACATTCGGCGACTGTTCGAGTCCTTCGTGGAAGCCTCCGTGACGGCCGTCGAATCCCGCGACCCCACGACCTCAGGGCACTCGCGTCGCGTCGCGACGCTGACCTGCTCCCTCGCCGAGGAGGTGGACAGCAACGAATCGGAGCTGTTCCAAGCCGTTCGCTTCAGCCGGGACCAGCTGAAGGAAATACACTACGCGAGCCTGCTCCACGACTTCGGCAAGGTCGGCGTCCGCGAGAAGGTGCTCATCAAGGGCAAGAAGCTCTACGTGGGCGAGATGATGGTGATTCGCCAGCGCTTCTCCTACATCAAGCGGACCATGGAGGCCCAGCACCTGCGGGCCAAGTTCGACCAGGCGATGGCCGGCAAGGCCTCCCCCGAGCTGCTCGCCCAGATGGACCGGGACTACGAGGAGCGCACGGTTGAGATGGACCAGATCCTGCGCATGGTGGTCCAGGCCAACGAGCCCACTATTCTCGAAGAAGACAGCTTCCGCGCCCTCATGGATCTCCCGAACCGGACCTTCGGGGATACGGACGGGAACCGCCAGCCCTTTCTGACCCCCAACGAGGTCTCCGCCCTGTCCATACGGCGGGGCAGCCTCTCCGAAAAGGAGCGGCGCGAGATAGAAAGCCACGTGACCCACACCTTCCGCTTCCTCTCCGAGATCCCTTGGACGGGCGAGTTCGCGCGGGTGCCCGAAATCGCCTTTGCCCACCACGAGAAGTTGGATGGCACCGGCTATCCCCGCCGGCTTTCCGCGGCTGAGATTCCGGTGCAGTCGCGGATGATGACGATCGCCGACATC
>CAYTWT010000107.1:0-51014 GCA_964442185.1 uncultured Acidobacteriota bacterium
CTCGCGCCACCGCCCGAGCGCCTCCCGCGTGTAGAGGCCGATGTAGTCCTGGAGCAGCGCGGCCACTTCAGGGTCGTTCGCAGGCGCTTCGGCGGCTCGCGCGGCAGGGGAGACGAGCCAGAGCAGGCCCAGGATCAGGACCGATGGTAAGAGGCGCATGCCAGATATTACGATGGCAGGCGGAGCAGCGCGCGACAGCCACGGCCGGCCGCGTGGTTCGCGAGCGTAAGGGCGCCGCCATGAGCCTCGGCGATCTGTCGCGCCAGCACCAGGCCGATGCCCGAGCCCTGGGGCTTGGTCGTGAAGAATGGCACGAACAGGTTCGTCGTCGCGGGCAGGCCCGGCCCGTCGTCATCGACCCAGATCTCGACCTGGCGGGCGGCAGCGAGACGTCGCCAGCCGACGCCCACGCCGCCGCCCGTCTCGGCCGCAGCATCGGCGGCGTTCCGGACCAGGTTGATGAGCAGCTGCTCGAGCTGGTCGCCGTCCGCCCGCAGGCGCAGCTCCGGGCCGGCTTCGACCTGCACGGCCACGCGCGTCTCGAGCCCCGCGACGCGCCGCACCAGCGCGCCGACGTCGACATCGGCCAGCTGCGGCTGCGGCAGCCGCGCCAGACGAGCGTAGGCCTCCATGAAGCGCGCGAGGGCTTCGGCGCGCGAGGCGATGACCGACAGCCCGCGACGCATGTCTTCATCGACGTCGGCGGGCCGCGGCTGCTTCGCGAGCAGGGCCTCGAGGCTGCCGGCGATCGACTTGATCGGCGCCAGGGAGTTGTTGAGCTCGTGGCCGATGACGCGGATCAGGCGCTGCCAGGCCTGCCGCTCCTCGTCGCGCAGCGCGCGCGACAGATCGGCGAGGACCAGCAGCTGGTGCGGCCGGCCGCCCTGGCGGAAGGCGGAGTGGCGCGCCTCGTAGCGGCCGAGGCCGCCCGGGAAGGCCAGGTCCAGCACGCGCGGGCCGTCCGCGCGGAGCGCCTCGGCGAGGCCCAGCTCCTCCGCGCTGCGCCCGAGCAGCTGTTCCGCGGGCCGCGCCAGGACGCGCTCGGCCGCGCGATTCGCGAGACGGAGGCGCGCCTCGCCATCGAACGTGAACACGGCCACGTCGATCTCTTCGGAGACCTTGCGTAGCAGCGCCGTGGCCTCGAGAGCTCCGAGGCGCTGCTCGCGCAGCGTGTCCGCGAGCTTGTTGACCTCGGCCATCGCCTGGCTCAGCGCGTCGTCGCCCTGGGTGTGCCGCGCGCGGAAGCTGTAGTCCTCCTCGCGCAGCGCCGCGAGCAGGTTCGAGAGCGTGCGGAGCGGATGGATGACGCGGCCCTGGACCGAGAAAGCGAAGCTCAGCCAGGCGAACACGACCAGGCTGCCCACGGTCCATTGCAGCTTCGACGAGTAGCCCGAGGTGGCCAGCAGCACGGCGCTGGCGAGCAGCCCAGGCAGCCCGGCCGCCAGCGCCAGCAGCAACACGCGGCGGTCGTGAACCAGCGCGCGGCGTCTCCGCCGCGGGCTCATAGCCCGTAGCGCTGGAGGCGGCGATACAGAGCGCTGCGCGAAAGGCCGAGCGCGTCGGCGGCCCGGCTCACGTTGCCGTCAAAACGGCTGAGCGCCTTCTTGATCAGGAAGGCCTCCACGTCTTCGAGGCTCATCTCCTCGAGCCGGCCCGCGTTCTCGGCGGCCGGCCGCAAGGCGAGATCGGCGGCGCGGATCTGTGCGCCCGGCGCCATCAGCACGGCGCGTTCCACGGCGTGGTCGAGCTCGCGGACGTTGCCGGGCCAGGGATGCTCTTCGAGGGCGCGCAGCGCCGCGCTCTCGAAGCCGCTGAGCTGCTTGCGATAGCGCTGGGCGTGCTGGCGGAGGAAATGCCGAGCCAGCACCGGGATGTCTTCCCGTCGCTCGCGCAGCGAGGGAACGTGAATCTCGATGGTATTGAGGCGGAACAGCAGATCCTGACGGAAGCGGCCCGTCGCGACCTCCTGTGTGAGGTCCGCGTTCGTCGCCGAGACGATCCGCACGTCGGCCTTGCGGGTGCGCGACGAGCCGACGCGTTCGAAGTCCCCGGTCTCGAGAACCCGCAGCAGCTTCGGCTGCAGGTTGAGCGGCACGTTCGCGATCTCGTCGAGGAACAGCGTGCCACCGTCGGCCAGTTCGAAACGGCCCACCCGGTCCACCTTCGCGTCGGTGAAGGCCCCCTTCACGTGGCCGAACAGCTCGCTCTCGAAGACGCCCTCGGAGAGCCCGCCGGCGTTCACGGTGACGAGCGGCTTGCCGGCGCGCGGCGAAGCGGCATGCAGCGCCTGGGCGAGCGTGCCCTTGCCCGAGCCGTTCTCGCCCGTTATCAGGACGTTCGCGTCCGAAGGCGCCACGCGCGCGATCATCTCGAGGACCGGGCGCATTGCGGCCGACCCGGCGATCAGCCCCGGCGGGGCCTCGCCCCGCAGCGCCCGGTTCTCGGCCTCGAGCCGTTGCCCCTGGCGAAGCGCCCGGGCCAGCTCCGTCTGGGTGCGCAGGATCGAAAGCAGCCGCGCGTTTTCCCATGGCTTCTGGACGAAGTCGCGCGCGCCGCGGCGCATCGCCTCGACCGCGATCTCGACGCTGCCCCAGGCGGTCATCACGACGACCGGAAGCGTCGCATCCATTGCCTGAACGCGGCCCAGCAGCTCGAGGCCCTCGTGCCCCGAGGTGGTGTCGCGGGCGTAGTTGAGGTCCATCAGCAGCACGTCGAACTCGCGGGCTTCGAGCGCCACCAGCACGTCGGCGGGCGAGGCGGCCGTCTGGAGCTGGTAGGCCTCGCTCTTCAGGAGCAGGCGCAGCGCCTCGATCACGTCGGGTTGGTCGTCGGCTACGAGGATGCGGGCGCTGGCGGCCATGGCCGATTGGAGTATAGCCAGGCAGAGCGCCGGGCGCGCCTCACGCGGCGATCCAGCCGTCGCGGAGCTGGATCACATGCTTGCCGTAGCTTGCGTTCGTCTCCGAGTGCGTGACCTGGACGATCGTGGTCCCGGCCGCGTTCAGGCTGCGGAACAACTCCATGATCTCGCGCCCCTGGTCGGAGTGCAGGTTGCCCGTAGGCTCGTCGGCGAGGATCAGCTTCGGCTTCGCGACCAGCGCGCGCGCGACCGCCACGAGCTGCTGCTGCCCGCCGGAAAGCTGGTTCGGGTACAGGTCCTTCTTGCCGACGATGTGGAAACGGTCGAGGGCGTCGGCCACGATGCCCTGCCGGTCGCTCTTCTTCACGTCGCGATACGAGAGCGGGATCTCGAGGTTCTCGTAGACCGTTAGGTCGTCGAGCAGATGGTAGCTCTGGAAGACGAAGCCGATGTTCTTCTTCTGCACCTCGAGGCGCGCCTTCCGGCTGAGCTTGTGAATCGGCTCCCCGAGGAACTCGAACTCGCCGGCGAACTCGCCGTCGTGCATCCCGAGGACATGCAGCAGGGTCGACTTGCCGGCGCCCGAGGGCCCCATGATGGAGACGAACTCGCCCTCCTTGATCTGCAGGCTGATACGCCTGAGGACGTAGCTTCGTTGGCCGCCCTGTTCGTGCCATCTCTCGACGTTGCGAAGTTCGATCACGCTCATGCACACACCACGGCCCGTGCCAGGCCGGCGGCATCCCCCGAAAGCCTGTCGCACGCAGCTCTTGGGGCCTCGAGCGGGTCATCTGGACGGCCTGCCGACTGTTCGTTTCCGGGACGGACGATCCCAACCGCGAACAGAAACGGTTGCTATAAGTCTCTCTTTTTCTACTGTTTGCCGCGCCCCAGCCAGCCCGGAAAGCGCCTCGGCCCAGGCAGCGGGTGGGACGCGCCGATCTTTTCGGCGAGAATTCGGCTTTCGCCGCATCTTCAAGCAGGAGAGACATGGCGCCCGCGGCCGGGGACGCTTCGCCCGAACGGACGGTTCTGCGCCGCCGCGCGTCGGGAGAGGTGTCGGCGGAAGCGTCCTTCGAGGAACTCTACCGGCTCCACTCGGGCTCCGTGCGTGCCTGGCTGCGTTCGCGCGTGAGCGTGTCGACGGCGGAAGACCTGATGCAGGACGTCTGGCTCGTGTTCCATCATCGCTGGCAGCGTTGGGAGTTTCCGCCTGAGATGGATGTCGAGGCCGCCCGCCCGGTCCTGAGCTTTCTATTCCGTACCTGCCACTTCGTGCTCCGCGGCCATCAGCGAAGGTGCTCGCTGCGCGGCGAGATCCCGACCGACTTGCTCGAAGCCGCGGACGGCTCCAGGGGGGCCCAGCGCGTCGAGCGCGAAGCCGAGGCCGGCCACGCGCTGCGGCTGGCGCAGCGCTTGTGCACGCCCGAGGAACGCGACGTGTTGCTCGCCAAGCTGGCCGGTGTGCCGGCGCGGGAGATCGCGCAGACGCTGGGGCTGAGCGAGGCGGTCGTCGATCATCGCTTCCGCGACGCCCTGGCCCGCCTCAAGACGCGCCTGTCACCGAAGTCGACGCGCACGAAGGGGGGTCGGCGTGGCTGACAGAGCGGCCGTGCGACAGCTCTTGGCGGAATGGGCAGATCAGGCGGCGCTGCTGGCCGACGATGGCGCGTGGCGGAAGGCGCGAGCGCCGTTCCCAGCCACGCCGCTGGCACTTTTCGCGCAGCTCGAGGAAGTGCTGGAGTTGTGGAAGCAGCTCCGCAGCCAGCCGCTCGGGGAGCTGGCGGGCCGCTACGTAAACGGGGCCTGGACACTCAAGGATCTGCTCGGGCACTTGGCGAGCTGGGCTCACGAGTTCCGCCGCGAGGTAGAGACGGTGACGCGCGGCGAGTCTTTCGACTACGTGATCCCCGGTGCACTCTCGGTGATGGGCCCGAACGAGTGGAACAGCCGCCAGGCCGAAGTCCTGCGCCCGGTGCCGCTCGCCGAGATCTTCGCGAGCTTCGAGGACGACACGCGTTGGTTCCAGGACCAGGCCCTGTCGCTGTCCGAAGCGGCGCTCTATGGCGAAGTGCGCTTCCCGCTCTCGCCCTCAGGCGATCCGGCCGCGCTCTTCAAGGGCTCGATCGCCTTCCTGGTGCTGGGCAAGTGCCAGCACGACCTGTATCACCTCGGACGGATCCGAGAGCTTCTCGAAAGGTGGGCACGATGATGAGACGCACGACGTGGATGGCGCTGGGCCTGTTGCTGCTCGCTGCGATGCCGAGCGGGACCGAGCAACCGGCCCTGCCCGAGATGACGATTCACTACGTCGGAATGCTAAAGGCTGAGGTGACGACATGAAGCAGATCCTGATCGGCGCGGCGCTCGCCGCCCTGGCGATGTTCTTCTGGGGTTTCCTGGTCTGGGGCGCGCCCCACCACCTGCCCTACACGACCGTGATCAAGACCGCTCCCGACGAGATTGCTCTCGGCGCGGCCCTGAGTCAGGCCCTGCAGGAGACCGGCGTCTACGTCCTGCCGAATCCGGCGAGCGGCGCGTCCGCGGAGGAGCTGCAGAAGCGCGCGGCGGCGGGCCCGATCGCCCAGGTCGTCTTCGTGAAGGAAGGCGCCGCGATGGGCGCGGGCGTCTTCTTCTGGGGCTACGTGCACATGTTCGTCGCGGCGGCGATCGGCGGCGCGCTACTGCGCGGCGCGCTTCCTACGACCGGCGGCTATGGCGGTCGCGTCTGGTTCGTGCTCCTGATCGGCCTGGCCGGGTCCTTCTTCTCGAACCTCGGCAAGCCGATCTGGTGGCACCAGCCCTGGCCCTATCACCTCGCGTACTTCGCCTACGACGTCACGAGCTGGCTGCTGGCGGCGCTGGTGCTCGCGAAGTTCGTCCGCGAGCGGAGCTAGGATTGTCGAAGCAACAGCGCGTCTTCTTCTCTGTTGCCTGCTGTGTGGCGCTTCTCACGGCGGGCCTGCACATGCTGGGGCACGCCCAAGGGGCGCCTATCCCAGCCAACGACACCGAGGCGACCCTGTTCAAGCTGATGTCGAGCCATAGGATCGACGCCGCGGGCACGCGGCTTACGGTCGAGACGCTGCTCGACGGCTTCAGCCTCAGCTTCAGCTTGTCTCTCGCCTGGGTCGGCGGACTCGGCCTGTTGGTGCTGCGACGCGGCGATCCCAACCTGGTGCGGGGCGTCGCGCTCGTCGACGCGATTCTCACGGCCGTGCTTCTCGCGATCAGTTTCACCCACTTCCCGCTGCCCCCGACCGTCTGCATCGCCGTGATGCTGGTCGGCTTCGTGGGCGCGGCGATCGGCCGCCCGTCGCAGTAGCTCCTACTCGCCCATGGCCGGCAGCGGACTCCGCAGCGAAGCAGGCTGTGGGTGAATGATTTCCAGCGAGTCTCCTATTCGTAGCGAAGCGCCAACATCGGATCGACGCGGCTGGCGCGATACGCTGGCAGGAAGCCGGCCAGCAGGGATACGAGCACCAGCAGCAGCGTGGAAAGCAAGATCGTCAGCGGATCCGTCGGCGAGAGACCGAACAGCTGCGCGCGAATCGCCCGTGCCACGGCCCAGGCCGAGGGCAATCCGATCGCGACGCCCAGGCCGGCGAGGGTCGCGACTTCGGCCATCACCAGCCCCAGCACTTTGCGCCGCGCGGCGCCGAGCGCCATGCGGATGCCGATCTCGCGCGTCCGTCGCGTCACCGCGAAGGACATCACGCCGTAAAGGCCCAGGGCCGCCAGGGCGGTCGCCAGCATTCCGAAGGCGGCCGAGAGTGCTGCGATCATGCGTTCGACGAACAGCGATTCGCCGATCTGCGCGCGCATCGTCTTCAAGTCCGTGACGGGCAGTCCGGCATCGGCGCCGCGCACGATCGCGCGGATTCGGGCCGGAAGCGCCTCGCCGTCTCCGGCCGTGCGCACGTAGTAGGTCATGTCGCCCAGATCGGTCACCTGGGCGTACGGCTGATACACGAAGCGAGGCGGCTCTTCCTTGAGGGAGGCGGCCTTGCCGTCCTTCGCGACGCCCACGATCGTGATCGGCTGTTTCTCGTCACGGGCCAGGCTGAACACGCGGCCGACGGCTTCGGCCACCTGCCCCTTGTAGAAGTAGCGAACGAAGGCCTCGTTCACGATCGCGGCCTTCGGAGCCCCGGCGGCGTCGGCGTCGCCGAACTCCCGGCCCGCGAGCAGGGGAATGCCGAGGGTCTTGAAGAAGGCCGGCGCCACTCTATTGAAGTTCGGGTTCATGTTCTCCCCGTCCTTCGACTCGTAGCCTTCGACCTTCACGGTGCTGCTCGAATCGCTGTTCGTCATCAGCGCGACTTCGGCGATCGAGGCCGAGCGCACGCCCGGCTCGGAAACGACGTCGTCGAGGATCCGGCCGAGGAGCGCGATGCGATGCGGATCGTCGTAGCCGCCCAGGGATGGGTCCACGGAGAACGTCAGCAGGCTCTCCGGCTGGAAGCCGGGGTTGAGGCTGAGCAGGTTGTGCAGGCTGCGCGTGAACAGCCCGGCGCCGATCAGCAGCAGCAGCGAAAGCGCCACCTGGGCCACGACCAGCGCCTTGCGGAAGCGCAGCGGTCCCGCGGCCCCGAGCACCGAGCCGGCCTCGGTTCTCAGCGCGCCGAACAGGTCCGGGCGGGTGGCCTGCAGCGCCGGCAGCAGGCCGAAGAGCAGCCCGGTGACGAGCGCCATGCCCAGCGTGAAGGCGGCGACGCGCAGATCCGGCTCGGCGGCCAGGGTGCGGGCCGTGTTCGCATCGGGCAGCGCCCGCAGGATCAGGCTGCCCGCCCAGGCCGAGACCAGCAGGCCGCCGGCGCCGCCCAGCAGCGCGAGCAGCACGCTTTCGACGAGGAATTGGCGCACCAACACGCTCCGGCGTGCGCCGAGGGCGAGCCGCACCGCGACCTCGCGCTGCCGGGTCGAAGCCCGCGCCAGCAGCAGGTTCGCCACGTTCGCGCAGGCGATCAGCAGCACCAGGCCCACCATGCCCATGAGCACGAAGAACGTGGTCTCCGAGCGGCCGCGCAGGTCGGACGGGCCGCGCGCGCCCGGCATCACCTCGAGCGTCTTCTGCGTGAAGCGCTGCCGGAAGCTCTCGGACTTCGCCGTCATCGTCGTGAGCTCGTCGGCGAGGATCTGCTTGTAGAGCACGTTGATTCCAGCCTTCGCCTCGTCGATCGTCACGCCGTCCGCAAGGCGCGCCATAGCGGTCAGCCACATCACCCGGCGCTCACCCAGGGCTTTCCAGATCGGGATCACCTGGTCGTGCATCATGAGCGGCACGAACAGGTCCACCGCGTTGCCGATCTCCACGCCCTGAAAGCCGCGTGCCGACACCCCGAGCACCGTCATCGGATGGCCGTTGATCAGGACGCTCTTGCCGATCACGCCGGGATCCGAGGCGAAGTGCCGTTGCCAGTACCCGTGGCTCAGCACGACGACGGGATGGCCGCCGCGGGTCGTGTCGTCGTCGGGCGCCAGCAACCGGCCGAGAGCCGGCTTCACGCCCAGGACCTGGAAGTAGGAGCCGGAGACCAGCACGCCTTCGGCCCGCTCCGTCTCGCCGCCCACGCTCAGGTGAACCGAGCTGGGGAAGTAGGCCAGCATGCCCTTGAAGACCTTCGCCTGGTCGCGGAAGTCCTCGAACATCGGGTGGGAGATCGCCTCGACGACCTCGCTGTGCTGATGGCGGGAACCCTGGTTCGGTCCCGGCGCGCTCAAGACGACGAGCCGCTCCGGATCCTGCACGGGCAGCTCCCGGAACAGGACCTGGTCCATGAGCGAAAAAATCGCGGCGTTGGCGCCGATGCCCAGGGCCAGCGTCAGCACCACGATGCCGGTGAAGAGCGGGCTCTTCGCCAGCTGTCGCGCCGCGTACTTGATGTCCTGCCTCAGGCTTCCCACGGAGTTGCTATGCCTCCGCCCCGACAGCCGCTTCGGTGACCTCCTCGACGACCCGGCCGTCGAAGAGATGGATGGTGCGGTCGGCGTGGCGCGCGAAGCGCGCGTCGTGGGTGACCATGCAGATCGTCGAGCCGGCCCGGTGCAGCTCGCGCAGCAGGTCCATCACGGCGTCGCCGTTCTTCGAGTCGAGGTTGCCGGTCGGTTCGTCGGCCAGCAGGATCGACGGGTGGCCGACCAGCGCCCGCGCGACGGCCACGCGCTGCTGCTGACCGCCCGAGAGCTGGCTCGGCAGGTGCTTGGAGCGATGCGCCATGCCCACGCGCTCGAGTGCTGCGTTCGCGCGCTCGCGCCGCTCGCTCGCCTTCATGCCGCGGTAGGTGAGCGGCAGCTCGACGTTCTCGTAGACGTTCAGGTCGCCGATCAGGTTGAAGCTCTGGAAGATGAAGCCGATCTCACGGTTGCGGATGCGCGCCCGTTGCGAGAGGTCGAGGCCTTGCACCGGCGTCCCGTTCAGCACGTAGCTGCCGCTCGTGGGCGAGTCCAGCAGCCCCAGGATCGACAGCAGCGTCGATTTGCCACAGCCCGAGGGGCCCGAGATCGCGACGTACTCGCCCTTCTGGATGTCGAGGTGAATCCCGGCGAGGGCGTGGGTTTCGACCTCGTCGGTGTAGAAGACTTTCGTCAGCCCCTCGAGTCGGATCATCGGATCGGCGGCAGCGGGCATTCTTTTCTCCCAGAGCGTTTGGCGGCGTCAATTCAAGCGGATGCGATCATGGGCGTCCCAGGCGGACGTGTCCGAGAGAATCACCTGGTCCCCCTCCTTCAAGCCCTCGACGATCTCGACGGTGTTCACCGAGGCGCGGCCCAGCTTCACCTTCACCCGGTTCGCCTCGGCGGAGCCGGGGTCGAGCCGGAACAAGCCGACCAGACTTTCCGGCTGGCCTTGGGCCGGCCGACCCACGAAAAGCACATTCTCGAGGCGCTCCAACTCGATCGTGCCATCGACGGAGAGATCGGGACGCGCCCCCTTCGGCAGCGCTCCCTCGATCGCGAGGTCGACGCCGACCGTGCCGTTCTGCGAGGAAGGGTCGACACGAATCACGCGTCCGGGCACGATCCCGTTGCGCGTGTCGATCGAGGCGAGCTGGCCGATCTGGACGTCCTTCGCCTGGGTCTCGGCCACCCGGATCACGGCCTTGAGCTTGCGGGGCTCTGCCACGCGCGCGAGGTTGGTGCCCGGCGTGACGCGCTGGCCCACCTCCACCGGCACCACCTGCAAGACCCCGTCGATGCCGGCCTTGAGGCGCAGCGCTGCGACCTGGCTGCGGCGGAGCCGGACCAGCGCGCGCTGTTGCTCGACCGCCGCCTGCTGCACCGCGAGCTGCGCCGTCACCGACTCGTCGCTGATCTCGAGCCGCTTCTGCTCGATGCCGTTGCGATTTGCGAGCTCCTCCGCCGTGACCTTCGAGATCTGCAGCGTGAGATCCGCGATCAATCCCTGCTTGGCGAGTTCGGTGTCGGCATCGGCTCGCAGCTTGGCCTGGTGGTAGTCCGCCCTTACGCGCGCGGCCGCGGCCTCCTGATCGAGGCGCTGGCTCTGCAAGCGGACTTTCAGCTCGGTGTGCTGCGCCTCGGCGGCTCGCAGTTGCGAAGCGGCCTCGAGTGCCTGGAGCTCGAGCTCCGGGTTCGACAGCTCCAGGATCACTGAGTCGGCGGTGACCGCCGTGCCCGGCTGAATGACGATGCGCTCGACACGCGCCTCGTTGATGGCCGGGATCCAGCGGATCTGCTCGGGCACGAGCGTGCCCAGGCCGCGCACCTGTCGCAGCATCGGACCGCGCTTCACGGTGTCGATCCAGACGCTGGAGCGTTCGACTCCGGGCGCCGCGGGCCTCAAACGCGACAGGCCGAGCGTGACTAGCAGCACCGCCACCACAGCGCCGCCGCCGTAGATCAGGCGACGGGTCTGCTTCTCGCGGGCCCGGTCCGGACGAGCGATGTCCATGCCCATCTCCTATCAAGGCTCGTGCCGAGCCGTCGATTCTGGCCAACAGGTTGATGGTAATGGACTTCGGTATCCATGGAATTGAGGGGCCGGGTGTTCGACTGTCCGTTTCCGAACGCCTCGATCCCAGTCGTAGCGTCCGGCGTTAACCCCGGCCGGCCCCTCAGGACGGCGGCAGTTCCGCCGGCGGCCTGGCCCCACGCCGCATGTCGATCAGCGTGCGCACCGCCGTCGCGCCCAGGATCACGCCGCCCCCGGCGAGCGACCACGCCCCCGGCCTCTCGCCGTGCGCGAGCCACGCCCAGAGCGGTGTGAGCACCGGCTCCACGAACAGCAGCAGCGCCGTTTCGAGCGCGCCCACGTGAGTCATGGCCTTGGTGAGCAGGAAGAAGGCGACCCCGATCTGGAAGATCCCCAGATACGCTACGGTCGCGAGATCGACCGGCCGCACGGCGAGCAGAGGCAGTGCGAGCGGCAGGCAGAACAGCGCCGCCATCACGTTGCCGATCAGCACGGCGGAGGCGGAGCTCAGGTGCTCCTCCCGAGCCAGCCAGCGCAGCCCAAGCATCATCAGGCCGCAGGCGAAGCCGCTGCCGATCGCCATGAGATTGCCGCGCAACGGATTCGGGGCCGTGGCGGCCGGCGCGTCGAGGGCCACGAAGAACAGCGCCACCCCCGCGGCGATCGCCAACAGGAACGCGACATCACCACGCCGGGCCTTTTCTTTCAGCAGCCAGGGCCCGAGCAGCAGGATGTACAGCGGCGACGTCGATTGAATGAAGATGGCGTTCGCCGCGGTGGTCAGTTTGTTCGCCTGGACGAACAGGATGACCGTCGCGGCATAGGCAACGCCCACGACCGCTGCGCGCCGGGTCAGGTGACGGCGCGTCTCGGGCACCAGGAGAAACACCGTGATCGCGGCAAAGGCCGCGCGCAAGCCCGCCACCTGCCAACTGGTGAGCGCGGTCGATTTGATGGCGGCGCCCGCACTCGAGAACAGCGCCGCGGCCGCGAAGATGCGGAACGAGTGCCGCGCGTGATCGTTCATGGCCTGCGGGGATGGACGCTGAGAGCGACGCGATGGCCGTCAGGGTCCTGAACGTAGAGCGTCGAGGGCGTGCGATCCACGATCGCAACACGGGCCTCGGCGAGGCGCCTTTCCCAGGCCGCGAGATCGTGCACCTCGAGCGCCAGCAAGTGGCCCGATCCTGACCCCGACCCGTGGCCGCGGAGTTCGCGTTCCAGCATCAGGATCGCGTCGCCGGCCTGCAGCCACACGGCGCTGCCGTCTTCGTGGCGGCGCAGTTCGGCGAGGCCCAGGAGGCCCGAGTAGAACGCCGCGGAGCGGGCGCAGTCGGTGACCCGCAGCGCCACGTGGTGGATCCGCAGCACCGGGGGATGATAGCAGCCCTCGCCACGGCCGCTTCGGACGCGTCAGTCCCCCGTGTTCCATGTCACAGACGGGCGGGTGCGCTCGGCGTAGCTTTCCGATATGCGAATCCGCTGGACGGTCGGGTTGCTCTTGATCGCGGTCCAGGCTGGTGCGCAGCCTGTAGTCGACGGCTGCGCTGTGTTTCCGGCCGACAACATCTGGAATGTCCCGGTCGACACGCTGCCGCTCGACGCCAACTCGTCGGCCTACGTCAACTCGATCGGCGCCGCGACCACGCTTCACCCCGACTTCGGCGCTGCCCTCTGGCAGGGCGCGCCGATCGGCATCCCGTTCGTCTCCGCCCCGGCTACGCAAGCCAAGGTGGCGATCCACTACCAGGCCTACGGCGACGAGAGCGACCCGGGACCATTCCCGGTTCCCGCCACCGCCCCGATCGAAGGCGGTGCTTCCAGCGATGGCGATCGCCACGTGCTCGTGGTCGATCGTGGCGCGTGCCGACTCTACGAGCTGTATCGCGCCTTTCCGCTCTCGGACGGGAGCTGGGAGGCGGACTCGGGCGCCGCGTACGACCTGCGCTCGCACGCGCTGCGTCCGGCCGGCTGGACGTCGGCGGACGCTGCGGGCCTGCCGATCTTCCCAGGGCTCGTCCGCTACGAGGAAGTGGCGGCCGGCGAGATCCGGCACGCGCTGCGCTTCACGGCGCCAAAGACACGCCAGGCCTACATCTGGCCCGCGCGGCATTTCGCCTCGTCCTCGTCGAGCGCGTCCCTGCCCGCGATGGGGCAACGCTTCCGGCTGAAGGCGGGCGTCGACGTCGCCACGTTCTCGCCGCAGTTGCAGGTGATCCTGCGCGCCCTCAAGAAGTACGGGATGATCCTCGCCGACAACGGCTCGCCCTGGTACATCTCCGGCGCGCCGAGCCCCGGCTGGAACGACGACACGCTCGTCTCCGAGCTGCGCCGACTGAAGGGCGCCGACTTCGAGGCCGTCGACGTGTCCTCGCTGTTCCTCACCGGCGACTCCGGCCAGGCGGCCGTGGACGATGCGCCCCCGCCGGCGCTCAGCCTCATCGTCACGGCTCCGAACGGCGGCGAAGAGTGGCTGATCGGCAAGACATTCAAGGTCTTCTGGGTGGCGGCGGGCCTCACGGGCAGGATCAAGATCGAGTTGTCGCGCGACGGAGGGGTGAGCTGGTCGACCCTCGCCAAGGCGACGCTCGACGACGGCAAGCAAGGCTTCAGAGTCACGGGCCCCGCCACGACGCGGGCACGGGTGCGCGTCACGAGCGTCGCGGAGCCGCAGCTCACCGACACGAGCAACGGGGATTTTAGGATTAGATGAGGACGGTCCCGTCGAGCTGACGTAGACTGCGGCGTTTGCGAGCCTTCCCCTTCGTCCTGACAGGCTTTGGAATCGCCCTGCTCGGCGGCGCTGCTGCCGGCGAGGATCCGCCCCTGCGCCTTCGGGCCGGCGCGCTGTCGGGCGCGCTCCACGTGGATGCTGTGCTCGATGAGCCCGCCTGGGCCGCGGCCCCGCCGATCGAGGGCTTCACGATGGTCGAGCCCACGCAGGGCGGCACGCCCACTGGCCGGACGAGCGTGCGTGTGCTTGCCGGGCAAAAGGCCGTCGCCATCGGGATCCGCTGCGACGATCCCGACGCCGCGCACATCGTCAGCTTCACCAAGGAACGCGACGGCGAGCTCGCGGCCGAGGACCACATCGCCATCGTCCTCGACACGTTCCGGGATGGGCGCTCGGGTTACGTCTTCGCCGTGAATCCGGGCGGCGCCCGCTTCGACGCCCTGATCTCTCGCGGGGGCGAGGACCAGAACTCGACTGGGATGGAATCTGGGAGGCAGCCACCAGGCGTGACGATCGAGGCTGGAGCCTCGAGATCCTGATCCCGATCCAGACGCTTCGCTTTCGCGGCGGCAGCGCGGAGTGGAGTCTCAACGTCCAGCGACGCATCCAGAGCCTCCAGGAGACGAGCCGCTGGTCCGGCTCGGATCCCAACTTCGCCATCACCCGCATGGCCCACGCCGGGATCCTCGAGGGCTTGCCGCCGTTCGACCTCGGGCTTGGACTCGACATCCGGCCGGCCCTCGTAGGTGGCTTCGAGAGCCCAGAGCCCGAAGCCTCCACCGATGCGACAGGCGAGGTCAGCCTCGACGTGACGAAGCGTCTTGGCGGAGACAGCGCGGCCTCGCTCACGGTCAACACCGATTTCGCCGAGACCGAGGTGGACACGCGCCGGACCAACCTCACGCGCTTCCCGCTGTTCTTTCCCGAGAAGCGCTCGTTCTTCCTCGAGGGCGCCGACATCTTCGAGTTCGGGCGGGGCCTGGGCGAGGATGTCGTGCCGTTCTTCAGCCGGCGCATCGGGCTGGTCGAGGGCACGGAGGTGCCGATCGACGCGGGTCTCAAGTTGACGGGCAGGGCCGGCGCCACCAGCCTCGGCGGGCTCGTCGTGCATACGCGCGACGTGCAGGGAGTGGCCCCTCGCGCCACCGAAGCGGTGGTTCGGGTGAGACAGAACGTGCTCGCCGAGTCGACTCTGGGATTCATCGGCACGCTTGGCGATCCGCTCGGCCGGCCCGGAGCCTGGACGACGGGCGTCGACTTCACATATCAGACCACCCGCTTCCATGGCGACAAGAACCTCGCCGCCTCGGCCTGGGGCCTGCTCAACGGGCGCGGCGATCTTTCAGGAAACAAGGCCGCATTCGGCGCATTTTTCGACTTTCCAAACGACCTGTGGGATTGCAACTTCATCTTCAAGCAGATCGGCGACGGCTTCGATCCGTCGCTCGGTTTCGTCCCCAGGCTCTCAATTCGCAAGTGGGACGCTGGCTGCACCTACGCGCCCCGGCCGAAGAACTCGTTCATCCGCCAGATGTTTCATGAGTTCTACGGGACGCTGGTGACGGACCTCCAGGGTGCGCGGGAGAGCTACCGGGTCTTCGCCGCTCCAATCAACTGGCGTCTCGAGAGCGGTGACCGTTTCGAATTCAACGTCGTACCCACGGGTGAGAAGCTGGCCGAGCCGTTCGAGATCGCCGACGGCATCACGATCCCGACAGGCTCGTACGACTGGCGGCGCTTCCGACTCGAAGTGGAGAGCGCGGCCAAGCGGCGTCTCGCCGGGCAACTCACCTGGTGGTTCGGCGGTTTCTACTCGGGGACGCTCCACACGGTCGAGGTCGAAGCGGCCTGGAACCCCTCGCCGATCGTGACCTTCACCGCGACCGGCGAGTACGACAATGCGAGCCTCGAGACGGGCGACTTCGACCACACCCTCACGGGCCTCACGGTCCGTCTGAACCTCTCACCCGATCTCCAGCTGGACAGCTTCGTTCAATACGACACCCAGAGTCGGCTGTTCGGGAGCAACACCCGGCTGCGCTGGACCTTCCGCCCGCAAGGCGACCTTTTCGTGATCTACAACCACAACCTGCGCAGGCCCGAGGATCGCTTTCAGCGCGATTCGAACGAGTTGCTCGTGAAATTGCAGTACACCTTCCGCCCATGAGCGGACGATCCTGCCACGGGCAGGGCGAAATTCCGGACTACAATCCGGGGCCATGAAGATCCAGCCTTTCGAGATGGAGCGCCTGCAGTCCGAGTGGGAAAATCGCGTCGCGCACAACCTCTCGGAGAGCGGCGTCCACCCGATGTCAGTCGAGGAACTGCTGTCCCCGGGCGAGCGGGAGGAGCTGCTGCGACTTCGGCTCGTCTATGTCCAATCGAACGGCACCGAGGCCTTGCGCACCGCGATCGCCGGGCTCTACCCGGGCGCCACGGCGGAGAACGTCGTGGTCACGAACGGTTCGGCCGAGGCCAACTTCATCTCGGCCTGGCGCGTGGTGGAGCCGGGCGACGAGGTCGTGATGGTGCTGCCCAACTACGGCCAGCTGCTCGGCCTGTTCGGCGGTTTCGGCGCGAAGGTCGTGCCCGTGTTCCTGCGCGAGGATCGCAGCTGGGGCCTCGATCCCGACGAGTTGGCGCGTGCCTGCACGCCCCGCACGAAGATGATCGTGGTCTGCAACCCCAACAACCCGACCGGTGCGATCCTCTCCGACGCCGAGCGGCGTGCCATCGTGGAGGCGGCCGCGCGCCACGGCTCGTGGATCCTGGCCGACGAGGTGTATCGCGGCGCCGAGCGCGAAGGCCCCGAGACGCCGAGCTTCTGGGGCTCGTACGAGCGCGTGCTCGCGACCTGTGGCATGAGCAAGGCGTACGGCCTGCCTGGGCTGCGCCTGGGTTGGATCGTGGCTCCCGCGGACTCGACTTTGGATCTCTGGGGCCGCAAGGACTACACCTCGATCTCCCCCGGCGCGCTCTCGGACTACATGGGGCAGAAGGCCCTGGTGCCGCAGACACGGACGCGGATCCTGGCGCGGACGCGGGGCATCCTGGGGGAAAACTACGCCAGGCTCGAGGCCTGGACCGGCAAGCGTCGCGACGCCTTCCGCATGGTGGCGCCGCGCGCCGGCGCGATCGCGTACTTGCGTTATCTGTGGAAGGTCAACTCGACGCAGTTGGTGTTGCGGCTTCGAGACGAACAGAACGTGCTGATCGTGCCGGGCGACCACTTCGGAATGGACGGTTTCCTGCGCGTCGGCTACGGCAACGAACCGCACGACCTCTTGGGCGGCCTCGCGCGTATCGACGCGCTCCTGGACGTGCTCGCGCCGGCGTGAAGCCGAAGTTCCGGATCGCCTTCGTCGGCTTTGGCCACGTGGGGCGGCGCTTCGCCGATCTGCTGCGCAGCCCGTTCGGTCGCGCGCTGCGCGCGGCGGGGGTCGAGCCGGCCGTCACCGGCATCGCGACCGCGCGGCACGGCATCGCGATTGCTGCCCGCGGTCTCTCCGCAAGTCGTGCCGCAGCGCTCACGCGCGCGGGCAAGCCGCTCGCGAGCCTTCACCAGGGACCGGCCGTAGTCTCCGTTGCCGAGTTCATTCGCCGCGTGCCGGCCGACGTCATGGTCGAGATCACGACCCTCGACCCGCGCACGGGCGAACCGGCCACGGCTCACATCGCTGCGGCGCTCCGCCGGGGGCTTCACGTCGTGACCGCGAACAAGGGGCCGGTCGCCTTCGCGCGGCGAAGGCTACGACGACTGGCGGCGGGCCGGGGCCTCGTCTTTCTTCACGAGGGGGCCGTGATGGATGGCTTCCCGATCTTCAATCTCGTCGAGCGCTGTCTGCCGGGCGTCCGGGTGCTCGGCTTCCGCGGCGCCTTGAACGCGACGACCACGCGCATCCTGTCGTCGATGGAAAAGGGCGTCGGCTTCGAGGCAGCGCTTCGCGAGGTGCAGGCAGCCGGTGTCGCCGAGGCCGACCCGCGCAACGACATCGACGGCTGGGACGCGGCCGTGAAGGCCTGCGCCATCGCCAACGCCTTGATGAACGCTGACCTGCGCCCGAGGGACGTTCGGCGCCAGGGGATCGCGGCGATCACGGCTGCGGAAGTGGCCGGCGCGCGCGCGCGCGGCAGGCGGCTGCGTCTGGTCGCTCGCGGCTGGCGCGAGGGCGGGCGCGTCAGGCTGAGCGTCGCGCCCGAGGCGCTGTCCGAAGGCGACCTGCTGGCGGCCCGGGCCGATGGAGCGCTCGTTCTCGAGACGGACTTGATGGGGGAGGTTGGCCTCTCCGAGGGTCCAGGTGGCGTCGAGCAGACGGCTTACGCGCTCCTGGCCGACCTGATCGAAGTCACGCGCGCGCTTCGTGACCGCGCTGCGCGGCCTCGCCGAGGGCAGCCTTGATCCCCGCTCCCATGGGCCGTCGTGTCTCGCCGCTCGACGCCGCACAACAGGCGATCGAGCACACCCGCCGAGCGCTGTTCCCGCTTCGCCTGGAGCGCTGGCTACTGCTCGGTTTCGTCGCTTTTCTCGATCAATGCGGTCGAGGCGGAGCCGCCATCCCCAACCTGCCCGGAGGCCGGTTTCCAGACTCGTCCGGGCACGGCGGAGATGGGGTCTCCGCGGCTGCCGCTTGGATCGGGAGCCACGTCGGCCTGGCGATCGCGCTCGCCGCGGCGGCCCTGTGCCTCGTCGTGGTGCTCACCGCGCTCATGCTCTGGATCAACTCGCGCGGTATCTTCATGTATCTCGAGGCCGTGGCCGCAGCGCGCGGGGGGTTCGGGTTGCGCTGGCGCGAGCACGCCGAACGCGCCCAGTCGCTGTTCGCCTGGCGCTTCGGCCTGGCGATGGCGATCTTCATGGCCGTGATTCTGCTCGGGTGCGCGGGGGGAGGCGCGATCTTCCTCCACGCCCGCGACCGCCTGTCCGGCGTCGCGACCGTGATCCTCGTCGCCGGGCTGCTGCTCCTGCTCGTGGCAGTGATCGTGGCCGCTTCGATCGTCTCGGTCGTGTTGCGGGATTTCGTCGCGCCGCTGCAGTGGCGTTTGGGACTCTCGTGCGGCGAGGCAGCCGGGCGGTCCCTGGCGCTGCTGCGCCCCGAGCTCGGAACGTTGGCGCTCTACCTCCTCCTCAAGATCGCCTTCGCTGTGATCCTGGGAGTGGCGGCGCTCGTGGCCGGTTGTCTCACGTGCTGCTGCGCGTTCTTGCCTGTCGTCTGCCAGACCATTCTGCAGCCGCTGTTGTTCTTCGAGCGCGCGTGGTCGCTATGCCTGCTGCGCCAGCTCGGCGTGGACGTGTTCCAGCCCGGGACCCCCGCCCCCGAAGTTCATGGAGGGAACGATGCCCTACTCGCTTGAAGAACGCCGCTCTCGGATCGCCCGTTATGCCGAGGGCCCGACACGCTTGCGCGCCGCCTGGGAGCGCGTGCCGGCCGAGGCTCGACAGTGGCGGCCCAGCCCGGGCAAGTGGTCCGCGCACGAAGTGGTCTGCCATTGCGCCGATTCCGAGACGAACGGCTACGTCCGGATCCGCTTCCTCGCGGCGGAGCCCGAGGCCCTGATCCTCGGCTACCAGGAGAGCGAGTGGGCGCGCCAGTTCGACTACCACTCGCTGCCGGTGGAGACTGCCTTTGCGACCGTCGATGCGGTGCGTGCGCACACGCTCCGACTCCTCGAGCGGTTTCCCGCGGAGGCCTGGTCGCGCGAAGGCCGCCACACCCAGTCGGGACGGTACACGGCCGAGACCTGGCTCGACATCTACGCGGAGCATCTCGAGAAGCACGCGGGACAGATCGAGCGCAACCTGGCCGCGTGGCGCGCGCGGACGGGCGAAGGCGCAGCCGGGCCGACGCTGGCATGATCCCGACCGAGCCCGCGTCGCTTGCGGGCCTCGCGGCCCTCGTGTTCGCCGCCGCGGTCCTCTATTCCTCGGTCGGTCACGGGGGCGCCTCGGGATATCTGGCTGCGATGGCGCTGTTCGGCGTCGCGCCCGACGCCATGAAGCCCGCGGCGCTGGTGATGAACGTGATCGTGGCGCTGGTGGGCGCCGTTCGTTTCGGTCGCGCCGGCCTGGTGCCGTGGCGGATGCTGGCGGCTCTGCTCGTCGGCTCTGTGCCCGCAGCCTTCGCGGGTGGCTTGATCCGGCTCTCGACCGCGTCCCACAAGCTCCTGCTCGGCGTCGTCCTGCTCTTCGCAGCCGGGAGGCTGCTGTGGTTGGGAAGCGCGTCCCCGACTCGTCACGAGCCGCCCCCGGCGCTCAGCCTGGCGATGATTGGAGCCGCACTCGGTCTTGTCTCCGGCCTGACGGGCGTTGGCGGCGGGATTTTTCTCTCGCCGCTGTTGCTGCTCAACGGTTGGGAAGACACGCGCCGGACCGCCGGCGCGTCGACCGTTTTCATCCTCGCGAACTCGGCGTCGGGGCTGCTCGGTCATTTGGGGGCCGCACGGCCCATTCCGAGCGGTATCGTGCTGCTCTCGGCGGTCGCCTTGATCGGAGCCCTGATCGGCTCCTCCCTGGGAGTCAGGCGGCTTCCCACCGGCGTGCTGCGGCGGCTGCTCGCCGCCGTGCTCGTCGTGGCGGGCGGCAAGCTGCTGTTTTCCTAGCGCATAATGACGGTTTGCTTTTTCGAAAGGAGCAGCGACTTGAGAAGAGCCTTGTTTCTTGCCGGCCTGCTGGCGGCCGTCATCCTTCCGGCGTGCGGGTCGGACAATCCAGCAGGCCCCACAGCCCTCGTCATCGACGACCTCGTCGTGGGAACCGGCGCTACCGCGGTGGCCGGCGACACGATCACCGTGAACTACGTCGGAACCCTGACGAGCGGGCAGAAATTCGACAGCTCCTACGACCGCGGCACGCCTTTCACGTTCCGGCTTGGCGCCGGCGCCGTGATCGCCGGCTGGGACCAGGGCATCCCCGGCATGAGGGTCGGCGGCAAGCGCCGTCTCACGATCCCGCCGAACCTGGGCTACGGCAACCAGCAAGTAGGCCCGATCCCGGCCAACTCCACGCTGCTCTTCGAAGTCGAGCTCGTTTCCATCGCCGGAAAGTAGTTTGCCCGGCGTCGCCGTCGTCGGGGGCGGTGCGGCGGGCCTTGCGACCGCGATCTTCGCGGCGCGGCAGGGTCTCTCCGTCAGCGTCCTCGATGGCGCGCGGAGCCTTGGCGCCAAGATCCTGGTCAGCGGTGGCGGCCGCTGCAACGTCACGAACGTCGCGGTCGAGGCGGCCGACTTCTGGCAGGCGCGATCGCCTTTCGTTCGGCACGTGCTGCGCTCCTTCACGGCCGAAGACGCGACCCGCTTCTTTCGCGAGATCGGCGTTGCTTTGCACGAAGAACCCGGTGGCAAGCTCTTCCCGGACAGCATGAAGGCGCGCACGGTGTTGCGGGCGCTGCTGGCCGAGGCCGCGCGCCGTGGTGTCGCCATCCAGCCCGGGCATCGGGTCACGAAGCTCGCCCGAGTCGGATCTGGCTTCGTGCTCGAGACCTCGCGCGGGCCACTCGAGGCCGAGCGACTGGTTCTCGCGACGGGCGGCCTTTCCTTGCCCAAGACCGGCAGTGACGGTGGCGGATACGCCCTCGCGCAGAGCCTTGGACATTCCCTGACTGCCACGACACCGGCGCTCGCGCCGCTCGTGCTCGAGGGCGGCTTTCATGCCGGACTCTCGGGCGTGTCGCAGCCGGTCGTGCTCTCCATCTACGTGGGGGGCCGAAAGCGCGCCGACGTCGCCGGCTCGTTGCTGTGGACCCATTTTGGGATCAGCGGTCCCGCGGCGCTCGACGCCTCGCGCTTCTGGCACCGCGCGCGCCTCGCGGGCGACGCTGTGCGCGTCGTGGCGAACCTGGTTCCGCCAGCCGACTTCTCCGCCCTCGAGGCATGGCTTCTCGCGCAGACCTCCCGGAATCCGGGCGGCAAGCTCGACAGCGTCCTGGCGTCGCGTCTGCCGGCCTCCGTGGCCGCAGCGATCCTCGGCCAGCTCGCGATCGATCCCGCGATACCGCTCGGCCGCCTGCCCCGCGAGGATCGTCGCAAGCTGATGACGGCGCTGACCGAGTGGCCGCTGCCCGTGCGCGACAGCCGTGGCTATGACTTCGCCGAGGTTACCTCAGGCGGCGTTCCGCTTTCGGAAGTGCAGGCCGCCACGATGCAGTCGCGCCCGTGCCCGGGCCTGTTTCTCGTCGGCGAAATCCTCGACGTCGACGGCCGCATCGGTGGCTTCAACTTCCAGTGGGCCTGGTCCACCGGCTTCGTCGCCGCGCGCGGGCTTGCAGCAGCGAACGCGGGATTGACTCCCGCGTGAGCGACAAGGGGGGGAGCGCGAATGCGCGCGGGGGGGTGCGAAGAAGCCGTACCCCCCCGACTTCTCGTCAAAGCCCTTTCGCGACGATCAGCGTCGTGTCGTCGGCCTGCGGCATCCCGACCGAGAAACGCGCCACCTCGTCCAGCAGCAAGTCATGGAGCGCCTGGGCCGAGAGGCCGGGGTTCGCCGCGCCCAGCGTGCCGACGCGCTCGTCGCCGAACATCTCGCCCGAGGCGCTCTCCGCCTCGGAGACGCCGTCCGAGAAGATCAGCACGAAGTCACCCGGTCCGAGCTCGACCGTGGCGCACTCGTAGGCGGGCTCGGGCATCAGCCCGATCACGAGGCCGCCGCAGGTCAGCCGCTCCACGGACGGCGGCGCGCGGTTCGCCCGGATCAGAACGGGCGGTACGTGACCGGCGTTGACGTAGGTCAAGCTTCGCGCCAGATCGTCGTAGACGCCATAGAAGAAGGTGGCGTAGCGCGCGGCGTCGGTGGATTCGTAGAGCAGCCGGTTGATGTCGGAGATCAGCATCGGCAGGTCGTGGGCGCGCAGCGGGGCGTGGCTGCGCAGCAGTGCTTGCAGGCTGGCCATCAGCAACGCGGCCGAAATGCCCTTGCCCGCGATGTCCCCGAGCGCGATGCCAACGCGTCCCGGGGCGAGTGAGAGGAAGTCGTAGTAGTCGCCGCCCACGGCGCGAGCCGACCGGCACGAACCGACATAGCCGAGCGTTGCCAGTCTTGGCAGCAGCTTGGGGAAGAGCTGGGCCTGAACCTCCTGCGCGATCTCCACCTCGCGCTGCAGCTTCTCCTGGTCCACGAGCTGGCTGACCAGTTGCACGTTCTCGAGCGCGATCGCCGTTTGTTGAGCGACACTCAGCAGCAGCTCGCGGTCCTCGGGTGCGAACGGCTCCTCCGAGAGCTTGTCGCCCAGCGCCAGGAACCCGAGCAGTTGGCCGCTGCCGTGCAGCGGCACCAGCAGCCGGCAGGCCTCAACCAACTCGCCGTCGTGAGGCGACTCCGCGATTGGAATCGCGTAGGGCTCGCCGGTCGCGAGCAGCGCTCCGAGCGCGTCGAGGGGAATGGCCGGCAGCGGTGCGTCGCCGGCCGTAGATCGATACGAGGCGAATGCCAGCCAAAGGTCGTCGCCTTGTCCGGCCGCCGGGGCGCCTGCCACCGGCTGAAGTTGAGGCCAACGCTGGTCACGAAGGTAGACCGCTGCGAAGGCCGGATGCAAGGAGTCGGCTATCCTCCGGCTCACGTGGCGGAGAAGCTCGGCCGGCTGCGACGTGAGCCGGCGCACGCTGCGCGACAACTCGAGGAGCACCTGCCGAGCGTCGTAGGCGCCGCGGAAGAAGCGCCGGTCGATCCACGGCAAGACCCGGCGGGTGAGCCGCGTGAGCGAGAACACGAGCCCCACGGCCAGCCCCGCTGCGAGCGCCGGAACGAAGGGGGCGGCATCGCCCTCGACACGGATCAGGCGCCGCGCCCCCACGAAGAGCACGTAGAAGATGAGCGCGCCTTCCAGCAGGAGCAGGCCCCGGGAGACGAGCGCGTACTGCAAGCCGCGCCGTAGGATCAGCCGGATCCCGAAGACGCGGTCGCGCAGCACGACGTAGACGAAGGTGACAGGGAAGAGCCCCATCAACAGCAGGAGCGCCGCGATCAGGCCGTGCGGAACCGAAAGCGCGAGGCGATCGGAGACCGCCAAGGCCAAGAGCGGCAGGATCGCGGCCGCGACCCCGAGATAGATGAGCCCCAGGCGGCGCCTCTCGTCGGGGCTGTGGGCGCGGCCACGGCTCATGCCGAGCGCCGACATCGCGATGCCGTACTGCGCCGAGATGAAGAGGAACAGGAACAGGTTGAGCGGCGTTCCACGTTCGATATCGGGCAGGACGGCGCTGAGCGCCGCGACGTTCGCCTCGCCCAGAACCGCGCCCAGGCTCGGCAGAACGAGCCGAGCCCAGAGTGCCACCGAGATGACAGGCACGACGCGCCGCAGCCACGGCGCGCGGGCGTCGATCGGGGAACGCGACGGGTAGCTGAGGAAGAACGCCAGCACGGAAAAGGGCACCGCCACGACCGACGCGAAGGACGAAAGCAGGGCGGCGAAGAAAGCCAGCCCCGGCGCGAAGTCGGGGCGGGAAGTCACCATCCACGAGAACCACAGGAACATCTGGCTGGCGCGGAAGGCGTGGTCGTCACGGGGGCGCAGCAAGCCGAGGAACGCGCCCGCCGCGAGTGTCAGCAGCGGGAGCCAGATGTCGCTCGCAATGCGGATCAGCCAGCTCTCCCCGGCGGCCATCCCCACGCCGCCCGGTGCCAGATAGGTTGCCCGGATCACGGCCAGCCGCGCGCCGGCCAGGACGAAGAACAGCGCCAGCACGACGACGAAACGCCGCTTGGCCATCAGCGGGAAGCTACACCGCCGCGCGAGCCGCGTCCAGCCGCGAGGCGTGCCTCGAGCGCGCGCAGTGAACCCGCGACTCCGAGCCGCGAGGTGTCGACGCTGTGGGTGGCCTGGGCATACAGGGCAGCGCGCTTCGCGAGCAGTCGCCTCAGCTCGCCCATCGCCTCGGGGTGGTCGGCCATTGGTCGGCGATCGCCCTGCTTCATGACCCGCTTCCAATGGTCCTCGGGGTCCGCTCGCAGCCATACGGTGACTGCACGACGCCGCAGCGTTGACCACGTCTTCCTGGCGTGGACGATGCCGCCGCCGGTCGCGAGAACCAGCGGGCGCCTCTCGGCCAGAACCGCTTGCAGCGCTTCGCGTTCCAGGCGGCGAAAATACTCCTCGCCGTGCAGCGCGAAGATCTCGCCGAGCGACAAGCCCGCCGCCTTCTCCACACGGCGATCCAGCTCGACGAACGGAACGCCCAGCTTGCGGGCCAGCTTGCGGCCGAGCGTCGTCTTGCCGGCGCCACGAAGCCCAAGCAGGGCGATCACCGGCTGTTCGGCCGCGCCGGCCGGACTGGCGACGAGCGCCGCAGGCGTCGTGCCCAGGGCGCGGGCCAGGGCCAGCAGCTTGCGTACCGAGATGTTGCCGGTCCCGGCTTCGACCTGGATCAGGAAGCGGGACGACAGCTCCGAGCGTGCCGCAAGCTCGCGCAGGGAGTAGCCCCGCTCCAGCCGCAGCCGGCGCACGCTATTGCCCAGGGCTTCGAGAAGGCGGTCCGCGTTCATCCTCGTAAAGAGCATTATAGTGCAGTGTGTAGGGATCAAGCATGCACTATAGTGCTTGACAGGCTAGGCCCCCTCGGATACGCTCGGTAGCTTCATGGAACACGTCGAGACAGCTCCTGCCGCCCCCGTCCGCTTCGAGGCCCACCCTTCGCGCTACGTTCACTTCCGGCTCGAGATCGAGCCACCCGTGGCGCGCCTGGTCCTGGACGTCCAGGAGGATCGGCCCCTGCGGCCGGGCTATCCGCTCAAGACCAACAGCTACGACCTCGGCGTCGACATCGAGCTGGCGGACGCGATCCAGCGGCTCCGCTTCGAGCATCCCGAGGTGCGGGTGCTGGTGATCTCGAGCGGCAAGGACCGGGTCTTCTGCTCCGGTGCGAACATCTACATGCTGGGCACCTCGACGCACGCGTTCAAGGTCAACTTCTGCAAGTTCACGAACGAGACGCGACTCGCCCTCGAGGACGCCTCGCAGCATTCGGGCCTCAAGTCGATCGCCGCGGTGAACGGGGCCTGCGCGGGCGGCGGCTACGAGTTGGCGCTTGCCTGCGACGAGATCCTGCTCGTGGACGACGCGTCTTCCGCCGTGAGTCTGCCCGAGGTGCCGCTGCTCGCGGTGCTGCCCGGAACCGGAGGGCTCACCCGGGTGGTGGACAAGCGCAAGGTGCGGCGCGATCTGGCCGATGTCTTCTCGAGCCTGGGCGAAGGCGTCAAGGGCAAGCGCGCGGTGCAGTGGCAGCTCGTGGACGAGGCCATTCCGCTGTCGAAGTTCGCGAGCCGCGTTCCGGAGCGGGCCAAGGCGCTTGCGTCCGCAACTGCTCCACGCAGCGGCCCCGGCGTCGAGCTCAAGGCCCTCGCGGGTCGTTACACGGAGGACCGCGTCGAGCATCGCTACGTGAGGCTGATGCTAAACGCGGCCTCGCGGGTCGCCGAGCTGACGGTGCAGGGCCCCGAGAGCGGCGAGCCGACCAGCGCCGCGGCGATGCGAGAGCGTGGCAGCGAGTTGTGGGCGCTGCGGGTGTTTCGCGAGCTGGACGACGTGCTGCTGGAGCTGCGCTTCAACCGGACCGAGATCGGCGTCATCGTCCTGAAGACGCGTGGCGATGTGGCGCGCGTGCTGGCCGCGGACGAAGCGCTTGCGACGAGCCAGGGCGACTGGTTTGCGAGCGAAGTCCGGCATCACATGAAGCGCGTGCTGAAGCGTCTCGATCTCACAGCCCGCAGCCTGTTCGCGATCGTCGACGACGGATCCTGCTTTGCGGGGTCCTTGCTCGAGCTCGCCTACGCCGCCGACCGCTCCTACATGCTCGCGAAGGAGGGCGGCCCGAAGCTGGCGTTCTCGGTGCTGAACGGCGGCGCGCTGCCGATGTCGAACGGCCTGTCGCGCCTGGCCACGCGCTTCCTGGCCGACCCTAGGCGGGCCGAGCCGCCCGTGGGCGCGAGCTTCGCTGCGCAAGAGGCACTCGAGGCCGGTTACGTGACCTTCGCTCCCGACGAGATCGACTGGGACGACGAGGTGCGGCTCGCGATCGAGGAGCGCGCCACGATCTCGCCCGACGCGCTCACCGGCATGGAGGCCAACCTGCGTTTCGCTGGCCCGGAGACGATGGAGACGAAGATCTTCGGCCGCCTCTCGGCCTGGCAGAACTGGATCTTCCAGCGGCCGAACGCGGTCGGCGAAAAAGGCGCGCTGACCCTGTATGGCAAGCCCGAGCGCGCCAGATTCAACTGGTCGCGCACCTGAACGGAGCCAGCATGTCCTGTATCGATCTGACGTCCAAGATTCCCAACAACGTCGGCCTTTCCGACGACAAGCGGCTGCTTCGCGCGCTCGAGGCCTGGCAGCCGAACTACATCGGCTGGTGGAAGGAAATGGGCCCCGAGGGCTACCAGGAGAAGGACGTCTGGTTGCGCACGGCGGTCAGCGTCGATGCCGACGGCTGGGCGAACTTCGACTACGTCAAGATGCCCGACTATCGCTGGGGCATCTTCCTGGCCGACCCCGTGGCGGGTCGTAGCATCGGCTTCGGGGACGCGATGGGCGAGGCGGCGTGGCAGGTCGTTCCCGGCGAGCATCGCAACACGCTGCGGCGGCTGATCGTGACCCAGGGCGACACCGAGCCCGCCAGCGTCGAGCAGCAGCGCTTGCTCGGGGACTCAGCACCCTCGCTCTACGATCTGCGCAACCTGTTCCAGGTGAACGTCGAGGAAGGCCGGCACCTGTGGGCGATGGTGTACCTGCTGCACAGCCACTTCGGCCGCGACGGGCGCGAGGAGGCCGAGGAGCTGCTGCAGCGCCGCAGCGGCAACCCTGACAAGCCCCGCATCCTGGGCGCCTTCAACGCGCCGGTCGACAACTGGCTCGACTTCTTCATGTTCACCATGTTCACCGACCGGGACGGCAAGTATCAGCTGCTCGCCCTTGCCGAGAGCGGCTTCGACCCGCTCGCCCGCACGACCCGCTTCATGCTCACCGAAGAAGCCCACCACATGTTCGTGGGCGAGACCGGCGTCGAGCGCATCGTGCAGCGCAGCTGCGAGCTCATGAAGCAGGACCCGAACCAGGACGCGCGCGCCCAGGGCGGCATCCCGCTCGACATGGTGCAGCGCTACCTGAACCTCTGGTTTGCGCTGTCGCTGGATCTGTTTGGCGGCGAGATCTCGTCGAACGCGGCCTCCTACTTCGCGGCGGGCCTCAAAGGCCGGGCGAACGAGGACAAGTGCGCAGAGCACACTGGCCTGAACCAGGCCTACCGGATGGTCGTGCCGAAGGATGGAAGGGTTTCCGAAGAAGAGATCCCGCTGCGCAACGCGATGAACGAGGTGCTGCGCGACGCCTACGTCGACGACTGCCAGCGCGGTGTCGATCGCTGGAACAAGCGCATCAGCGAGGCGGGCTTGTCCTACCGCCTGCGGCTGCCATCGAAGCGTTTCTACCGCCACATCGGCCTCTACGCCGAGATGCCGTTCGACATGGACGGGCGGCTGCTCGCAAAGGCCGACTGGGAGCAGCGCAGCGGCGAATGGCTACCCACCGCCGAGGACCGCGGCTACGTCGCTACGCTTCAGAAGCCGGTCTCCACAGCCGGCCAGATCGCCAACTGGCTTGCGAAACCCGCGCGGGGCATCAAGGGCCTGCCCTTCGAATACGAGTACGTCCGGCTGGACTAGGTGCGCGGGTCGTCGGATGGCGTATCATCGGCTGATGCCGACCGCGGAGAAGCGTCTTTACAAGGTAGTCTTCCTGAGTCAGGGGCAGGTCTACGAGGTCTACGCTCGGCGCGTCAACCAGGGGAACCTGCTCGGTTTCGTGGAGGTCGAGGGGCTGGTGTTCGGCGCCCGCAGCCAGATCGTGGTGGATCCCTCGGAGGAGAGCCTGCAGCGTGAGTTCGAGGGCGTTCGCCGCTTCTACGTGCCGATGCACTCGGTGATTCGCATCGACGAGGTCGACAAGCGCGGACCGAGCCGCATCAGCGAGGCCGGCAAGGGCACGTTGATGCCCTTCCCGATGTCGATCCTCAAGCCCGGCCGGGGCTCGGCCGAGAGCTGAGCGACAGACCAAATACCGCTATCGGGTGACCCCCTGGGGGGCGCCCGCGCGACACGGCCATGAAGGCGGTCGCGTGATACGGTCGAAGAGATGCGGGCCCTCGTCCTGGTGTCCTGCCTGATCGCGAGCGCGGGGCTTGCGCAGGAGGCGAGCCTGCCCCCCACGACTCAGCCAGCCCGCCCACTCCTGCAGGCGATCGATCCAGCAGTGGAGAAGTGGTGGAACGAGAATCGCGAGCCATGCCAGAAGCCGATCAAGCTGGGCGTGCCCTGCTTCCCGGTCGAGATCCACGCCGAAGGTCCCACCGTTTCGGTCCGCGACTCGCTGTGGGATCTGCTGCCGAACGGCAAGCCGAGCGAGCATCGTCCGCCCACGGCACAGGAGATGCAGTCGGTACGCCCTGGCCCCAGGTCGCTGGTCGCCCCGCTGGTGAGCTTCGATCCGGTCTGTGCCGCGAAGCACGCCCTGAAGACTGTCAACGGGAAGAACGATACCTATTATCTCTACCGGCTGCGGGACGCGAGCGGGGAACACGTCGTGCTGCGTGATCAGAAGCTGGACGCCAAGGCCTACCAGGGTTCGGCCCAGTTCCTCGGCCAGTTCGCGGGCGAGTGCGCGGCCATCGCCGCCTTCCGCCACGAAGAGCGCCGCGCTACCATCGAGCCATGAGCCGCCGCGCTGCTTCCAAGCTGCCGCATCACTGGCGGATCGCAGGACACATGGTGTCCGCCTCCGGCGCCTTCCTGCCGGTTGGCGTGGCCACCCTCGGCCTGGGGATGGCCATCTACCACTGGGTCGAAGGACTGTCCTGGTCCGACGCGTTTTCTGAACGCGGCCATGCTGCTGGGCGGAATGGGTCCCGTCGACCCGATCCACACGCCCCTGGGCAAGTGGCTGGTGGGGTCCTACGCGCTGCTCGCGGGCCTCGTGGTGATCGTCCTGGCCGGCGTCATGCTCTCGCCGGTGATTCACCACGTGCTGGGGCGGCTGCACGTCGAGGACGAGCCATGAGCGCGATCCGCTAGCTACCGGAGCCGGGTGTCGACCGAGCGGCGCTGGTTCACGGCCGTGCGGAAGAAAGGCTCCCACTGCTGCCGGAGCTGATCCACCTTGGCGACGGCTGAGGGGTCGGCCGGTCCCCCGACGCTCACGTACACGAAGGCCTGGCGCCACGGCGGCAACGTGGTGCTCGGGGCCGGGCTGCGCGGGCCGAGCGCAGCGATGATGTCGGCCATCGGCACGTCCCGGCGCGTGCCCTGGAACGTGACGCCGGTCTGCGGGTCGCGCCCGGGATCGGTGGCGCTGGTGCCGGTCGGGTTGCGCACGATGAAGACCGGTTGCACGTCCTCGGCGCGCCGCACCCCCATCAGGTACTCGTCGAGCGGGCCGTAGCCCAGCGAGGCGCCGGCGGTGCGGAACTGGCCGCCGCCGAGGTCGGTGATCTCGTTGCCCTCGTCGTACGAGCCGTCGCTGTCCATGAAGAAAGACCAGTGGGCGAGGTCGCGGCCCAGCAGCTCGTTGCTGGTCCGGTTGCCGTCCTTGAAGGTGGCCGAGGCGAGCCAGCGATGGCCCACCTCGTGGCCGATCAGCGACAGCGACGTGTCCTCGCCGTTGATGCGCTCGCCGGGGACCACCGAGTACTTTGAAAGCGCGTCCATCATCACCACGCTCTCGAGGCGCCCCGTGCTTCCGTACTGCGACGAGGCGTTCTCGATGTCGACGCCGGTTCCCGCGTCGGCGTTCTGGATGTTGTTCTCGTACGCGAACGTCCCGCGCGAGATGAGCGACTGGCTGGTGAAGAACAGGATCTGCTGGTATTCGTCGCCGTGGCTGCGATAGAACTTGCGGGTCGCGGCGACGAGGTCGAGCTGGTTGTCGATCCGGAAGGACTCGGCGATCGCCCCGCCGCTCACGGTCCCGACGACGGACATGTCGACCGGCGTGAAGCCGCCACGGTTCTTGCCGGGTGCGATGCCGACGACACCCTCGTCGAGCAGCGTCGTCAGACCCGTGGCCCAGGCGAAGGCGATCCGGCCGTTCTTGAAAAGCGTCACCTGGAAGGTGTTGTTGTCGGTCTTTCCGAATTGCGGCACATCGGTCCAGGTCACGCGGAAGCTGTCGCCCTCGGTGCGGGTGGTGACGCTCGCCCCGGGTTGAGCGGGATCGAGGTCGGCGAAGAGCGGCGCGATGCGCGGCGGGCCGCCCAGGAAGCGGCCCAGGCTGCGTGAGGTCGAGGCACTGTCGCCCTCGCCGAAGCTCAGGTTGCCGTCCGAGTTCACGAACACGCGGGTGTACGCCGTGCCGCGAAAGGGGAAGGAGAAGGGCAACGCCACGGCCAAGCTCGAATCGTCGGTGAGTCGCAGCACGCTGCCGCCGCCGGCGGCGACCGGCCGGTCGACGCGAGCCGCGCGGTAGTTCGCCCCGTCGGGCGAGAACTCGACGCCGGCGCTCGCCAGGTCGAGCGTGTTGCGGCGCAGGGCCAGGTCGCCTTCGTCCAGGAGCACGGCGATGCTGCCGACGTCCGAGGACGTCTCGAGATCCGAGGCCGCGAGCAGGTTGCCGCGACGCGCTTCGCGCTCCGCATGGGCCGCGATGGCGGTGCGGCTGCTGTCGCGCGTAGTGCCGCAGAAGCGATGGTTGCCGGCCGCTTGGAGCGGACCGGCCCAGGCCAGAAACAGAAGCACGAGAGCCGCTCGACGCATCAGGCGTTCCAACCTCCGAACTCCCAGTTTAGGGTATTCTTCGGCGAAGTTCACGAAAGGCTCCCATGTCCAGGCTGATGAGGAGGTTCGCCCCGGTTCTCGGGCTCCTGCTGGCGCCCGTGGCGGCGCTCGCGCAGCGCCAGCCGGTCCTGAGGCAGATTCAGGTCCCGCATCACTATTACTACCGCGAGATGTACCTGCCGCAGGTCACGAGCGGCCCCGCCTCCGTGACCTGGTCGCCCGACGGCCGCGACTTGGTGTACGCGATGCAGGGCTCGCTCTGGCGGCAGGCGCTTGGATCCAGGGTGGCGCGCCAGCTCACGAACGGGCCCGGCTACGATCACCAGCCCGACTGGTCGCCCGACGGCCGCTTCGTGGCGTATGCGTCCTACCGCGACGACGCCGTGGAGCTGTGGCTGCTCGAGCTCGCCACCGGCCAGACCTGGCCGCTGACCGACAACCGCGCGGTCAACGTCGAGCCGCGCTGGTCGCCCGACGGGAAGCGCATCGCCTTCGTCTCGACGGTGTTCAAGGAGCGCTGGCACATCCACCTGGTCGAGGTGGCTGAGAGGCGGCCCGGGAAGCTCACACGGCTCACTGAAGACAAGGACAGCGGCCTCGCGCGCTATTACTACAGCCAGTGGGATCACTACCTCTCGCCGAGTTGGTCGGCCGACGGCAGCGAGATCCTGTACCTCTCGAATCACGGGCGCATCTGGGGCACGGGCGGGATCTGGCGGATGAAGGCGGAGCCAGGCGCGGCTGAGCGCGAGATCCACTTCGAAGAGACCAACTGGCGTGCGCGGCCCGACTGGTCACGCGACGGCAAGCGCGTCGTCTACGCGTCCTATCTAGGAGGCCAGTGGCATCAGCTCTGGCTCATGAGCGCCGAGGGGGGCGATGCCTTTCCGCTCACCTATGGCGACTTCGACGCCGTGGCCCCGCGCTGGTCGCCCGACAGCCGCCGGATTGCCTACATCTCCAACGAGACCGGCAACACGTCGCTGTGGGTGATCGACGTGCCCGGCGCGAAGCGCGAGCGGATCGAGGCCCGGGACCGCCAGTATCTCGGGCCCGTGGCGGAGCTCACCGTGAGCGTGCGCGGTGAGGGCGGCGCGCCGCTGCCCGCGCGTGTCGCCGTGCGCGGCGCCGACGGGCGCTTCTTCGGGCCGGACGACGCGTGGCGCCACGGCGACGAGGCGTTCGATCGCGCTCAGGGCAAGTTCGAGAACGGCTATTTCCACACCCCCGGCGAGTCGAAGCTCACGTTGCCGGCCGGCGAGATCCGCGTCGAGGTGCTGCGCGGCCTTGAGTGGAAGCCATTCGTGACGGCACTCACGCTCGCTCCCGGGCCGCCGGCCCGTCTCGACGTGGCGCTCGAGCGCCTGGACGATCTGTCGGCGAGGGGCTACTGGAGTGGCGACGTCCACGTGCACATGAACTACGGCGGCACCTATCGCAACACGCCCGCGCGGCTTGCGGAGCAGATGCGTGCGGAAGACCTGCACGTCGTCGAGAGCCTGATCGTCAACAAGGAACAGCGCGTTCCCGACATCGCCTACTTCGACGCCGGCCGTCCTGACCCGGCCTCGACACCTGACACGCTGATCGTCCACGGTCAGGAGTACCACACCAGCTTCTGGGGCCACACGGGCCTGCTCGGGATTCGCAATCACATCCTGGTGCCCGCCTACGCAGCCTACGTCAACACCGCGGCGGCCAGCCTCTACCCGAACAACGCAGCCATTGCCGACCTGGCGCATGCGCAGGGTGGGCTCTTCGGCTACGTCCATCCCTACGACGCCGATCCGGACCCGGCCGACAGCACGCGGCCGCTAAGGCACGAGTTCCCGATCGACGTGGCGCTCGGCAGGGTGGACTACTACGAGGCGCTCGGCTTCGTGGACGATTTCTGGCCGACGCAGAAGGTCTGGTATCGGCTCCTGAACTGCGGCTTCCGGATCCCGGCCGCGGCGGGCACCGACGCGATGGCGAACTACGCGTCGCTGCGTGGACCCGTCGGGCTGAACCGCGTGTTCGTGAAGTCGGGCGAGCTCGACCACGCGAAGTGGCTCGCAGCCCTCAAGGCCGGCCGCTCGTTCGCGACGAACGGCCCGCTGCTCGAGTTCTCGCTCAACGGCAAGCAGCTCGGCGACACGCTCGAGCTCCCGGCGGGCGGCTCGGTTGAGGCGCGCGTGGCGGTGAGGTCGATCGTGCCGCTCGATCACGTCCAGATCATCGGCAACGGCGAGGTCGTGGCCGAGATCCCGCTCGCGCCGGACGGGCTCACGGCCACCGCCAGCGTCCCGCTCCCGGTCTCGAAGAGTGGCTGGTACCTGCTCCGCGGCTTCGCCAATAGCTCGCGCCACCCGGTGCTCGACCTGTTCCCGCTGGGCACGACCAGTCCGATCTACGTCAGCGTGAAGGGCGCTCCGGTGCGGTCGAAGGCCGATGCCGACTACTTCCTCGCCTGGGTGGCGCGTGCCGAGTCCGCCGCGCGCGAGCATCCCGGTTACAACAGCGAGGCCGAGAAGCAGGCCGTACTCGGCTCGCTCGGCGAGGCGAGTGCCGTGTTTCGGCAGCGCTCGGCCGACGCCGCCCTCGCGTCGAAGCGCTGACCATAGGTCAACGTTGACCCCGCGCCGCGGCGAGGATAGCCTCCCTCCGCGATGCTCGAGGCTTGCCTTCTGACCCTCGGCCGCGCGCTCGTCGCCATGCCTCTCGTCGCCCAGGCCGCCGGCTCGCCCTCGCCGCTCGAAGTCGCGATCCGGGAGCCGGCGCAGGCTTTCCACGGAGTGCTGGGCGTAGCGGCAAAGAACCTGACGACCGGCGAGACGGCCTTCGTCAACGCGGACACGCGCTTCCCGAGCGCGAGCTCGATCAAGACGGCGATCCTGGTCGAGGCCTTCCGACAGATCGGCGAAGGCAAGCTGCAAAGCCAGCAGATCGTCACGCTGCGCGAGGAGGAAAAGGTCGGCGGCTCCGGAGTGCTCACGAACCTGCACGCCGGCTTGCCGCTGACGCTCACGGATCTGTTGGAGCTGATGATCACCCAGAGCGACAACACGGCGACGAACATGGTCGTGGGCCTGGTCGGCACCGCCAACGTGAACCGCACGATGGAGTCGTACGGCCTCGCCGAGACCAAGCTGTTCCGTCCGACGTTCCGGGACGGGAAACCCGACGTCCTGCCTGAGCTCGAGAAGGAGTTCGGCCTGGGCATGACCACGCCGCGCGAGATGGCTCGCCTGATGGAACTGATCGCGGACAAGAAGGCCGTCGGCCCACAGGCGTCGGAACAGATGCTCGAGATCCTGAAGCGGCAGCGCTACGTCGACATGATCCCGCGCGGGCTACCGCCGGAGGCCGTAGTTGCGAACAAGACGGGACAGGACGAGGAGAAGGTCGCCGGGGCCGATGGCGGGTTCCGGCAGGTGCGCGCCGACGCTGGCATCGTGGCAGGGCCCAAGGCCCGCTACGTCGTCGCAATCCTCACGCGCCAGGTCGACGACACGCGCTGGAGCGTCGACAACGACGCACTCGTGGTCGGCGGCGCTATCTCGCGGCTGATCTACGAGCATTTCAATCGACCCTGAGGCAAAGGAGAGCGCATTGGCGAAGAACAAGGGAATCCTGGAGCGTCTGGCCGAGGGCGTCGTGCTCGGCGACGGCGGCTATCTGCTCGAGTTGGAGAAGCGCGGCTACGTGCAGGCTGGACCGTTCACACCCGAAGTCAGCCTCACCAACCCCGAGGCGCTCGTGCAGCTGCACCGCGAATTCCTGCGCTCGGGCGCCGAAGTACTGCAGACACTCACCTTCTACGCGAGCGAGGACAAGCTGAACACAGTCGGCCTGGGCGGCAAGGCCGACGACATCAACCGGGCGGCCGTGAAGATCGCGAAGCAGGTTGCGGCCGAGGGCGACGCGCTGGTGGCCGGCAACATCAGCCTTGCCTGGGTCTACGACCCGAAGGAACCGAAGACGAAGGATCGCACCCGTGATCTGTTCGACCGGCAGATCGCGATCATGAAGGACGGCGGTGTCGACTTCGTGATCGGCGAGACCTACTCGTTTCTCGGCGAGGCGCTGCTCGCCGTCGAGAGCATCAAGAAGGCCGGGCTGCCCGCGATGGTCACGATGTCCTTCGAGCAGGACCCGAGGTCGTACGAGGGCGATTCGGTCGCGGAGTGCGCGAAGCGGCTCGAGGGCGCCGGTTGCGAGATCGTGGGCATCAACTGCCTCCGCAATCCCGAGCACACGCTCCCGCTCATGGAGCAGGTCCGCGCTGCCGTGAAGGGCTTCGTCGCTTGCCAGCCTACGGCGTATCGCACCAAGCCCGAGGCAGTCGACTTCACGACGCTGCCCGACTTCCCGGTCGGGCTCGACCCGCTGCAGTTGACGCGCGCCGAGATGGCCGATTACGCCGTGAAGGCGAAGGCGATGGGCATCGAGTTCATCGGCTCGTGCTGTGGCTCGGTCGCGTGCCACGTGAAGGCGATGGCGAAGGCGCTGGGCAAGCTGCCCGCGGGCGAGCGGCCCTGGCGAGTCGACTACGGCAAGCCGATGTCGGGATACGAACAGCACGGGCACAAGGACTAGGACAAGGGCGGCCGGCTCGAGGGACCTGGACGAGCACGAACACGATCACGCGAGGATCCGGAGATGCTGCTAGACGACGCGCGCGAGGCCGAGCTCCAAGAGCTGGTCGAGCGCCTCGAACGCCTGGTCCCGAAGGATGGCGCTCACCTTGCGATCCCTGCAGATCCGGACAAGACCACGACGATCGGTAACCGGCTTGGCTATCTTCGTTTCGGCATAGAGTTCCTGGCGGCCGCGCTTCATCCCTTGCCAGACTCCGATACGGCTCCACCGAGAATCAGGCCGAACCTCGATTACTTCCTCACAGAGGGGTCAGAGACGGCGTTCGACTTGTGCGAGCTCGATGAGTCAATCGGGAGCCGGCCACCAGTTCGGAGTCGGCTGGGTCCCATGGGTCAACTGGTCGCCGGTGTGGTGTTGGTGCTGATGCTGGTTCTGCTATTCATCGGAGTTTCCCTGGTGTGGCGCTGGGTCTTCGGGTAGAGGAGAGTCACGGAGTGGTCTGCTGCAAGCGTGAAGGGTAGTGGCGGGCAGCCAGAAGGTTGGTGCTTGTGAATCTCCAGCGACTTCGCTCTGAGACTCCGGGCTGTCAGGAGCGCATCCACTTGAACAACGCGGGTTCGGCGCTCATGCCGGAGCCGGTGCTACGGGCTATTCAGGATCACATCACCCTGGAGAGCCGCATCGGTGGCTATGAGGCTGCCGATGCGCGTCATGACGCGGTGCAAGCCGCGTATCGATCGGTGGCCGAGCTGATTGGGACACAGCCCGAGAACATAGCCTTTACAGAGAACGCGACTGCGTCCTACATGCAGGCGCTGTCTTCGATTCCGTTCGAACGAAATGATGTGATCCTGACGACTCGCAACGACTACGCATCCAACCAGATCCAGTTTCTCTCTCTCCAGGCACGAATGCAGGTGCAAGTTCTGAGAGCGCCAGACCGAATCGAAGGCGGGGTCGACGTGCAGGCCATGGCGGATTTGATTCGCAGCCGCCATCCCAAGCTCGTGTGCGTGACCCATGTTCCGACGAATTCCGGTCTGGTGCAGCCCGTAGGCGCGGTCGGTTCCGTGTGCCGTGACGAAGGGGTCCTCTACATGGTTGACGCCTGCCAATCGATCGGACAGATGCCTGTCGACGTGCGCGAGCTCCGATGCGATTTTCTGTCGGCCACGTCGCGCAAGTTCCTGCGGGGACCGCGGGGCGCCGGTTTTCTGTACGTGTCTGATCGGGTTCTGGAACGAGGCCTCGAGCCGCTCTTCATCGACATGCGAGGGGCAGATTGGATCGCTGAAGACCGGTATCGCGCGGTGCGAGATGCGAAACGTTTCGAGACCTGGGAGTTCGCCTGGGCGCTGGTGCTCGCAACGGGGGAGGCCGCCCGGTATGCGACAGCTGTTGGACTCGAGGAGATCCGAGATCGAGTGCGCGCATTGGCTGGCCGATTGCGGCAGGCGCTCGGAGCGATCGACAAGCTGCGCGTGCTTGACCACGGCAGCGAGCTGTGCGGCATCGTCTCCACATGGATAGACGGTTGGAATCCCGGCGAGCTGGTGGCTGCCCTCCGCGATCGGCGGATCAATACATCCGCACAGATACGTGTGTACGCTGTGATCGACTACGACGAGAAGGGAGTGACGGCATCGCTGCGCATCTCGCCTCATTACTACAATACCGAAGAGGAGATTGATCAAACGGTGTCAGCCATTCGAGAATTGCTGCTGGAGAGGGTGTAGCGGCGAGGAGACGAGATCGAGATCGCACGCTTGAAGCAGGCCTACGAGCGAGGCTGACCAGTTCCACTCATGAACACGAAGGAAGTGCTGACGTGGCTCGAGAAGCGTGAGACGCGGCGCGCCGTCGAGGAACTGGGTGTTGAACGAGCCCGCCATCGTGGTGGCCGAGCGGCTGGCGCCGCCGGAGGAGGCAGCGCCGCGCTGGGTCGGCAAAGAGGCCCTGCGCGAGTTCGCAAAGCTCAAGCGCAGGAGCCCGAAGCAATGAGGATTCGCCGTGCCCTGCCTGCCGACCAGCCTTTTGTCGTGGCTGCGGCCGCGCGCTTGGGGGGCTTTGGGCCACCCGCCTGGCGACCGCCCGAAGAGATCGCTAGCGGAGAGGTCCGGACGCTGCGGGCCTTCTTCCAGTCGCCGCCGTCGCGCTCGGCCCTGCTGATCGCGCAGTCCGAGGAGGGCAGCCGCTTGGGGTTCGCGTATCTCGAGCGGCTTCAGGATTACTTTACGCTCGAGGACCATGGCCACGTGGGGATCCTCGTCGTGACCGAGCAAGCGCAGGGCAAGGGCGTCGGTAGCGCCTTGATGCGAGCGGCCGAGGACTGGGCCCGCGAGCAGGGCTATCGGAAGCTGACGCTGACCGTGTTCGAAGCGAACCACACTGCGCGGGTCGTGTACGACCACCTCGGCTACGCGCCGGAGACGCTTCGCTACGTCAAGATTCTGTGAGGGCCAGCAGTAAAACGACCTGGCCCGTCGGTGTGCCCTTCAGGCCAGTGGGTTGAAGACTCGCCCAAAGCCCAGGCCCGCGAAGTTTTTCACGTTTACGGTGGCGAACTCCCGGACCCCTTGGGCCAGAAGGCAGAGGGCCAAGCGAGCATCGTAGATGCGACGCCTTGCAAACCCGGGTCTTGCCGCCTGCTCCCACAAGGCCCGATGCAGCGCGGCGCTGTCGCCTGGAAATCCGAGCAGTCGCCATCGTGGATGTTTGCGGAGCGCCGTGCAGACGGCGGCCGCCGGGCCCGCGCCGAGGACCCTGCGCATGACGGCGGGCTGTCGCAAGATGCCATAAAGCTTCACCAGAGCGAACTCCGAAAGGCCCACGTCGTCTCGGCCGTCAAGGGTTCGAATGAATTCGCCGGCGGCGCTGTGGTCGGGATGGTCCGATACGACGAAGGGGAACAGGATGTTCGTGTCGAATGCGATCACGGCCGTCGCCGTGCTCTCGTTTCACGCGGGGTGGTGTCGGCCTCGCCAAAGTCCTTCAGTCGTTCGAGCGGAACCTTGACCCCGCCCGAGCGCACCAGGGGCGGCGTCCAGTCGGCGGCAATCAATTCTGGCGCAGGGTATTGATCAAGGATGCCTTCGAGTCCCCGCCTCGCCAACTCGGCTAGAGATATCTCCTTGGCCTTGGCGACACGCCGGGCGCGCTCGTAGACCTGATTGGGCAGTTGGATCTGAGTCCGAATCATGGCGTCAGTATGATGGCGCTGTAGATTATGATGTCAAACAATTTGCAGCGTTAGGCGGGCTTCTGGCCGCGGTCGCGGTTCACCACGACCTTGCGGCCGCGGATCTTGGTGGCGCGCAGCGCGTCGATGATCTTCGCCGCCAGAGCCTGGGGAACTTCGACGATCGAGAAACGGTCCGCGATCTGGATCGAGCCGATCACCTTGGACTCCACACCGGCTTCGCCGGTGATCGCGCCGACGAGATCGGCCGGGCGGACGCCCGCGATGCGACCCGCGGCGACGAAGAGGCGGGTCATCGGACCGGTCACGACGTGCTCGCGGCGCGGCGCCGCCTTGCCCGAGGCGCCGGCGCGGGCCTCCTTCCGAGGCTTGCCCCGTTCGGGGCCGGAGCGTTCCTTGGCAGCCACCGCCGGAATCTCCTTGTCTTCTTCGCCGCCGAGGCCCGCTTCGAGCGCGAGCTTCACCGCCGCTGCGGCCACCTGAAGGATGTCGAACTCTTCGGCCAGCGACTCGACGACGACGCGGACGTCGTCGATGTTGCCCGCGAGCAGGCGTTCGCGGAGCGAGGCCCGCATCACGTCCAGGCGGCGCGAGCGGAGGTCGGCCACGGTTGGAATCGAGCCGATCTCGATCTTCTGCCTGGTGAAGCGTTCGATGTTGCCGAGCAGCCGGTGCTCGCGGGGTTCCGCGAGCGTGATCGCGACGCCGGTGCGGCCGATCCGGCCGGTGCGGCCGATGCGGTGGAGGTAGGCCTCTGGCTCCGACGGCACGTCGTAGTTGACGACATGCGAGAGGTGGTCGATGTCCAGGCCGCGGGCGGCCACGTCGGTGGCGACCAGCAGGTCGACCTTCTTGGCGCGGAACAGGCCCATCACGCGATCGCGCTGGGGTTGGGCCATGCCGCCGTGCAGGGCTTCGGCCCGATAGCCGTGGGCGCTCAGGGTTTCGACGAGCTGGTCGACCTCGAGTCGCGTTCGGCAGAAGACCAGGGCCGCTTCGGGGCTTTCCATGTCCAGGACCCGGCCCAGGGTCTGCGGCTTGTGGGCGCGCGAGACGATGAACGCGACCTGCCGCACGCGCGGAAGCTCGCCCGCCGTCGCTTTCTCGCGCGCGATCGTCACGCGGGCCGGGTTCTTCAGGTGGCGAGCGGCGATGGCCGCGATGCGTGGGGGCAGCGTGGCGGAAAACAACGCTGTCTGCTTGTCGGCCGGGGTGGCGGCGAGGATCGCTTCCATGTCCTCGGCGAAGCCCATGTCGAGCATCTCGTCGGCTTCGTCGAGGGCGAGCACCCGAACCTGATCGAGGCGCAGCGTGCGACGATTGATGTGGTCGAGCGCGCGGCCGGGAGTTGCCACCACGATGTCGGCGCCGCGCTTCAGCGCGCGGATCTGGACGTCCATCGGGGCGCCGCCGTAGAGCGGGACCACGCTCAGGCCCGAGGCCTTGGCGTACTTGTGGATGGCTTCGGCGACCTGCATCGCGAGCTCGCGCGTGGGGACGAGAACGACGCCGCTGGTCCGACCGCGCGCGGCGCCGTCCTCCGCGATGCGTTGCAGCATCGGGAGCGCGAAGGCTGCGGTCTTGCCGGTGCCCGTCGCCGCCTGGCCAAGGACGTCGCGGCCGCGCAGCAAGAGCGGGATGGCCTCACGCTGGACGGGGGTCGGCTCTTCGTAGCCGAGGGCCGAGGTGGCGGCGACCAGCGAGGGCGCGAGTCCCAGGGAGGCGAAATCGGCGGGCTTCTCGTCGGAGGCCGGCGGACTCATCCGCGCCATCGTACCGCGGACGCTGGCCTAAGGCGTCAAAGCCAGAAGACCCTTCACTTTGCCCAGGGCTCGCCGCAGCCCCACATCGAGGTCCATCGTCTCGAGTTCGGCCCACGTGAACCAGCCGAGCGCGTGGCTTTCGTCGGGATTGTGCCGAGCCACCGCGTCGCCGGGTGCGATGACCAGGTAGCGCAGGTCGAGGTGTTCGTGGGCCGGTTCGTCACCGCGGGCCGGGATGGCATGGACGTCGACATCGAGGGGGCGCGGCGCCGTGGGGTGCAGGGCGAGACCGGCGATGCCGGTTTCCTCGAGGGCCTCGCGCATCGCCACGGCCTCGCCCGTCGTCTCGCCGGAAGCGCCGTGGCCGCCGGGTTGGAGCCAGAAACCGAGCTTGCGGTGATGAAGCAGCAGGACCTGAGCGCCTGAAGCCGAGACCACGAGCGCGCTGCCGGTGAGATGGCCTTCGGCGATGTGTCGATCGAACGGCTGCGCATGGGCCGCGACGAACGCCAGGATCCGTACAAGGTGGCGGCCTTCACACGGGTCGGCGGGGACGTGGGAGCGCAGACCTGGGGCGACGGCCAGCGCGACAGGCCCGGGGCGGCGCAGCGCGAGCGCGGCGGTTGTCGCGTAGGCGAGGCTGCCCGCCACGAACACGGCCAACAGGCCGTGGCGCTGCGCCAGCAGCGTTGCCATCGCCGAAGCCGTGACGGTGGCCAGCGCGTTCGCGGCGTAGATCGACGACGCGGCAGGGGCACCGTAGATCTCGAAGACCGCCGGAAGGCAGAAGCCGACGGGAAGACCGATCGCCCCCACCAGTCCGAGCGTCACGGCCACGAGGCCTGCCGTGCTGGCCGGTGGGTTCGCCGCGAGAGCCGGCCAGGCGAGAGCTTCCGCGAGGGCGGCTGCGGCCACGCAGGTGCTGCCGACGACCAGCCGCCGCCGCGGCCGTTGGAAGACGAGTCCGCCGAGGATTGCCCCGCTGCTGGCGGCCGCCAGCATGCCGCCGACCACCAATGCCACCGCGAGCGTCGGAGTGCCGATCAGGAACTGACCGCGCGAGATGAGGCCGGCTTGAAGCAGCAGGAAGCCGGCGCCGAGAGCCGCTGCCGAGAGCCAGGCCGGAGTTGGCAGGCGCGGGCCGGCCCCGGCGAAACGGTCGCGCGCCCAGAGCGCCAGCAACAGCGTGAGTCCGCCGAGCGCCAGGATCACGAACAGCCAGGGCAGCGCGCGGTTCACGTCGTAGAAGAACGGCCGGTCGTCCGTTGCGGGGTCGAATCGCGCGGGAGCGCGCGCGGTCCACGCCTCGAGAGGCTCCGCGCCGCTCGAGAGCGGCCGAAGCCGCTCCGAGGTCGCGACGCCGGGCAGATGCTCGACGCGGATCCTGCTCTCCGCCGCGCCGGCCAGCGCCTCGATCATCGCCGTGCCCAGGGGGTCTCGCGCCACGAGCACGAGATAGGCAAAGGGATTGTTGCCCGGGGGGTCGAGGGAAAGAATCGCGAGTTGCCGAAACGCCTCGGGCGTCGCGACGCCACGGGCCGCGAGCGCGGCGAGACACGTGGCGATGGTCTTCTCCGCGAGCGCAGGTGAGTTCTGGACGACCGCAATCGCGCCGCCGGGGTCGAGACGGTCGAGGTACTGGCCCACGGCCTCTGTCGTGAAGACCCAGTTCTGGAAGCCCGTGTTGGCGCGATCGATTGCGGGATCGGTCTGCAGCAGTGACAGGCTCACGAGATCGTAGCGCCCGAGCGTGCCGCGCAGGAAGCGGCGCGCCTCGGCCTCGTAGGCCTGGACCTCGGGCCGGTCGAAGATGCGGCCCGAGAAATCCCCCAGTGCGCGCGTCATCGCGAGCATCGCGCCGTTGATCTCGACGGCCTGTATCTGCCGCGCGCCCGACTGCAACGCAAGGGCCACGTCGAAACCGCCGCCGGCGCCCAGCACAAGGACGCGGGAAGGCTGCAGGGCGCGAAATGCCAGGCCCTTCAGGTGCGAGAGCTCTTCGAGCGGGGCGTCGGCGAAGCGCTGGCCGCGCCCGTCCCAGCGCGCGATCCGCGCGGTGTACATCCGGTCGGTGAAGAGATAGCGCACCCAGGCTTCGTCGGTTGCGACGAGGTCGGTGCGGCCGAAGGCGTCGTAGCGCGTCTCGAGGACACGTCCGCCCTTGTCCTTCGCCTGCACGACCATATGCGGCCGGAAGCCCCACGTCGCCCAGGGATCCACGTCGAGTGTCGGGAAGGCGAGATTGCCGGCGAAGGCCATGGGCGCCACGAGCAGCGCCAGGCGGGCCCGCTGGCCCGCGGCGGGCGCCGCCAGCCAGCCCGCCCCTGCGGCGATCGCCGTCGCCGCCAGCGCGGCGTTCACGTCGCCAAGAGTGCGGATCGCGAGCGGCGCGAGTGCCGCACCCGCGGCGCCGCCGAGCGCGTCGGCGGCATAGGTGAAGCGTGGGCTCGGCAAGCGGGCATAGAAGCGGGCCGCGAAAGCGCCCAGGCCCAGGAACGGGACGGCGAACAATCCCAGCGCAAAGCCCAGCGGCGTTGCCACGACGGTGGCGACGGCCAGCGCGCCGCCCAGCGAGGCCACCAGAGCCGCCCGCAGCGGCAGCGTTTCGTCGCCCGGCCGCCGTCCAGCGAAGCCGGCGCCGAGACCCAGCGCGGCCAGGCAAACGGCGATGACCACGAACGTCAGCGTAGTGTGGACCAGGACCGAGGCAAGCCGTGTGAGCGAGATCTCGAAGAGGATGGCCGAGAGCGAGAGCAGGAAGAGGGCGGCGCGGCCGCGGGCCACCGGAGCTAGTTCTTGACGAGCGCGCGCTCGATGCGATCGAGCCGCGCGAACACATCGGCCTGCAGGCGATCGACCTTCTCGTGGAGGTGCGCGACCTCGAGTTCGGCCTTGAGGTTCACGTCGTACTCGATGTCGGCCCGCACGCGTTCCTTCGCCGCCTGCCGGTTCTGGCTCAGCAGCACGAACACCGAGAGAAAGATCGCCTCCAGGGAGACGCACATCGTGAGCAGGCCATACGGGAATGGATCGAAATTGGTGATCGCATGGAAGGCGCCCATGCCGCTGACCCATGCCGTATTCAACACGATCCATACGAAGAAGAGCACGACGTGCAGCAGCAGAAACGGGATGCTGCCGCTGAACTCGGCGATCCAGTCGGCCACCTTCATGACCGTCGTACGTTTGTCCTCGACCTCCTCGTTGACGTTGCGCGAGGCGGTGTGGCGCAGGCGCTCGGTCGTGAAGCGGAGCCGCCGGCCCGTGGCGGCCAGCAGGTCGAGGGCCGCGTGCGGGCGCTTCTGAAGGAAGGCTTCGAGGCGCGCTCGATCGAACTTGAGCGCTTCGAGATCCTCGGTGACGACGACGGAAGCCGTCCGGGGTCCGCTGTCGAGCAGCGAGAGCTCGCCGAAGACGTAGCCGGTGCGGCCGGTCTCGAGGACGATCTTCTGGCCCGTGTCGTCCTTGAAGAAGACCTCGACCTCGCCCGAGCGCACGATGAAGAGGCAGTCGCCCGGATCGCCGTAGTTGAAGATGATCTGGCCCGCCGGCAGCTTTACGGGCACCAGTTGCGAGAGCAGGTCGGCGCGCTCCTCGTCATCGAGTAGCTGGAAGAACGGGGCCTCGGCGAGAAGTGCGGTGTCGTTCGACATGCCTTGCTTCAGCGGCCTCCTGGCTCCGCGATTCTATATGATCGGGCCGCCATGCAGCCTGCCCGCCGCCCCCGCATCAAGATCTGCTGCATCCGCGACGTCTTGGAGGCCTGGATGGCAATAAGCCATGGCGCCTCGGCGCTGGGGCTGGTGTCGGCGATGCCGAGCGGCCCCGGCGTGATCGAAGAAGCCACGATTGCCGCGGTGGCGGGGGTCGTACCACCGGGTGTCGCGACGTTCCTGCTGACGAGCCTCCAGGATGTGGCGTCGATCGTGGCCCAGCACCGGCGGCTCCGCACCACGACGCTGCAGATCGTGGACCGGCTCACTTCCGGAAGCTACCGGGAGCTTCGCGAGGCGCTGCCCGGCATCGGCCTGGTGCAGGTGATCCACATGACGGGGCCCGAGTCCGTGGATGAGGCCGTGGCCGTCGCGCCCGAGGTGGACGCGATCCTGCTCGATTCGGGCAACCCCGCGCTGGCCGTGAAGGAGCTGGGCGGAACGGGCCGACGCCACGACTGGGCGCTCAGCCGCCGGATCCGCGAGGCGGCCTCAGCGCCCATCTATCTCGCCGGCGGGCTCACCGCCGAGAACGTGGCCGAGGCGATCGAGGCGGTGGGGCCGTTCGGCCTCGACCTGTGCACCGGCGTGCGCAGCGACGGCCGGCTGGACGAGGCGAAGCTCGCGCGCTTCGTCGAGGCGGCGCGGTCTTAAGCTTCGAGCGGGTCGACGCGGAGCGTCGGGTCGATCAGGAGAGCCGGCTGGCCCTTGCGATCGAGGCGGAAGCGTTCGGCGCCCTTCGGCAAGAGCTGGACGTCGCCGATGATGCCGAGCGCCGCGAGCGCCCTGATTACGACCCAGTTCGCGTCGAACTCCCACCACTCATGGCCGTGCCGGGCCGCGCGCTGGAAGGCGTGGTGGTTGTTGTGCCAGCCCTCGCCCCACGCGAGCAGGCCGACCCACCAGCAGTTCGTCGAGCCTTCGGGTGTGTCGAAGGTCCGATAGCCGAAAGTATGCGCCGCCGAGTTGACCAGCCACGTCACGTGCAGCGTCACGACGATGCGCAGCAGCGAGCCCCAGACCGCGAGACTCCAACCGCCCCACGCGTACAGTGCCAGGCCGACCAGGATGTTCGGGAAGACGTGGAGCCGGTTCAGCGCCCGGTGCACCGGGTCGGCCACGAGTTCCGGCGCGTACTTGCGCTCGATCTCGCCGCGGCCCATCTCGAGCTGGGCGAGGATCCAGCCGAAGTGGCTCCACCAGAAGCCGTCCTTCGGCGTGTGCAGGTCCTTGCCCGGGCGATCCGAGAAGCTGTGGTGCGCGCGGTGCATCGCGACCCAGGTGATCGCGCCGCCTTCCGAGGCGAGCAGGCCGCACAGCGTGCCGAGGTATTCGAGCCACTTGGGCGCTTTGAAGCCGCGATGGGTCAGCAGGCGATGGAAGGTGATCCCGATTCCGAGCGAGCCGGCCACCCAGTTGAGGAACAGGAGGGCGAAGAGTCCAGTCCACGTGAAGTTCCAGAACGCGGTGATCGCCGCCAGGTGGATGGCGGAGAAATAGACGACGTTCACCCAGTCGAAGCGCCGGCCGTTCCAGGTCAGGCTCATGACTGAGGAGCCTAACATTTGGCTCTGCGATCCGATTGTCAGACTTTTGTAATAGCCACGCGGACAATAGCTTAGCCCGTTGGTCACCCGAGGATGCGGCTCTCAGGAGCGCCTGGTGCCCTGCCCACGGCGCGAAGTCTTTAGGCGACGCTGCGGAGCCGGGCCGGGCGGCTGGCCAGCCGCGCGAAGATGTACAAGATCGCGCCAACGAAGAGGATCGGAAGCAGCGGAAGCAGCACCAGGCCCAGCACGACGCCGACGATCGCGAACAGGAGGCCGACACCGGTGGCGGCCAAGCCGAACACCCCCGCCAGCAGACCGAACGCCACGCGTATCAGGCCGCCCAGGATCTTGAACGGCAGCAGCGCCAATCCGACCACGACCTTCAGCAGGAGAAGCGGAATCGCGACCAGCAGCGACAGGCCGACCGCGACGACGATCGACAGCACCAACAACGTACCCATGGGCTTACCTCTTTGCAAATATTTACGCGCGAGAGGTCGTTAAGGTTCCGCGCGACTCGCGGCGCGGCTGCGACCATGCCAGAATACGAGGTTTTGGAGGGAGGCCGGATGGCGCCGCAGTACATCTTCACAATCAAGGACCTGAGGAAGGTCACACCCCAGGGCAAGGAGATCCTCAAGGGGATCTGGTTGTCGTTCTACCCCGGCGCCAAGATCGGCGTCCTGGGCGCGAACGGTGCGGGCAAGAGCACGCTGCTCCGGATCATGGCGGGCCTCGACAAGGACTTCGGCGGCGAAGCCTTCCCGGCTGCCGGCACGCGCATCGGCTTCTTGTCCCAGGAGCCGCAGCTCGATCCCAAGAAGACCGTCCTCGAGCACGTCGAGGAGGCGGTGGCGGACAAGCGCGCCATCGTCCGGCGCTACGAGGAGATCGCCGCGAACTACTCCGACGACACCGCCGACGAAATGGCGCGGCTGCAGGACCGCATCGACGCCGCCAACCTCTGGGAGCTGGACCGCGCGGTCGAGATCGCCATGGACGCGCTGCGCCTGCCGCCGGGCGACGCCGACGTCACGACGCTCTCGGGCGGAGAGAAGCGCCGCGTCGCGCTGTGCCGTCTGCTCTTGCAGCAGCACGACATGCTGCTGCTCGATGAGCCCACCAACCACCTCGATGCCGAATCGGTGGCGTGGCTCGAGCACTTCCTGAAGGAGTTCAAGGGCACCGTCGTCGCCATCACCCACGACCGCTACTTCCTCGACAACGTCGCCGGCTGGATCCTCGAACTGGACCGTGGCGCGGGCATCCCGTGGGAGGGCAACTACTCGTCCTGGCTCGACCAGAAGAAGACCCGTCTGGCCCAGGAAGAGAAAGAGGAATCGTCGCGTCAGCGCAGCCTCGAGCGCGAGCTGGAGTGGGTGCGGATGGCGCCGCGCGCCCGTCAGGCCAAGGGCAAGGCCCGCCTCGCCCACTACGAGGACCTGCTCGCGGAGCAGCAGGCGAGCGAAAAACGCGAGGGCGCCGCCGAGATCGTGATCCCGCCAGGACCGCGCCTGGGCGACCTGGTGATCGACGCGAAGGGCGTCCGCAAGGCGTTTGGCGACAACCTGCTGATGGACGACGTCAGCTTCATCCTGCCGCGCGGCGGGATCGTGGGCGTGATCGGGCCGAACGGCGCTGGCAAGACGACGCTGTTCCGCATGATCCTGGGCCAGGACAAGCCCGACGCCGGGACGCTGCGCGTGGGCGAGACCGTCGCGCTGTCCTACGTGGACCAGAGCCGCGACAGCCTGATCGGTGAGCGCAGCGTGTGGGAAGAGATCTCCGACGGCGGCAAGGACATCGTGATGGTCGGCAAGCGCGAAGTGAACTCGCGCGCCTACGCCGCGTCCTTCAATTTCCGCGGACCGGATCAGCAGAAGAAGGTGAAGGACCTGTCAGGCGGCGAGCGCAACCGCCTGCACCTCGCGACACTGCTGAAGAGCGGCGGCAACCTGCTGCTCCTCGACGAGCCCACGAACGACCTCGACGTGGACACGCTGCGCGCGCTGGAGGAGGCTCTCCTGGCCTTCGCCGGCTGTGCCGTCGTGATCAGCCACGACCGCTGGTTCCTGGACCGCATCGCGACGCACATGCTCGCCTTCGAGGGCGACAGCACGGTCGTCTGGTTCGAGGGCAACTACCAGGACTACGAGGCCGACCGGCACCGCCGGCTCGGCACCGACGCCGACCAGCCGCACCGCATCAAGTACCGCAAGCTGACGCACTGAGCGAGATGGGCGCTAGTGCCCTCGCTGGGATCGGTCAAGTCGGACCGCGCGATGGTCAATAATGCAGGAGCGCGTGCCGCCACGCGGGCGGCGGGGAGGAACACGATGCGACGCTTCATTCCGACACTCGCGCTTCCGGCACTGGCACTGCTGTTGACGATTTCACCCGCGCGCGGGGCCGAGCCCGAGTTCGACGTCGTGATTCGCGGCGGCACTGTCTACGACGGCACGGGCGGCGCTGGCGTGACGGCCCTGCCGGGACGGGCCTTGAAGGGCCCGGGCGCCACGCGTTAGTCGAGGCTCTCGTGACCCCGCGCATCGTGATCACCGGCGCAAGCGGCTTCGTCGGCCGGCACGTCACGTTGGCCGCCGCCGCGGAGCGCTGGGACGTGGTGGGTATCGTTCGCTCGGAGGAAGCCGCGCGCGTGGTCGTTGACGCGGGCGGTCGTGGCGCGATCGTGAAGGATCTCGCCGACGAGCGTCTCGCAGCAGCCTTCGAAGGTTCGGCGGCGGTGATCCATCTGGCGCAGATCGGCGCGGAGCGCGGCAGCGCGAGCTACGCCGCAATCAACGTCGAGGGCACGCGCCGGGTGATCGCCGCGGCCAGGCAGGCCGGCGTTTCGCGCGTCGTGTTCTTCAGCGGGCTGGGCGTGGCGCGCTACGGCATGGCGCCGCGCTGCACGAACCCATATTTCCTGTCGAAGCTCGCGGCGGAGCTCTCGCTCTTCGAGTCCGGGCTCGAGGCGACCATCTTTCGCCCCTCGTACATCGTGGGTCCGGGCGACGCGTGGGTGCCGCTGGTGCTCCGCCAGATGGCCGCGGGCGAGGTGCAGCGCGTCGGTGATGGTCTCTACCGCATGCAGCCGATCGCCGTGCGCGACGCGGCTCAACTGGCGCTGGCGGCGGCTTCGGGCACTGCCGAGCGTCACCGCGTCTTCGACCTCGTCGGTCCCGAGCGGATCACGATGCAGGGCTTCTACGACCGGCTCGGAGCCGTGGCGCGCCGCGCCGGCCGTGTCGGGGCGTGGCGCGTGCGTGAGGTGCCGGTGAGCGATGCCGATCGTGCGGCCTTGGCGGGCGGCTACCAGGGCATGGGCAAGGACGAGCTCGATTGCATGCTGTGCGACGAGGTCTCGGATGCGCGGCCGCTGGAGTCGCTACTGGGCCGTTTCCTGACACCCCTGGACGAGGCATTGGCCAGCGCCATACGTGGCTCCTGAAGCTGAGCTTCCTCGGCTAATTCAAATGGCCGCCGCTTCCAGCGCCTCGAGCGCCGCGAACCGAGCGCGCAGTTCGAGGGTCACCGGCCCAGGCCGCCCCGAGCCCACGGCGGCGTCGTCGATACGGGTCACCGGCAGGATCCCGCGCGAGACGCTCGTCAGAAAGGCCTCGCTGACGCGTGGAATCTCGTTCTGGCGGACGGCGCGCGCCACGAACGGCAGCACGGGTACTGCCACCTCGAGTACCAGCGACCGCGTCACCCCGAACAAGACGCGTTCTCCCTCCGAGCGCAAGCTGCCGTCGAGGACCGCGAAGAAATTGCTCGACAGGCCCTCGAGAAAGGCGCCGTCCTCGGCGACGATCAGGCCTTCGTGCGCGTCGGGTGGCAGGCGCTGGTACGCGGCCAAGGCCGCGGCGATGAAGCGCGTGTCCTTCGCATGCGGGTTCTCACGGCGCACAGGCACGCTCACGCAGCCCACACCGTCGCGATAGAGCGCCTCAGCAAGCGGAATGAAGGGTTCGAGTGAGACGAACAAGCGCGGGGGCGCCCACGTCAGGCGCAGGCGCGACTCGGGAAAGGACGTCTCGCGCAACGCGTGGGCTATCGCCGCCCGGGCGTCGGACTCGGACAAGCTCCCGGCCTGGCCTTGCAGCGCGGCGGATTCGCTCAGCCGTGCGACGTGCTGCGACAACCGCAGGAGGCCGTTACCGGAGTAGGTCCGAAGCGTCGAATACGCCCCGTCCGGAAGGTGCTGCGAGGCCTCGCCCAGGCTGTCGTGCTTCGCCCACAGCCGAGTGGTATGGCCCTCGCGCAGGAACGTAGCAACCACGATCTTTGAACCCTCTTCTTTTCAATTATATACAGGCGCCAGCGCAATGGGTTTGACAGATCAACACTCAACCCGTAACTTTAGGCTTTGGAGGAGCGGCCTTGAGCAAGATCATTGGTATCGATCTGGGAACGACGAACTCGGTGGTCGCGGTGATGGAGGGTGACAGCCCCAGCGTCATCGCGAACCCGGAGGGCGCCCGCACCACACCTTCCGTCGTCGCGTTCACCAAGACGGGCGAGCGGCTCGTCGGCCAGGTGGCGAAGCGACAGGCGGTCACCAACCCAGAGAACACGATCTTCTCGATCAAGCGCTTCATGGGACGCAAGTTCTCGGAGGTCACCGAAGAAAACAAGATGGTGCCGTACCAGGTCGTCGAAGCGGGCAACGGCGACGTCCGCATCGAGATCGACGGCAAGCACTTCTCGCCCCCCGAGATCTCCGCGATGATCCTGCAGAAGATGAAGGATGCCGCCGAGCAGTATCTGGGCGAAAAGGTAGACAAGGCAGTCATTACGGTGCCGGCCTACTTCAACGACTCGCAGCGCCAGGCGACGAAGGATGCGGGCAAGATCGCGGGGCTGGAGGTGCTGCGGATCGTGAACGAGCCCACGGCTGCGGCGCTCGCGTACGGTCTCGACAAGAAGAAGGACGAG
>CAYTWT010000108.1:0-8027 GCA_964442185.1 uncultured Acidobacteriota bacterium
GGGGGGCTCCCGGCCCGAGCGGTGCCGCCGCGCGCCTTCAGGAACGGGCGCTGGCGGATCAGCTCGCGCTGAAGGACCGGGCCCTCGCCGTCGCGGCCGAGGGCGTCACCATCGCCGATGCCCGGCTGGCCGATCGGCCCCTGATCTACGTCAATGAGGGGTTCGAGCGCGTCACGGGGTACTCCCTGGCCGAGACGCTCGGCAGGAACTGCCGGTTCCTGCAGGGCCCCGACACCGATCCGGCAGCGGTTGCCGAGATCCGCGCCGCCGTCGCCGAGGAGCGCGAGTGCGTCGTCGAGATCCTGAACTACCGGCGGGACGGCACCCCCTTCTGGAACCGGCTCTCGATCACGCCCGTGCGCAACGAGCGCGGCGAGGTCACCCACTACATCGGGATCCAGTCGGACGTGACCGCGCGGCGCGAGGCCGAGAGCGGGCTGCGGCGCGCCAAGGAGGCGCTCGAACACGACCTCCGGCTGGCCGTGCGGGTCCAGCAGGCCCTGCTCCCGCCGGCGGAGCTGCGCCTGCCGGGCTTGCGCGTCGCGCGCACGTTTTGTCCCTGTGCGGACCTGGCCGGGGATGCCGTGGGTGTCGTCGCCTTCGCTCACGGTCCGGTTGGGTTGTATCTGCTGGACGTGAGCGGGCACGGGGTGGGAGCGGCCCTCCTGTCGTTCACCTTGAATCACACGCTCTCGCCATCGGCGGAGGGGTCGCTCCTGATCGAGGACACCGGACACGGACTCACTGTCGTTCCCCCGTCGCGGGTGGCCCAGCGCCTCAACCGGCATTTCCCCATGGACCGGACGCGACAGTACTTCACGTGCGTGTACGGGGTGGTCGACGGGTTGCGGGGGCGGTTCGACTACGTGCTGGCCGGTCACCCGGCGCCCATCCTCCTGCCCAGGACAGGACCGCCCGCGCCGCTTCAGGGCCGCGGGCTGCCGATCGGCATGATCGAGAACGCAACCTTCGACGACGAGACTGTGATCCTCCAGCCGGGGGATCGGCTGTACTTCTACACGGACGGAGTCGTCGAAGCGCTCGACGCGTCGGAGCAGGAGTTCGGCTGCATGCGGCTGCTGGCCGAGATCGACCGGCTGCGGGACCGCCCGTTGCGGGAGGGGCTCGACCACGTGGCGAACCTCGTCCAGGACTGGTCGGGCGGCCAGCTGCGGGACGACGTGTCCCTCCTCGCGGTCGAGCGGATGGACTGACTCATAGCCGCTTCCTTCCGCGGAGCCTATTTGGTTCGAACGCCCAGCTTACGACCTGGCCTGATCTTGTGGGCCAGGCGGCGCCGGCGCGTGCGAGCGTCTTCACGAACCCACCCGCGTCGCCCCGCCGCCGGCTGCGCAGACGTGGATTTCCGGCTTGCGGCCGGTGGCCTTTTCGTATCCGTCGGCGACGTGGCGCTCGAACGCGGGCGCCCGCTCCGATCTCACCAGGCTCAGCGTACAGCCGCCGAAACCGCCGCCGGTCATGCGCGTTCCGTAGACTCCAGCAACCTCGCTCGCCAGCTCCACGAGCGTGTTCAGCTCGGCGCAGCTCACTTCATAGTCGTCGCGCAGGCTGCGATGGGATTCGGCCATCAGCCGGCCGAAGCCGGAGAGGTCGCCCGTGCGGAGGGCGTGGGCCGCCCGGACCACGCGCTCGTTCTCGCCGATGACGTGGCGGCAGCGCCGGTAGACGACCTCCGAGAGCTCCCCGCGCAGCGCCTGGAGCTGTTCGCTGCCGACGTCCCGCAAGGCCCGCACCTCGGGCGAGCTGCGTGCCAGCCGACGGACGCCTTCCTCGCACTCGGCGCGGCGCCGGTTGTATTCGCCGCTCGCCAGCGCGTGCTTGAGCATCGTGTTGGAGACGACCAGGCTCACATCCGCCGGCAAGGGCACGCGCTCGAAGGCCAGCGAGCGGCAGTCCAGGAGCAGCGCGCGGGCCGCCTGGCCGAAGCAGGAGACGAATGGGTCCATGATCCCACAGCGCGTGCCGACGTACTCGTGCTCCGCCTGCTGGGCGCACCGCGCCAGCTCTACTCGATCGATCGGGCAGCCGGAGCTGTCCAGAAGGGCATAGCCGGCGGCGACGCAGAGCGCCGCCGAGGAGCCGAGCCCGGAGCCGATCGGGACTTCGCCGCCGGTCGGCGCGCGGGGCGATCGCCACCCAGGTGCGGAGGTCGATCGCCGCTGGCAGCACGAAGCCGTCGTTGTAGTCGGTGTGCTCGCCGATCAGGTTCACGCGGCCCGGGGCGGCGTAGACGCGCGCCTCCCGACTGTAGATGCGCCTGAAGCGCTGCTGAAGATCCTGCGCGTGCGGCGTCACGGCGAGCCTGTCGCTAGCGTCCGGCGCGACCGCGCCGTCCCAGCCAGGACATCAGGATGCCGAAGCCGAGCAGGACCAGGCCCCACCACAGGTTCACGTTGATGCCGAGCGAGCGGCGGTACAAGTCGGGATCGCTCCACAGGCCGAAGCCGGCGAGGAGCACCCCCAGGATCGCGAACATGAGCCCGATCGGAAGCCGGATGTCGACGCCTATGCCGTTAGCCATGAGCGCTCACCAGAAGATGAAGTTCAGGGCGACGGTCAAGGCGAGGACGATCACGCCCAGCACCGCAGGCCTGCCCAGCAGGCCCGCGTGGTCCTCGCGGGGCTTCTCCGTGAGCGCGTAGACGAGGCCGACCAGCTCGTGGTCGGGGCGGGGCCGGGTCAGATAGCTGACCACGATGGTCGTCACGAAGCACAGCGTCCAGGCGTAGATGGCCGTCCAGAAGTTCTGGGCCATCTCCGCTGGGATAGGCGTGGCTGACGCCGAACCAGCCGCCTTTGACCCCGACCAGAGCTCCGCTGGGCAGCGTCAGGCCGTGGTGCAGGGCGGCGGCCAGCGTGCCCGCGAGCCCCGGGGTGCTCGCCCGCTCGGGGACCGGCGGCTGACTCCTTCGCGTTGACGCGCGAAGGCCCACGGTCGCGGCCTCTGCCGCAGAGCGCGCCCCTATGGCCTGACCGGATCGCTGCGGAGGCCCGCAAAGACGCCGTGGGTGTAGGGCGGATCGGCGTCATTCGTGGACTGGGCCAGGTCGAACCACAGGTCCCACGCGCGCGCGAGCTCCTCGTCGCTCATCTCCTTGAGGTCGAGGTCGTCCTCGCTGAGTAGCTGCATCAGGTCCTCCCCCCCTCCAGGGTAGTGGGCAGCAGGCGCTCGGCCAGTTGCAGGGCGATGGCGTGCCCCTCTTCGAGAGACGCGTCGCCACGGATCCCGTCTCGGAGCTCTGCCAGGTACGGTCGCGCCGCTTGCTCGTAGCGTTGCATCCGCGCTCGATCCTGTCCCTGGAGACGGTCGACCTCGCGGGCCAGCTCCACGACGACTTCGTCCCGAGGTCGGCCCTCACGAGCCGCCCTCACACTGCGCCGGTCCGAATCGCTCCCGTGAGACACCGCCAGCTCGAGGATGCGGTCGGGATCGGTCGTCCATCGCAGCTCGCACGAAGGCGGCAGAAGGCGCGCGATCTCGCCGATGACCGGGTAGTCCTTGGCCCGTTGCGTCTGCTTCAGCAGGATCAGCCGCTCGGGGTCGATGACCTTGAGCGGCCCTTCCCCTCGTGCGGCCGAGAACATGGCCTCCAGGTCAGACGGGGCGACGCGCGGCGGACGGCTCACGAAGTCACACCGGATCCGGCGCTTCTGCTCGTCGAAGAATTCGAAGTGGCTGGACCAGCCCCCGGCCAGCCAGCGCGGGTGGAGAGGCGCGCCGGGACGGTAGCGCGCCCCGTGCCGCGCCAGTACCGAAAGGACCCGCCCGCAGGTTTCCTCGGTCTCGCGCAGTACCCAATCGCCGTCCTTGCTCATGAGGGCGATCCGGTAGAAGACGACCGCCTGGCCGGAAGCCAGGAGCGCGATCACGCCACGGGCGTTGAACTCCTCGGTCAGGGCGAAGTAGACGTTGGTCATCCGCAGGGGAAGTATGCCTCACTCACCTCCGAGCCCGGCAACCGCGGGCGGGCGGGCACGAGGGGCTGGCCGATTCAGGTCAGCGCCAGGTATTCATGAGCAAATCGCACCACCATCGAGCCCTCGCCCACGGCTGACGCCACCCGGTTCATCGCGCCGGCGCGGACGTCGCCGGCCGCGAACACGCCGGGCACGCTGGTCTCGAGCGGCAGCGGCTCGCGGGGCTCCTTCCAGGTGCGCGCGTACGCCGCGTCGGCCATCAGGTCGCGGCCGGTCAGCACGAACCCCTTGGGGTCGCGCAGCACGGCGGCCGGCAGCCAGTCGCTTCGCGGCTTGGTGCCGATGAACACGAAGACCGCGTCGACCTCCTCCAGCTGAGTCGTGCCGTCGTCCAGCGAGGCAAGTGCGACCCGTTCCACGTGGCCGCTCCCTTCGACACGTTCGACTTCCGTGCGGGTCCGCAGCCGAATGTTCGGCGTCTTCGCGATTTGATCGATGAGGTACTGCGACATGCTGCCGCGCAAGGAATCGCGGTGCACCAGAATCTGCACGTCCTTCGCATAGCGCGACAGGTACATCGCGCTCTGCCCCGCCGAGTTGCCCCCGCCGACGACCATCACGCGCCGGCCGGCGAGCACCGGCGCTTCCGTCGTGGCCGCGCCGTAGTAGACGCCGGCGCCCGTGTGCTGCGCCACGCCAGGCGCCGGATGCTCGCGATAGGCCATGCCGGTCGCAGCCAGCATGGTGCGCGTGACGAGCTCACGGCCGTCGCCAAGCGCGAGGCGCTTGTAGCCTGCGTCGATCGACACGGCTGTCACCTGCAGCGGCACGAGAAACTCCGCCCCCAGACGCTGCGCCTGTGTCACCGCACGACGCGTCAGCTCGCTGCCACTGACGCCGGCGGGAAACCCGAGGTAGTTCTCAATCCGCGAACTGCAGCCCGCCTGCCCGCCCGGCGCGTGCCCGTCGAGCAGCAGCGTCCGCAGCCCTTCCGAGGCGCCATACACCGCGGCCGCGAGGCCCGCGGGGCCGGCGCCGACAATCACGAGGTCGTACACCTTGAACGCCGCCGAGAGCGGCCGGCCGAGGCGCTCGGCCACCTGACGCGGCTCGGGGCTGCGCAGCACCGACCCATCCTCGAAGAACAGCGCGGGAAGCTCGTCGGCGCCAACCCCGGCCGCCTCGAGCAGGACGCGCGTGTCCGGGTCGCGCGCGACGTCGAGCCAGCGATAGGGGATGAGATTGGCCGCCAGGAAGTCTTTGATTGCGTGCGACCGAGGCGACCACTGGTGACCGACCAGCCTCAGGCCCTTCGCCTCGGGGAGGTATTCGGCCTGCCACGCGTCGAGCAGATCGTCCACCGCTGGAAAGAGACGTTCCTCGGGCGGATCCCACGGCTTCGAGAGGTAGTGATCGAGATGCGCCTCGTTGATGGCCTTGATGGCCGCGTCGATGTCCGAGTAGGCCGTCAGCAACACGCGGCGCGCCAGCGGATACACCTCGCGGGATCGGGCCAGCACTTCGGCGCCCTGGATGCCGGGCATTCGCTGGTCGCTGATCACGAGGGCCAGCGAGTCGCCGCGGGCCTTCAGTTCGCGGATCGTGGCGAGCGCCTCCTCGCCCGACGACGCGCTGACGACCGTGTACGACTCGCGGTATCGCGCGCGGAGATCGCGCCGCACCGCCGCGAGCACCTGCGCATCGTCGTCCACGACGAGCAGGACGGGCTTGTTCACGGCCGTCCTCCGGCCTCGTCCAGCTCCGCGATCGGCAGAAAGACCCGGAACTCGGTGCGCCCCGGGCACGACTCGACGTCGATCTCGCCAGCGTTGTGGACGACCAGGCGCCGGACGATGTCGAGCCCAAGGCCGGTGCCCTGGCCGACCGGCTTGGTGGTGAAGAACGGCTCGAAGATGCGCCCGCGGATCTCGGCCGGGATGCCAGGGCCATTGTCGATCACGCGCACGACGACACGCTGCCGCTCGAGGGTCGCGGTCACCTCGACGCGACCGGCCTCAGCCACGGCGTCGAGGGCATTGTCGATGAGATTCGCCCACACCTGGTTGAGCTCGCCGACGAAGCCGCGCACGCGCGGCAGGCCGGGCGCCACGTGCACCGCCACGGCGATCGATTTCGCCCGCGCCTTCGACTTGAGTACGGTGGCCGTGTTGCCCAGATGCGATGCCAGGTCCACGGGCTCGGCCACGGCGGCCTGATCCATGTGTGTGAATCCCTTGATGGCCTGGACCAGTCCGGAGATCCGCATCGCGGCCTCCTGAATCTCGGAGGCCAGCCCACGAACCGAACACCCGGCGGCTGCCCACCGGAGCACCGTGGCGAGTGGCGGTCCGCTCACCGCCTCGGCGATGCGATCGAGCGCATCGAGCGTCACCGCGGTTTCGGCCAGCGGTTCCGCGATGGCGGCGTCGAGGCCGTGCGCGGCAAGCCAGTCGGCGATGGCGGCCTCGCGTTCGGCCTCCTGAATCGGAGACCGCACGCCCTGTGCAGACGTGGCGAGGCAGGACGCCCGCAGCGCGTCGATGGCGGCGAGCTGGCCGTCCGTCAACGTGGAGGCGCCCAGCTCGCGACTCGCCTGCTCGGCGTCCTCGAGCCGGTGCTCGAGCAGCGCCGCGCTGCGTTCGATCGCGGCCACAGGGTTGTTCAGCTCGTGGGCCAGTCCAGCCGACAGCTTCCCGAGCGAAACCATCTTTTCGTCGTGCAGGTCGCTCGACGTGAAGAGCCGTGCTCGATCGAGCATGCTGTGCACGAGGATCGACGTGATCTGATGACAGTCGCGAATCATCGCCGGGAGCTGGTCGCGATGGAGGGCCAGAATCACGGTGGGTTCCAGGGCGACGCTGTTCCCCGGGGGACCGACCATCCGGGAGAACGGCAGCAGGCCCGTGACGTCCCCGGCCCACCACTCCATCACCTTGTGCCGCCCGGCGCCACGGTCGACGAAGATGGCGACGTGCCCGGTCAGCATGACGAAGAGCCCCTCCACGGGCGAGCCCCTCGCGCTCAGAATGTCGCCCTCATCGAGATGCCGCAGGGCCCCATGTGAGACGAGCCAGGCGAGTTCCTCGCGCGGCGCCGAGCCGAGTGTCTTGTGCGCGGCCAACTGATCGACGAGATCGGTCGCTGTCACCTGCTCACCTTCGATGAATCGATGTGGAGAACCCCGGCTGTTCGGGCGCTCGGTTCAGACGCCGGTCAGATCTTACACATCCCGTGGAGCTGGGGAAGCTCGGGCCCAGAGACAGTCCGGGAGCAGCGCCCGCACGTGCCGTTGCTCGTCGGAGGTCCGGTGCGCCGGGCGGTACGCCCCGAGCTTGCTCGCCTCAACCAGGGCAAGCGCGTCACGCTTGTCCGTCTTCACGCGCCGGCTCCGCTGTGCGTACATCGGCGCGTAGTCCGGAGGCCGGTGCTTGAAGTATTGAGTCAGCCGCTCCCGCTCCGTCGGAAGACGTTTCTGTAATCGTGTCGGCCACTCAGCGCGAAGACAGCCAGTTCACCACCAGCGTGATCGGAACGCTCGTCGCCGGCGCGTCGGGGCGGCCGATGACGAAGCGGTCCCCGTTGCGCGAAGCGGCCCACGTGAAGTACGACGGGACCGGGAAGAGCTCCTGCGCCGGCTCGGCCACCACGTCGTCGCCAAGGGTCACGCGTGTCGCCATCAGCCGGCCTTCGAGGCTCATGTAATAGATCTCGGTGCCGTCCTTCTTCCACCCGACCAGCCAGTCCGCGCCCCTCGTCGAGAGCTGCCACTTGCCCTCGCCGCTGGGAAAACGCGTCGCGTACATCTCGAAACGCCCGGACTCGTTGGAGAGGTACGCGAGCCACTTCCCGTCGGGAGAGAAGCGTCCGTAGCCGTCGTCGGCGGGGCCCTGGACCAGCGGGAAGGGCTTGCGGTCTCCGGAGAGCGGCAGGATCCAGAGGTCGCTCTTCCCGGTTCCGCGGCTGAACGCGATGGAGGAGCCGTCCGGCGACCAGTCCTGCGGCACATCGACCTCGTCGCCATCCCAGAGCCGCTCCTCCTTCGCCCCACCGCTGGCGGGCCGGACGTAGAGGTCCCCGTTGCCCGTCCG
>CAYTWT010000109.1:0-4289 GCA_964442185.1 uncultured Acidobacteriota bacterium
AAGCGGATCTCGCCCGCGCTCGCGACGTCGATCTGGGCGATCATGTTGAGCAGCGTCGTCTTGCCGGCGCCCGAGGGTCCGACGATGGTCAGGAACTCGCCCTCGTCGACCGAAAAGCTGAGACCCTGGATGACCCACGACGACGGATCGCGTCCCGACCGCGGCGGAAAGCGCTTGCCGAGGTCGCGGACTTCGAGGAGCGGGCGCCCGGCCATGGTCAGCCGCCCGCCGCCGCCTGCAACGCGACGTCGGCCGGCGGCCGCCAGCGCAGGAGCCGCGCCTCGACGGCGTTGACGCACCAGTTGCCGCCGATCGAGACGCACGCCGTCGCGACCAGGGCGACGAACACGCCGGTCGTGTCGAAGTCCATCGCCTTGAGCTGGATCAGGTAGCCGAGGCCGCGATTGGCCGACAGCAGCTCGGCGATGACCGCACCGCCGATGGCGTACGGCATGGCGATGCGGAAACCGGTGAAGATGTAGGGGACCGCGCTCGGCAGCACGATATGGCGCGCCACCTGCCGCTCGTTGGCGCCCATGATCTGCGCCATCTGCACCAGCTTGGCGTCGAGCGCGCGAACGCCGGAATGAGCGGCGAAATAGACGATGAAGAATACGGTGAACACGACGAGCGCCATTTTCGATTCGATGCCGATGCCGAACCAGACGATGAACAGCGGCACCAGGGCGGAGATCGGCAGGAATCGCAGCGGGTCGAGGATCGGGGAGCAGAAATATTTGATGGCGGGGAAGGTGCCCATCAGCAGGCCGAGCGGGATCGCCACGAGCGCCGAGAGCAAAAAGCCCATCGACACGCGGTACAGGCTGGCGAGCGCGCTGCGCACCAGGGCCTCCTCGAAGTGGAGCACCGGGAAGGCCTTCACCACGTCGGTCGGCGAGGGCAGGATGATCGTGGGCACGAGACCGCCGTAGGAGAGCAGGCACCAGGTCCCGAAGAACGTGACGAGCCCCCCCAGCGCGAGGCCGCGGGCCTTACGGTTCGTGAGGGCGGCACGCACCTCCATTTCAGGCTAACGCGGGATGACTTCGAAGTCGGTGCGGCGGTTCTTCGCGCGTCCCTCGTCGCTGTCGTTCGAGGCGACGGGCTTGTCGGGGCCGTTGCCCACCACGTCGAACTTGTTGCGATCGAAGCCCTTCGACACCAGGAACTGCGTCACCGCCTCGGCGCGTTGCCGCGAGAGGCGCATGTTGGTGTCGCGGCTGCCGACGTTGTCGGTGTTGCCGCCGATGCGCAGGTAGGCGCTGCCGAACGTCGCGGCCAACTCCAGGACCTGGGTCTCGAGCACGGCCTTCGCGTTCTCGTCGAGTGTCGACGATCCGGAAGGAAAATAGATCGAGACGGTCTTGGTCAGGATCGGCGCCGCGGCGGCCTTGGGTGGGGTCTTGAACTCGAACTCGGGCTTCGCGGGCGCCTCAGTGCTGAAGAATTCGGCAGCGCCCTCGAGGAAGCGCGTGTCCACCGTCTGATAGGGCTCGAAGACCTCGTTGATCTTGCCGATCTTGCGCCAGATGCCCTGGGCCGTCTTGTAGATGCTCTGGTAGCTGACCAGCGCCGCGCCGCCCTGGCCGCCGAAGAAGGCCCGGTTCTCCGCGTAGCTCGGCAGCTTCACGTCCTCCAGCATGCCCTTCGCATCCTCGAGGCCGATCCCCGAGAAGCTCTTGGCGAGCAGCAGCGCAGTCCTGTCGGGGTTTGCGTTCGCGAGCTCGACGCCCTTCAGCCAGCCCGCCGTGAAGCGGCGCAGGTCCTCGGGGTGCTGCTCGATGAAGTCGCCGCGGGCGACGAAGATGTCGGCGATCAGGTTCGAGGCCTCGCGCGTCGAGGCCAGGATGTGGCCGCGCTCCTTGGCCGCCATGTACACGTCGGGCGACCAGGAGACCGCCGCGTCGACCTTGCTGGCCTTGAAGACGTTGGCGGCTTCGACGGCCGAGGTCGTGAACACCCAGTTCACGTCGCGGTTCGTGAGCCCGCCCTGCGTCAACACGAAGAGCGCGAAATAGTGGGACGGGGTCGCTTCGGCGCAGGCGAGGCGCTTGCCGCGCAGGTCCGCGACGCTCTTGATCTGGTTGTCCACGACGATCGCGTCGCCGCCGCGGCTCCAGTCGTACTGCAGGAACGCCCTCGGCGCCAGCTTTTGCAGACCGCCGTACTCGAGCGCATAGGCGTCCACCGTGGACCACATGATGTCGACGCCGCCACGATCGCCGCCGGCGCGAAAGGCGTCGCGCGACTTCTCGAAATCGTCGATCACGAGCAGCTCGACCTCGACGCCGAAGTCCTTGAAGAAGACGCTGTTCTTGTTCGGCGCGAAGCCGTCGTTCGCGTAGATGCCGCCGGCGTAGCCCCCCCAGGTCACGATCGCGACGCGCAGTGGGCGGTCCAGGCGCGAGCCCGTTCCGACAGGCTTGGTCGCCGCCGCCGCCGGTGTTGTGCTGCCGGCGGGCAGCGAGGTGAAGTCGTCCTTGGAGACCATGCCCTCGGCCTTCTTGTCGGGGGCCACCAGCTGCGTTAGCTTGCCCAGGACCCCGTACCTGTGCAGGCCGTAGCCGATCAGGGCGAGGCCCGAGAGCAGAATGAGGATTCGACCGAACGGGGTGAGCTGTCGCGCCATGACTTCGACTCCTTCGGCTCTTGAGCCGCTACGCCTTGGTCACCGGATTGTCGGCGCCCTCGACGAAGTGGGAGATCACCTTGTGGAGGCGGTCCTCTTCCTGGCGCTTGCGCGCCTGCAACTCGAGGAACGCCTGCTCCGATTCCGACGAGGTCCGCTTCAGGTTCTCGATCTCCGCGCCGATCTTCTTCAGCAGGCTGTCCATCTCGGCCGTGAGCTCGGCGATGCGCTTTTCGTTGCTAGTGCGCGCGTCCTTGGCCTCGCGCTGCTTCGCGGCCTCGAAGGCGTCGAGTGCTCGGTCGCGGACCACGGCATCCTGGATCACGTCCCGGATCGCGACTCCTGCGGCCTCCAGCGCCGCCATCACGGCCGTGGCCTTGAGCTCGGGTGCGAGCGGCGCCAGACGCTTGTTCTCTAGCATCTCCGCGACCTTCTCGATACCGTAGCCGTGGGGCGGCAGCAGGATGCCCGCTTCCTTGTAGACCAGGGCGAAATCGGCCACGGTCGCGGGCACCTCGGAGCGGACCACCTTGCGAGGCGGCGGCTCCTGGAAGGCCTGGGCCGGAATCTCGCGTTCGCGAAGCGCCCGTGGCGGGGCCTGACGCTGGGGCGGCGGGGCCTGGGCCGCGTCTTCCTCGAGGTCCGGGGCGGAAACAGCCCCCTCCTCGTCGCTGACGATGAGGCGCACGCCCTTGCTCACGAAGTCTCCGAGCCGGCTCATGAAATTCTAGAAATCTCCAAAGGCTGCTGTGACTTGTAGCAACCACCCCGGGGGTTGTCAAGGACGCGGCCGGGAGCGAGTGGTAACATCGGCTGCGCGAGGAAAAGGTGGCCTACGCTCAGATCACGCGACAGGACCTCGACCCCGTTCTCGCGACCCACCACGGCAACGACGCGCTGCGCGCCGCTGTCGAAAAGGCAGCCAACGATCCGCGGCTGCTGCTCTGCGTGCTCGGCCGCTACATCCAGTTCAACTCGGCCTTCGGCCCGGGGCTCGCGAATTTGTCCGGCGAAGTCGCCGCGCGCCAGGGTCTGTTCCGTGACGCCGACGAGCCCGTCAAGATCCTGGCCGACCGCGCCTCCGAGGTCGCGGCCGACTTCTTCCACGCGGCGGTTGACGAATTCGACGACCGCCAGACCCCGTGGCGCGACACGCACCGCACCCTGGCCCAGGCGACGCTCAAGGGTTTCGGCCGCGTCTTCGGCTACACGCCGGATCAGCTGAACGACGTGATCCGGATCAACCGCGCCACCACCGACGCGATGGCGCGCGTGTCCGAGGGCTATGGCCTCGCCGCGCGACTCGAGGACCGCAGGCTGTTCTCGGGTATGGGCTTCCACACCGGCAGCGAGGTCCTCGCCGATCAGGAGTTCACGATCATCGACGAGGCGCTACGCGCGAAGCGGCCCGACCTCGTGAAGGCTCTCGAGGAGATGAAGGTGCAGATCCTGGACGACCAGCACAACGCGTATTACTGGATCCGCATCCACACCAGCGTCGAGGCCGATCATTTCGACGCAGCCGTGAAGGGCGTCAACAAAGCCCTGCGCTTCTACTCGGGAACCGAGAAACCTGAAACGCTGAAGGCCTGGATCCTGGCTGGCTTCCGCGACTTCGCGGACGTGCAGGCCGGCTTCATGGCGACGCTGGCCGAGTGAC
>CAYTWT010000110.1:0-2072 GCA_964442185.1 uncultured Acidobacteriota bacterium
CTGACGGAAACGAACCGCCACCTGCCTCCGGCGCTCGAGCGCATCGTCTCCCACTGCCTGGAGAAGAGCCCCGAGGAGCGCTTCCAGTCGGCCCGCGACATCGCTTTCGACCTGGAGCAGCTCTCTGGCTCTTCGGCGCACTCGGCGATCGCTGGCGCGGGCAGCAGATCGCTGCGCTGGCGGCGAGCGGCGCTCCTCGCCGGGCTCGCGCTCGGCGGCGCGCTGGTGGGCTACCTGGCAGGAAAGGGCGAGGGCGGAGCGAGCGTCGCCAGTTTCAAGCCCATCACGTTCCAGAACGGCCTGGTCAACGAAGCTCGCTTCGCTCCCGACGGGAAGACGATCGTGTATCAGGCCCTCTGGCCTGGATCTCCGCCCGACGTTTACGTCACCCAAGCAGGCAGCCCCGAGTCTCGCCGCCTCGGCCTACAGGCGGTCCGGCTCGGCGGTGTCTCGCGGGCCGGCGACCTCCTGATCGGGCGCCCGCAAGGCAACTCCGTGACGCTGGCCCAGGTGCCCATGGGCGGCGGCGCGCCTCGCGACGTCGTCGAGAACGTGGCGGGAGCGGACTTCGGCCCCGACGGGCTGTCGGTCGCAGCGCTGCGCGTGGTGGGCGCGCGCCTGCGTCTCGAGTTCCCCCTCGGAAAGGCGCTGTACGAATCGATCTCGATGCGGCACGTTCGCGTCTCACCCGACGGATCTCGCGTGGCGTTCAGCGATCATCCCTTTTTCGGCGACTTCCGTGGCGACATCGCGGTCGTCGACACGCAGGGCAAGAAGACGACCCTGTCCGCGAACTGGGCGGACATTCGCGGTCTCGCGTGGTCCCCAGACGGCCGCGAGGTCTGGTTCACCGCCACGCGCTCCGGCGCCGAGAACAGCCTGTGGGCGGTGACGCTGGACGGCAAGGAGCGACCCGTCTTCCGGGGTCCGGGCAGTTTGGCGCTGCACGACATCGCACCCGACGGGCGCGTGCTGCTGGCGGTCCAAAAGCGGCGGCCACTGCTCTACGGCCTGGCGCCGGGCGAGACGAAGGAGCGCGAGCTCTCGTGGCTCGACTACGGGGTCGCCAGCGACGTCTCTCTCGACGGCCGCACGCTCTTGTTTTCGGAGCAGGGCGAGGGTGGCGGCTCGGAGTACACCACGTACATCCGAGGCATGGACGCCTCGCCGCCGGTGCGTCTGGGGAAGGGGTCAGCCCTCGGCCTCTCGCCGGACGGCAAACACGCCCTGGTGCTCAGCATGACGCTCCCGATGCAGGCCGTCCTGTTGCCGACCGGGCCGGGGCAGCCGCGAACGCTGCCGAGGGGAAAGCTCTTCCAGATCCATGGCGGCGCTTTCCTGCCCGACGGCAAGGGCGTGGTGCTGTCCGCGAACGAGGAGGGCCAGTTCCCGCGGCTCTACATCCAGGACTTCGCGGCCGCCGAGCCGAAGGCCTTGACACCCGAGGGAGCCGTCACGGGCTTCTTGGTCCCGGTGACGGCCGACGGCGCCTGGGTGGCGGGAGTGTGGGAGCGGGAAATCCGGCTGTATCCCACGGCTGGCGGCGAGCCTCGGATTGCCGCGGGCACAGCGCTCGACGACGTGCCGATGCGCTTCAGCGCCGACGGCCGGTTCCTGTACGTCGGCGACGGCAATCGCAGGATCTTCCGTGTCGATCTCTCGCGAGGCACACGGGAACTGTGGCGGGAGCTGAACCGCGAGGGCAGCGGCCCCGGCGCACTCGTCAGCACGATCGTGATCGCCCCCGACGGCCGGAGCTACGCGTACACCTTCCGCGACGATACCTCGACGCTCTACGTGGCGGAGGGTCTGCGCTAGGCGGAGCGGTGTCCGTGCTAGCATTCTGCTAGCGTGAGGAGGCGGCCATGGCGCAAGTTCTGGTGCGTGATATCTCTACCGAGGTCGTGAGCCGCTTGAAGAGGCGCGCCCGTGAGAACGGGCGATCCCTCCAGGCCGAGCTGAAACTCACGCTGGAGCGAAACGCGCAGATGGGTCACGACGAGGCCTGGGGCCTCGCGGCGCGACTGCGTCGCCGCCTGGGCGGAAGGCGACACTCGGATAGCGTGCGCCTG
>CAYTWT010000111.1:0-6980 GCA_964442185.1 uncultured Acidobacteriota bacterium
CTTGCGCTCGACCGCGTCGAACCAGTGGACGACGACGTCGAGCCTCGGCTGCGCTCCGGGGCTCGGATCCTCCGCGATCAGGAACCGCCTTCCGTCGCGCGTGGCGTCGAAGGCGAGCACCCGGCGGTTCGCGAACAGGACCCGAGGCTCACCGACGACGGGCTCGCCGCCGCTGGTGCGGACCTTAGCGGCCATGAGCTTCGGCCTGGAGAGGAAGAAGATCTCGTCGCCTGCCGCGGACCACACGGGAGCCGTACCCCCGCCGTTCGAGACCTGCCACCTGCGGTCCTCGCCGCTCGCGGGGCGAACGTAGATCTCGGGACGCCCCGATTCCTCGCTCTGATACACGACGAAGCGGCCGTCCGGCGAGAAGTCCGACCAACCCCAGTTCATGTTGGAAGACTGGAAGATCACCAAAGGCTCGCTCCGCGGACGGCTCAGGTCGTGGACCAGCAAGGCTCTCTTGCCGTTGATGGGGGATCGAAACGCGAGCAGGCGTGATCCGTCCGTGGAGACGGCGAGGGGGTCTTCCGACGCATCATCCGAAGAAACCACGAGCTCCGGCTCGCCCGTGTCGTCGGCGGCCTTCGAATAGATCTGGTAGTGCTTCTCGTGCTCGTAGCCGAACAAGATCCGGCGCCCGTCCCGAGCCCAGGTCGCGTACTCGGCCCGTCCAGCGAGGGTCAACTGGCTGATCGAGAGCCTCGCGAGATCCAGGACCGAAACCTGGTTGCCGATGCTGAGCACGGCACGGTCTCCCGCCGGCGAGAGGACGACGTTGTAATGGCTCGCGGCGGGGAGCTTCAGCGGCTCGCCGCGTCCTTCGCGGTCGACCCACGACAGGACCGACGCGCCTGCGACGCTGTCCCCCGACACGGTCACGAGCAGGCCCGTCCTCGAGACGTCCATCGCAGCCCAGCCCATGGAGCCGGCGAAGACGTTGCGGGCGACCTCGACCGGCGGGCCCGTGACCAGAAGCGAGCGCGGGTCGAGAGTCACCGCGTAGAGCCCCCCGGCCCGCGCGTAGACGAGCTGGCCGGTCGGCAGGTAGCGGGGAGACGTGCCTCCGCGGACCAGGACCTTGCGCTCGCCGGAATCCAGCCGCTCCGCGACGATCGTCGCCTCGTCCCACTCCCCGCCGAGGCCAATCACGTAGACCAGCACCTTGCCGCCGGGAAGCAGCTCCGGCCAGCGGTGCTGTACTTCACCCTCGGTCGTGCGGATCGCGGTGATCGGCTGAGCCGCACCGCCCGCGGCCGGCATCCGCGAGATCGGGACGTACGTGCTCGGCACGAAGTAGATCGAGCCGTCCTCGCCCCACACGGCGCCGCGGAAGGCAGGCGCATCCGCAAGCGTGACGGGCGCGCCGCCGGCGAGGGCGACCTTCTTGAGCTTGGGACCGGCGGCGAAGCCGATCCACTTACCATCGGGGGAGAAGAACGGGGTGGTTCCCTGCTCCGTGCCCGGGATCGCGGTCGAGAGGTCGGAATCCAGCGAGCGCAGCCGGAGCTCCGAGGTCGGGCCGGACTCGACGGCGTACACGATCTTCGAGCCGTCGGGCGAGATCGCGAACCCGCGCCAGTCGTCGTTGAGGGAGAGCCGTTCTCCCTGGGTCGGGACCAACTGCAGGCGGAGGATCTCGGCCGCGCCACTGCTCGGACGGAGCCACGGCCGGCCGGACACGAGCGCGAGCACGGCCAGCGCAACCGACGCCACGGCGATCACCCAGGGCAGGAAGCCCTGCCCGCGGCGAGCGGCGGGCAGTGCCGCGGTCTCCGGCTCGCCCGCGAGCGCAGCCTCGTCGATCGCGATGCGTGCGTCGGCGATGTCGTGCAGCCGGTTCTTCGGATTGCGTTCGAGGCACCCGCGCAACACGCGGCGGATCCCCGCCGGCGTCGGGGCCGGCAGCACGGCCAGGTCGATGTCGGTCTTGAGCACCCCGGCCAGCACGTCGCTCGCGGTCTCTCCCGTGAAGAGCCGCTTCCCCGTCAGCATCTCGTAGAGCACGACCCCGAACGCCCAGATGTCCGCGCGCTTGTCGACCGGCTTACCACGCGCCTGTTCGGGCGACATGTAGGCCGCAGTGCCGAGAATCATGCCGGCCTCGGTCATGTGGCGCGACAGCGTGGGCGAATGGGACGCCTCCCCGGACCCGGACACGCCGCTCTCGGCCGCGTAGGCCTTGGCCAGGCCGAAGTCCAGCACCTTCACCTTGCCGTCGGCCGTGACCTTCACGTTCGCAGGCTTCAGGTCCCGATGCACGATGCCGTGCTCGTGGGCTTCCTCGAGTCCCTCCGCGATCTGCTTCGCGATGGCGAGCGCTTCGTCCAGCGGGATCGCGCCGCGCTTCAGCCGCTCCGAGAGGTCCTCGCCCTCGACGAGTTCCATCGCCAGGAAGTGGACGCTCTTCCCGTCGTCGAGGCTCGCGCTCTCGAAGCCGTACACATGGGCGATGTTCGGGTGGTTCAGTGACGCGAGCAGCTTCGCCTCGCGCTCGAAGCGCGTCAGGCGCTCGGCGTCCGCCGTGAACGCTGCGGGCAGCACCTTGATCGCAACGTCGCGATCGAGCTTCGTGTCGGCGGCGCGATACACCTCGCCCATGCCGCCCGCGCCGAGCGGTGCCGAGACTTCGTAGTTCCCGAGGCGGACTCCGGGGGCGAGACTCAGCGAGACTCCCCTTCTGTGATGGGTGACGATCGGGCAGATTCTACACGCCGGGCGCGTGCGCAAGCATCGACCATTCGGAGCCCCGGACGCCGGGTCATCGGCGTCCTGGATCCCGGCCGGGGCTTGGTGCCAGCGTGGCACAAGGGGGCCGCGTTTGGTCGGAGTGCTAGAATGACCGAACTGAGGAGCGTTGTGCCCGAACTGAGTCGAATCACGGTGGACCCCGAGGTGATGGGCGGCAAGCCCTGCATCAGAGGCCTGCGCGTCACCGTCGGCACGATCGTCGGCCTGGTTGCCGCGGGGCACACGCGTGACGAAATCCTCCGAATGTATCCGTACCTCGAGGCGGAAGACATTCCGCAGGCCCTGGAGTACGCCGCGTGGCGCTCCGAGGAGCTCGAGCTGCCGCTCGCCAGACCTTGAGGTTCCTCGTCGACATGAACCTCTCGCCCTCGTGGGTGGAGGCTCTGGCCGCGATGGGCTTCCAGGCTGTCCATTGGTCGCAGGTGGGCGATCCTCGCGCCTCGGATCGCACGCTCCTCGAGTATGCAAGGGCCGGGGGTTACGTCGTCTTCACGAACGACCTCGACTTCGGCACCATCCTCGCGGCAAGCACCGAATCGAGTCCGAGCGTGATTCAGGTGAGAGCCACCGACCTGACCCCCGCGCGTCTTGGTCCTCTTGTCGAGACTGCGCTCCGTCAGCATGCAGAGTGGCTGGGGGCGGGCGCCCTCATCACCATCGAAGCGGCTCGATTCCGGGCTCGCGTCCTGCCCTTGAAGAAGCGGGGCTGACCCGTCTGGCCAACGACGAAAGCATCCAGTACTGCGCAGGTGACTGAGTAGGGGCTTTGATGGCGACGTCGCGATCGAGCTTCGTGTCCCGCGCGCGAAACACCTCGCCCATGCCACCCGCGCCGAGCGCGGCGGTGATCTCGTAGGGGCCCAACCGGTGTCCGATCATCGGCGTCCTCGGCGCGCGATCACGGCACGGCCTCGGCTCGAACGCCCTGACTCCAGATGCGACGCAGCTCGTCCGTCCAGTGGGCGGCGACCAGCACGTCGGAGCGGCCCGAGGCCGGCGCGACGACGACGAAGCCCTTTCCGTCGGGTGCTATGTCGAAATCCTGGCAGGAGTAGACGAGCTGCGACACGCTGCGGCGGCCGACGACGGCCAGGGTGGGTGTCGTTCGGAGCTCGGCGACGCCGAGGACATTGCCGCTGCAGAAGTAGAGCCGGCGGCTGTCCGGCCCCCACGCCAGGGACCAACCCCCGCTGTCCGTCACTTGCAGCGTCCCCGCGCCGTCGAGCGGGCGCACGTAGATCTCGAAGCCGTCCGTGAACGCCAGGAGGCGCCCGTCGGGAGAGATGCGCGGCCAGCCCGGCCAGCGGATCGGACCCAGGTTCGACGCCGGGAGCAGAGGCTCGACCTTCTTGCCGTCATCGAGGGAGACGCGGACCAGCTGCATCGGCTTCGTCGGGATGCTCTGGACGGCTACGAGCGACCGGCCGTCCCGCGTCAGGACAGGCGAGTCCAGCGAGCCCTCGACCTCGATCAGGCGGCTCGCCGCGGCGCTGCCGTCGAGCGGCAGGGTCCAGGCCTCGCCCCGTTGCTGCCGAGGCTCTTCCTGGACGTAGACGACACGCTGCCCGTCGGGCGTAAACCCCGGCGACGAGGCCGTGCCCGTCCGCGTCAGGCGGGTGGCCTGCCCCGAGTCGCGATCGAAGAGCCAGAGGTCACGGGCGACACCGCGGCTGAAGCGCCAGCGATCGCCGCCGCGGCCGACCACGATGCGTCGTCCGTCCGGCGAGAAACGCGGCGCCACGAAGTCGCCCAGCTCCGTGCCCAGCGGCTCGGAGCGCCCGTTCTCACCGACCAGCATCAGGCGTGACATGGACGCCCCGGCGCGGTAGACCAGGGTTCCCGCCTCCGAGAGCGCCACCCGGGTGCCGATCCCCGAGGCCGCGACGCGCTCGCGAAGCTCGACCGCGGCGCCCGTGACCCGCATCGCAGGGACGTCGAGCGGGACCGCCATCAGGTTGCCGTCCTCGCGCGCATAGACCAGCCGGCCGTCCACCATGCCCAGCGCCTGCACGCCCTCGATCCCGAGCCTCGCTCGTCGGCCATCGGCGAGCGAGTGCATCGCGAGGGTCGTGCGGTTATCGGCCGTCGTGCTCGCGTAGAGCACCATCCGTTCGCGCCGCAGCACGAACGGCCGCCGCTGCATGGTTTCGCCGACCTTGGCGTCGAGCGGGACGAGCTCCTGGGGCACGCCTCCGCCTGCGCTCAGCCGGTGGATCCCCGTCTTCTCGCCGAGCACCTCCAGCAGGATCTCGTCGTCGGACTGCCAGGTGAGCGACGCGGAGAAGTGCTCGATCATCCCGAGCCGGGTGGAAGCGCCGCCGCTGAGGCGCACCTTTCTTATCTCGCTGAAGTTCTCGACCAGAAAGGCGACCCATTTGCCATCCGGCGAGATGGCCGGCTGCGAGGCGTCCTCCGTGTCCTCCAGCTCCCGCGCGTCGGGGCTGTCGAGGGAGCGGACCCACAGGCGGGACTTCGCTCCGCCCCTGGTCCCGGTGAACACGGCCGTCTGGCCGTCCGGAGAGATCGCGAACGGAGTCGTGAGATCGGTCGCGACGTAGAGCGAGGGATCGCTGGCGAGCGGGAAGCGAACTACCGGCGGCGTGAACGCGGGGCCGGCGGGGGGGCGGACGAGCGAGGCGGTCAAGAGCGATGCGCAGACCGCCGCCAGGGCGCCGAGGGCCCAGCTCACGCGCCTCGCCGGTCTGGCCTGGAGAGAGCTTGGCGCGCCCGACTCGTTCGCTTCGCCCGCAAGCGACTCCTCGAGGGCTATGCGCGCGTCGCCCATGTCGCGCAGCCGGCTCCTCGGCTCGCGCGCGAGGCAGCGCTTCAGCAGGTTCCGGACGTCACGAGGCGTCGCGTCCGGCAGCGCCCTGAGATCGATCTCGGTCTTGAGCACTCCGGCCAGCACGTCGCTGGCGGTCTCGCCCGTGAAGAGCCGCTTCCCCGTCAGCATTTCGAACAGCACGACCCCGAAGGCCCAGATGTCGGCGCGCTTGTCCACTACTTTGCCACGCGCCTGCTCGGGCGACATGTAGGCCGCGGTGCCGAGGATCATGCCGGCCTCGGTCATGTGCCGCGACAGCGTGGGCGAATGGGACGCCTCCCCGGACCCGGACACGCTGCTCTCGGCCGTGTAGGCCTTCGCCAGACCGAAGTCCAGCACCTTCACCTTGCCGTCTGGAGTCAGCTTGATGTTCGCGGGCTTCAGGTCGCGGTGGACGATGCCGTGCTCGTGGGCTTCTTCCAGCGCCTCGGCGATCTGCTTCGCGCTGGCGAGCGCTTCGTCCAGTGGGATCGCACCCAGCTTCAGCCGGTCCGAGAGGTCCTCGCCCTCGACGAGTTCCATCGCCAGGAAGTGGACGCCCTTCCCGTCGTCGAGGCTCGCGCTCTCGAAGCCGTAGACGTGGGCGATGTTCGGGTGATTGAGAGACGCGAGCAGCTTCGCCTCGCGCTCGAAGCGCGCGAGACGTTCTGGATCCGCCGTGAACGCTGGCGGCAGCACCTTGATCGCGACATCGCGGTCGAGCTTCGTGTCCCGCGCGCGGAACACCTCGCCCATGCCGCCGGCGCCGATCGCGGCGAGGAGCTCGTAGGATCCGAGCCGCTGCCCGATGTTCACATCGCCTCGGGGACGACCAGAAGCCTGGCCTTGAGCAGGCCGCTCCCCAGGATCGTGGTCAGGTCGCGATCCCGGGCGAGCACGTGGCAGCCGCCCTGCTCGGCGATCACCGCGATCAGGCAATCGATGGTGGACCGCACCGTGTGCCCAAGGCGACGCAGGCTACGATAGATGTCGGCCGCTCGGAGGTACGCTTCGACACCGGAAGGCTCCAGGAAGACGAGCTTCCGAAACACTCCTTCCAGATCCTTGCGACCCTTGTCCCGCTTCAGGCCCTGAAAGACCTCGGACACGATCACGCCGCAGGTGTAGATCTCGTCCTCGGACGCAATCAGGGCCGCGAGGGTAGCGCGCTCTTTCGAGGGATGGCCATTCAGGAAATCGACCCACGCCGAGGTGTCGACCAGGACCCTCACCGCGGCTTGCGCGTCCGTTTGCGCAGACGGTCGAGGTCGCCGTCCCAGTGCAGCGCGCCCTCAAAGGCGAGCAGGCGGCGGAGCGAGCGCCGGCGGGCGAAATCCCGCAGCGCTTCGTTGATCACGGCGGTCTTGGTTTTCCCCGCGGAGACGCCCATGGCGCTGCGAAGGGCAGTCTCGTCGAGATCCAGCGT
>CAYTWT010000112.1:0-4820 GCA_964442185.1 uncultured Acidobacteriota bacterium
AGGGACTATTCTAGTCGGGCCCGTTCATTCAGGGGATTGGACAGTAGCTGCGCACGCCTTTGCTCAGGAGCAAATTCAGATGACCCAACGTCTCGACGTCGTCTTGCTCTGCGCAAGCCTCGGCCTCACGCCCACGGCCCACGCGCAAGCGCCCGCCCCGCCGCCGGCTCGAACCGCACCCGCCTGGATCGCGAAGAGCGATGAAGATGCCCGCCTTCTGCTCCAGGCCAGGGCGGCCTTCGCGCCGGAAGCGGCCGGCCGCGCCGGCCTCGACGGGCTCGACACCGAGGTCCTCGACCTCAAGCCGGGACTCAGCACGCGCCTGCGTGCCGCCCTCGTCGCAGCCCAGGGGAAACTCACGGCCCGACTCGGCGCCGAGATCGATCCGAACGTCCGTCAGGATCTCGAGATCCTGGCGCAATCGGTCCAGGACGACATCGAAGGCCACGACCTCAGCGACAGGCTCGAGGTCGCGTATTTCGACGTCCCGCTCACGGTCTTCCAGGGAATTCGCGCGCTCCTCGACGACCAGGTTCCCGCGGCGCGACGCGCTGCGGCCCTGGTGCGGCTCCGAAAGTACGCCGGGATCGAGCCTGGCACGGCGCCCATCGCGACGCTCGCCCAGGAGCGCATGCGCGAATCGCTCGCGAAACCGGAGCTGACGGGGCCCTTTCGGGGCGAGGTCGAACGGCACCTCGAGAACAGCGCGAGTTATGTCGACGGCATCGCGGAACTCTTCGAGAAGTACAAGCTCACGGGCTATCAAGAAGCTCACGCCCGCCTCAAGCAGCAGCTCGCCGACTACAGTGCCTTCGTCAAGGCCGAGATCCTGCCCCGGGCCCGCGCAGACTACCGCTTGCCCCCTGAGCTGTATGCCTTCTCGCTCAAGCAGTTCGGCGTCGACATCCCTCCCGACACGCTGGCCGATCGGGCCCGGGTCGCGTTCCTGGAAATCCGTAACGAGATGCGCACGCTCGCACCGCTCGTGGCTCGCGAGAAGGGCTTCACGGCCACCGACTATCGTGACGTGATCCGAGAGCTGAAGAAGAACCAGATCGTCGGGGACGCGATCCTGCCGCTCTATCAGAAGCGCATGCGCGATCTCGAAGAGATCATCCGGCGCGAGGGCATCGTGAGCCTGCCGAGTCGCGCCGCGCGCATCCGCCTGGCGAGCGCCGCCGAGAGCGCGGCCGTGCCCGCGCCCAACATGCGTCCGCCGCGCCTGGTCGGCAACACCGGCGAGATGGGTGAGTTCGTACTGCCGCTGCGCGTTCCCACGCTGGGCAAGGATGGCAAGAGCGAGGTGAAGGGCTTCGACGACTTCACCTTCGACGCGGCCTCCTGGACGCTCACCGTCCACGAGGGCCGGCCCGGCCACGAGCTGCAGTTCGCGGCGATCATCGAGAAGGGCGTCTCGACGGCGCGCGCGCTGTTCGCCGCGAACAGCGTGAACATCGAGGGCTGGGCGCTCTACGCCGAGGCCGAGACGAAACCGTACGAACCCCTCGACGGACAACTGATCGCGCTCCAGCATCGGCTGCTGCGGGCGGCGCGCGCCTTTCTCGACCCCGATCTCCAGGCCGGGCGCATCACGCCCGAGGCCGCCACGCGTTTCCTCATGGAAGAGGTCGTGGTCTCCGAGCCGATGGCGCAGCAGGAAGTCGAGCGCTACACGTTCCGGGCGCCGGGCCAGGCCACGTCGTACTTCTATGGCTACCTGCGCTGGATGCAGCTCAAGGCCGAGACCGAGATGGCGCTGGGCAAGCGCTTCGATCGCCAGCGCTACCACGACTTCTTGCTGGCCCAGGGCCTGTTGCCCCCGGCCATGATCTCGAGGGCTGTGAAGGCCGAGTTCGTCCCGGCCGAGCTGGCCCGGGCGGCCGCGCCCGGCGGCGAGTAGCCACCCTGGGACGCAGCATTCTCGCCGTGCTCGCCGGCTACGTGTTCATGGCCTTCCTGGTCATGGCCGCGAGCACGCTGTTGAGCGTCGTGGTCCCGGACGTGTTCGGTCAGCCGGGAGGGCCGCCCAAACTTCCGGGGCTCGGCTGGTACGTGCTCAACCTCGCCTACAGCTTCGCCTTCGCCATCGCCGGCGGCCACACCTGCGCGCGCCTGGCGCGGCGCGCCGAGATGGCGCACGCGGGAGCGCTCGCGGGCTTGCTGGCGGCGCTTGGCCTGGGGCTCCTCTTCTCGTCGCCGCCGCAGATCCCGTGGTGGTGGACGGCCGGCGAGATCGCGTCCGGTGTGACGGGTGTTCTCGTCGGCGGTTTCATCCGCGCCCAGGCCAGCCAAGAGCGATCCGGCCGTGCGGAGTAATCATGGGCTCAGGCGCGGAGCTTCTGTAGCGTCTCCTGCGAGAGGTTGAAAGCCTGGGCGAAGCCCGCCACCAGCCGGCCGCCCTCGATGGCCAGACGGTACAGCCGGAAGTCGCCGAGCGTCATCGTGGTCGAGGCGGAGGGGAAGCGTTCGAGGTAAGTGCGCTCGTCCTCGGCATAGGCGTCGCTCCCGCGAGCCAGCAGGCCGACATGGCCGCGCAGGGTGACCCGTGGGAGCTGCAGGGGATCCGCGTCGGGGGTGTCGGCGGCGTGGATCAAGACTTCGAAAGGGGCCCCCTCGCCGAGCCCTTTGGTGTGCCGGGCCAGCCCGGAGGCGTGCACGATCACGCCGCCGAAGTCGGGGGCGGTCGCGAACGGGAGCATCCCGATGACCGGCGCGTTGTCGACCAGCACGGCCAGTGACAAGACTCTCTGCCCGGTGAGGAGCTGCTTCAACGTACCCAGCGTCGCCTCATCCATGATTGACCTCCCTGAGGAGCCGGAGTCCCCCGGCGGGTCCGGGGACGTTAGCCGCCTCCGCCGAGCTGATCGTTCGAGGTTTCACTGAATGTAGCCGAGGCTTCGCAGCCGCTCCAGGTCATCGGCACTCATCGTGCTCTCCGCTTCCGCGTCGGGCTTCAGCCGGACCGCCTGGGCTTTCTGTTTCCAGGCCTGGAGCTCCAGGGCCAGGCGCTGCACCACCTCGGGCTGTTCCAACGAAACGTCGGTCTGATCGAGCGGGTCGTGGCGATGGTCGTAGAGCTCGTACTCGGGATCGCCCTCCGGCCGGCCGGTGTTGTGGATCAGCTTCCAGTTGCCGGAGATGATCGCGACGGATTCGGTGCCTCGTGGGGGCGGGCCGCCCACGTTCGTGATGAGCGCCTTTTCCGACAGGGCCGGCCGATCGGTCCAGCCGGCCGGCCCGGAGTCGGCGCGTACGCTGCCCGCCGAGCCTCGCCGCAGGAACAGCGGGGCGAGGCTCCGGCCCTGGGCCTCGCGCGGAACAGGCAGGCCGCCCATCGCAAGAAGTGTCGGCATCACGTCGATCGTCTGCACTGTGTTCTCCACAACCGTTCCGGCCGGAACGCTTCCCGGCTGGCGCACGATCAGCGACATGTTGGTCAGCTCCCCGTAGACGCTCTGCCCGTGGAACATGCGGCCGTGATCGAGGAACTCCTCGCCGTGGTCGGAGGTGAAAACGAGGAGCGTCCGATCGGTCAGGCCCATGCCTTGCAGGCCCTCCACGAGCCGGCCGATCTCGGCGTCCATGGCGCGGATCGCGCCGTCGTACCAGTCGCGGTCCTGCGCAACGTAGGCCCTGGGATCGAGGCGCGCTTTTTCCAGCTCGGGCCACGAGGGCATCCCGAACTCCCGGAGCAGGGGGTCGGCGATGAACGTCTTGACGTGCTTGGCGTCGCGCTCGTGGCCTTCGCGCTTCGCCGCCTCCGCCCAGAGCGTGTCGTAAGGCGCGTAGGGCCGATAGGGATCGTGAGGGTCGGCTACGTGGAGGAAGACGAAGAAGGGCACGTCCTTGTGCGCCCGCAGCCAGGGAAGCAGGCGGTCCACGTACTCCCGCGCCGTCTTGTTCGACTTGCGGTCGGGCAGCGAGCCATCCTCGTGCACCTCTTCGAAGCCCTGGTGCAGGTTCGTGAAGCGGCCCGTGAACAGGATCGACGAGTACGACACGGTGGCATAGCCGGCCTCCCGATACACCTCTGCCAGGGTAGTGACCGAACTCGGGATGCGATCGGCAAACTCCTTGACTCCGTGCGTCGTGGGATAGAGCGACGCCAGCAGGGACGGAGTCGCCACCTTGGTCCACGAGGCCTGCCCGACCACGTCGCGGAATAGCGTGCCCTCGCGGGCAAGGCGGTCGAGCACGGGCGTCGTCGGGCGTGCGTAGCCGTAGGCCGAGAGATGATCGCGGCGCAGGGTGTCGGCCCAGATCAGGATCACGCCCTGTGGCGGCTTCGCCGCTGCCGCAGGAGGAGAGCCCTCTCCACGACTGCGCATCGTGGGCGCCCCCCAGAAGGCGAGCGTGCCGGGCGCCGCAGCACTGGCCGAGAGCGTCAGGTCGACCGCTTGTCCTCCGAACGCCGCCAGATCCAGGGGCGTCGTCTCCCAACGGTGTGGCCGCGTCACGGTCTTCTCGAGCAACACGACCTCTTGCCGCGTCCCCTGTCGCGCGGCTACCCGGAACGTCACCGGGCCGTCCTCGATCGTGCCCAGCGCCAGGTCGAGCCATGGGTGCGAGGGCAGCCGGAGGGCGAAGCGAAGCGTCTCCGGTGAGCGCGAGACCAGGGTTTCGCGGTACACCTCGGAGAGGCCCTGCCACGAGGGGCCGGATGCGATCGACGCCAGATGCTCCTTCCGGAAGACGAGCCGCACGGACTCGATCGCGAAGCTTGCGCCGGGGGAGTCGGTCGGCCGCACGAGCACGTGCCGGATCTCGGAGGCCGTCACGGGAAGCGAACTGCGCAGTGTGTAGGTCCGCAGCTCGGGGCC
>CAYTWT010000113.1:0-6989 GCA_964442185.1 uncultured Acidobacteriota bacterium
TCTGCTGCATGAGCAGGCAGAGCGACTGCGCGCTCATGCGCGCGGAGGCGCGGGGGCCGTCGGCCACGTTGATGGCGTCGACCTCGTGCTCCTTGCAGTAGTGGGCCCGCTCGAGGACGACCCCGGGGTCGGCGCCCCGCGGCGGGTCGAGCTCGACCGATACCACGAACCTCTTGCCCAGGTTGCGGGCGAGGGGGCTCTTCTCCGCGCGGGCCACGGGGGCCGGAGCCTCGCGGGGGCGCAGGGCGGGGACGATCTCGACCTCCTCGCGCGAGGGCTTCAGCATCCGCACCGAGCGCACGAGGTTCTTGATGTGCGCGGGGGTGGTGCCGCAGCAGCCGCCGACCATGGAGACCCCGGCGGCGATGAAGCGCCGGGCGTAGGAGGCCATGTACTCGGGAGTGCAGAGGTACACGTAGCGGCCGTCGACCAGCGCGGGCGCGCCCGCGTTGGGCATGGCCAGGAGGCGCGCGGAGGTGACCGCGGCCGCCATGCGCTTCACCGTTTCCAGCATGGCCGCCGGACCCTGGCTGCAGTTGGCGCCGATGACGGGCACCCCGAGGGCCTCCAGCGCGGCCACCACCGCCTCCGGCGACTCGCCATAGGCGGTGACGCCCTCGTCGTTGAAGGTCAGCGACACCGCCACCGGCCGGTCGGAGACCGCGCGCACGGCCTGCAGCGCCGCCTTCGCCTGATCGAGCGAGGCCATGGTCTCGAGGAGGAAGAAATCCACTCCCCCTTCCGCCAGGCCCTCGGCCTGCTCGCGGTAGGCCGCGACCGCGTCCGCGAAGACGATGCTGCCGATGGGTTGAAGGGGCTTGCCGATGGGACCGAGCGATCCCGCCACCAGGGCCTGCCCCGCCGCCGCCTCGCGGGCGATGCGCGCGCCTTCGCGGTTGATCTTGCGCACCTGGGCGTCGAGCCCGTGGGGCCCGAGCTTGAAGCGGTGGGCCCCAAAGGTGTTGGTCTCGAGCACTTCCGCCCCCGCGTCCAGGTACTCGCGGTGCACGTCACGCACGAGGCCCGGGTTCGAGAGGTTGAGCTCGTCGAAGCAGCGGTTCAGGAAGACACCGCGGGCGTAGAGCATCGTGCCCATCGCGCCGTCGGCGACGACAACGCCCTCGGCCACCCGCGTCAGGAACGGCTGCTGCGCGAGCGCCTCGACTTTCTCGCCGCTGGTCGTCACTTCGAAAGGCAGTCTAGCATGGCGCTCCGGAGCCTCCAGGGAGCTCATGACACACTTCAGTTTACGTAGCCCAGGGCCTTCAGCCGCTCCTTGTCTTCGGGACGAAGCGGCGCTTCGCGAGGGACCGCGCCGGCGCTCCGGCTGCGCGCCAGGAAGCCCAAGGCCTCGGCACGGAAGGGCAGCAGTTCGCGGACGACGGGCGACTTCTCCTCCGGATCCGCGTCGAGGTCGAAGAGCTGCTCGCGCTCCAGGCTGCGCGCGGCGCCATCGGCCTTGAACACGGCGGCGTACTTCCAGCGCCCGTCGCGCACCGCGACCTGATGCTGCACCGTGTTGCGGGCGGTCTCCGAGAACAGCGGCACCGGAGCCAGCCTGCCGCCGCGGACCAGCGGGAGCAGGCTGCGGCCCTGGTACGAAGCCGGCGCCGCGATGCCGAAGGCATCGAGCAGGGTCGGCGCCAGGTCCACGAGCGAGACGGGCTGCGCCACACGCCGAGCCGAAGCGCCCGGCACGCGCAGCGCGAACGGCACGTGGATCAGCTCTTCGTGGAGCGTGTGCGCGTGGCCCCAGGCGCCGCGCTCGAATAGCTCCTCGCCGTGGTCCGCGGTGTACGCGAGCAGCGCGCCGTCCACCAGCCGCTTCTGGCCGAGGGCTTCCAGCAAGCCTGCGATCTGGCCGTCGGTGTACGCGATCTCGCCGTCGTAGAGCGCCCGCACGTGCTCGCGATCGGCCTCGGTCCGAGCGGCGGACTGGTAGTTGTAGCCGTCCACGCGGCCGCTGTACTTCGCGCCGAAGCGCTGGTCGAACGGCGGCGGCGGATAGTACGGGCTGTGCGGATCCATGTAGTGAACGAAGAGCGCCAGGTCGCCGCCACCCCATTGCTCGGCGCCGTGTTCCGCAAGACGCGAGACGACGTCGGCGCGCAGGCCGGTATAGACCAGCGAGTCGAAGCCACGCGAGAGGCCATGCTCCGCGGAGACGAAGGGGTTGCCCGTCACGCCCGCCACCGCGAACCCCTCGGCCGCCAGGGTCTCGAAGAGTGTTGGAAAGCGCTGGTCGGCGCCAAGCAAGTGGTTGGTGGCGCCATGGAACGAGGGATAGCGCGAGGTCATCTGCGAGGCGAGACTCGGCAGCGTCCAGGACGCGGCCGACACACCGCGCTCGAAGAGGGTCCAGGTCTTCGCGAGCCGCTCGAAGTTGGGAGCTGTCTCACGGCCGTAGCCATGCGCCTCGAGATGATCGGCGCGCAGCGTGTCCTGCGAGATCCAGATCAGCACGCGAGGCCGCCGCGTCCTGGCCGGGATGACGCGGGGCGCCGCGAGGGCCAGCAACGGCTCGGGTTTCCCTGCCGTGGACTCCGCGCCGACCAGCCTCGCCTCGAACTCGACTTGGGCTTCACCCGTCGTCTCGACGGGAACCGAGCGGTTCCACCAGCGCACGCGTGAGGCGGGCAGCTTGTCGCGGAGCAGCTCGCGGCCGCCGACGCGCACCTCGAACTCGACGCTGCCCGAGCGGGGGGCCCCGGGGAGCATGCCGATCGCGAACGCCAGCTCGGAGCCCCGCCCGGCAACCACCGCGCACGACTTCTTCCCCCCAGACGCCAGTCGCACCGCGGGCCGCGTGTCGGCGTCGAGGGTCACGAACTCCGGCGCGCCGAGGCCAGGCAGGAGCCGCGCCAGGCGTTGGGGTGTGGCAGCCGGAGGCGACGTAGTGCAGGCAGAAAGGCTCGCGGCCAGGATAGCGGCTAGCAGCGCCTGGCTGCCTCGGGGCATGCTCGTCAGTGCGCCCGGGCCAGGAACTGGATGTCGTTGAGGAGGCCCGCGGCCGTGACGTCGGCGCCCGCGCCAGGCCCCGTGATCACGAGCGGCTCCGCGCTGTAGCGCCGGCTGGTGAAGGAGATCAGGTTCCGCGTTCCGGTCAGCGCGCCGATCGGGCTCGCGGCGGGCACGGCCAGTAACCGTGCCGTCACCGACCGGCGCGTCGCCGTGACGAGGTAGCGAAGGACGCGGCCGCGGGCGGCGGCCCGTGCGACACGGGCGCGCCAGGCGTCGTCGAGGCGCCCGAGCCTGTCCAGAAAGACGGGGAGTGGCACGCGTCGCAAGCCCGGCGGCACCAGGTCCTCCGGCTCCGGAGGCGCACCCCGGTAGCCCAGGAGGCGCGCCAGGATCAGCCCCTTGCGAGCGGCGTCGCGGCCCGAGAGGTCTTCGCGCGGATCGGGCTCGGCATAGCCGCGCTCGACGGCCTCGCGGACCGCGGCCGAGAAGGAGCGGCCCTGCGAAAGCGCCGACAGCACGAAGCCGAGCGTGCCGCTGACGCAGCCTTCGATGCGCCGCACCGCGTCGCCGCTCTCGACCAGCTTGCGGTGCGTGTCGAGGATCGGAAGGCCGGCGCCGACCGTCGCCTCGAACAACACGTGCCGCTTCGCGCGTGCCGCGGCGTCCAGCAGCCGCGCGTGGCTCAGGGCGGTGCCGGCCAGCGGCTTCTTGTTCGCGAGCACGAGGTCGAAGCCGTGGTCCAGCGCCGCCAGCAGAAGATCGCCCGTCTCCTCGGCAGTGACGTCGACGAGCACGGGGCGCGACACTGCGTGCGCGCCGATCTCGACCAGGGCCGCGCGGGCATCGGCCCGGCGGCCACCCAGCGCCGTGAGCAGCTTGCCGCGATCCTTGCCCTCGGCCAGTTGCAGGAGCCGGCGGCGGGAAAGGCCCTTCGGGTCGAAGACGAAGCCGGAGCGGTCCACGAGCCCGACGACGCGTAGCCGGCCAGCGCCGTTTTGCGCGGCGAGCTGGTCCGCCAGCGCCCGACCCACGCGACCGAAGCCGAGCAGGACGACATCGCGCCGCGGCGCTTCGGGCGAGCGACCGCCGCCGATCTTGGCGAGCTGGAAGGCCTCGTGAATGCGCCGTGCCGCATCCGAGGCCCGGGCCTGTTCCACGACGAAAGAGATGTTCCGCTCCGAGGAGCCCTGGGCCACGGCGATCACATTGACGCCTCCCTCGGCGAGGGCCCTGAAGACGCGCGCCGCGATGCCGGGCGTCCCGGCCATGCCCTCGCCCACCACGGCGATGACGGCCAGGCCCTCCCGCGCCGCCACCGTGTCGATGAGCCCCGCGTGCAGCTCCTCGCGAAAGGCCCGCTTGATCGCCACCACCGCCCGGTGCGCCTCGCCGCCCGCCAGCGTGAAGCCGATCGAGCTTTCCGACGAGGATTGGAAGATCGTCGACACCGAGAGCGCCTCGGCATGGACCGCGCCGAACGTGCGCGCCGCGATGCCGGGCACGCCCAGCATGCCCCTGCCAGAGACCGTGACGAGCGCCTGGCCCGCGATCGTGGCCAGGGCCTTCACGGGGTAGCCCGCGAGCGTGCGCCGGGCCGAGACCTCGGTGCCGGGGCGCGTGGGCTCGAGGAACGAACGGACGTCGAGCACGACGCGGCTTTCGGAGAGCGGAATCAGCGCGCGCGGGTGGAGCACCTTGGCGCCGTAGTAGGCGACCTCGGCGGCCTCGCGATGGTGGAGTTGCGGAATCAGCCGGGCATCGGGCACCGTACGCGGATCCGCCGTGAGGATCCCCGGCACGTCCTTCCAAAGCACGACGCGACGTGCGCCGAGACAGCGGCCGAGCAGCGTCGCCGTGAGATCGGAACCGCCGCGGCCCAGCGTCGTGAGCAGGCCGTCGGGCCCTTCGCCGATGAAGCCCGGGACGATCGGGATCAGGCCGCGCCGCAGCAGCGGACCCAGCACACGGCGGGCTCGCAACCGCGTCGCCGTGAGATCCGGCGTCGCGTTGCCGTGGCGCGCATCGGTCGCCACGAAAGAGGTCGCATCGACCCAAGCCGTCCGACGCTGCGACTGGGCGATCACGGCCCCGACCAGCGAACTGGCGAGCCGCTCGCCTCGCGCGACGAGCCGATCGTTGACGAGGGCTGGCACGGAACGCAGGGCCGTGAGCGCGCGGGTCAAGTCCTCGTATTCTCGCGCGGCGACAGCGGCCAGGCCGAGCAGCCGGCGCCGCTCGCGAGCGGAGCGAACCAGGGCGAGGATCAGACCACGGTGGCGCTTGAGGAGCGCCCCGGCGGCGGCGGGCCCGGCGGCGGCATCGCCCCGCGCGGAGCGCAGGGCACCGTCGAGCAGCAGGTTGGTGACGCCGCCGAGCGCCGAGACCACGACGACGAGCGGCCCCCGGTGGCCGGAGACGAGGCCGGCGACGCGGCGGATGGCGGCGGCATCCGTCACCGACGCCCCGCCGAACTTCCAGACCTCGAGACCGCCCGCCTTCTTTGCCATCGGAAGACGACAGCCTAAGGACTGCGGTCGCCGCGGTCAACAATCGACGCGACGTTTTCGTGTCATGGACAGCGCCCGGGGCTCGGGCTCGCGACCGGCGTGCCCTACATCACTCGAGAATGTGGATGTTCTTGCGGTGACACAGCTCCTTCAGGACCTTCGGCCACACGCTGACCGTGACTTCGCCCAGGTGCGCCTTCTTCAGGAGCAGCATCTGGGTGCGGGACTGACCGATGCCCCCGCCGATGCTGAGCGGGATCTCGTTCCTGACGATGGCCTGGTGGTACGGGAAGCGCAGGAAGTCGAGCTGCCCGGTGATCTCGAGTTGCTTGCGTAGCGTTTCGGCGGTGACGCGGATACCCATGGAGGTCAGCTCGTGCCGGCGCTGCGTCACCGGGTTCCACACCAGGATGTCGCCGTTCAGCCCGTGACGCACCTGGCCCTCCAGGGAGCGCGTCTCGGTGACCCAGTCGTCGTAGTCGGGCGCCCGAAGCTCGTGGGGGTGTCCGTCGGCCAGCGTCCAGCCGATCCCGTAGATGAAGACTGCCCCGAGCTCCTTCACGATCTCCGTCTCGCGCGCCTTGCGCGGCAGGTCCGGATAGCGGGCCAGCAAGTCTTCGGCGTGGATGAACGTCAGCTTCTCGGGCAGGTTCGGGTATGCCCTCGTCTTGAGCGCGGGGTAACGGTCCTGGATGAACGCCTCGGCGTCCGTTAGCGCCCTCCAGATCTTCTCGACGACGCGGGTCAGATACGCGAGGTTGCGCTGGTCCTCCGAGATCGTCTGCTCCCAGTCCCACTGGTCCACGTAGACGCTGTGATCGTGGTCGAGGAAGTAGTCCTTGCGCACGGCCCGCATGTCGGTGCACAGGCCCTCGCCGCGCTTCATGCCGAACTGCCGCAGCGCCATCCTCTTCCACTTGGTGGCGGCCTGCACCACCTGGGCGTCCACGGGGTGCTTGTCGTAGTCGTTCGAGATGTGGAACTGGATCGGCGTGCGGGAGCCGTCGCGGTCGAGGTAGTCGTTGACGCCGCTCTCGACGTCGACGATCAACGGCACCGTGACCATCATCAGGTTGAGCTCACGCAACAGGCTGTCCTCGATGTGGTTCTTGAGGGCGAAGATCGCCTTCTGGGTGTCCCTGGGGTTCAGCAAGGAGCTGTAACCCTTCGGGAGGATCTTCTCCAGCTCGTCGTAGTTCCCGATCCCGGGCCCAGCGAGGTCCGCCTTCTTGTCTGCGACTATCGTCGTCATGGATTGCACCACTCCCTTCAGAAGGAACTCCTTCCGAGCCGCTTATGGCAGGCTGAGGTGCGGGCGCGCGCACGACTTGCCGCAAGTTTCGGCCCGTTCACAAAGCACAGCATGAAGCGTGCCGGCACAGCTGCCAGACAATCCGCCTGCGGCACGCTGACGCCCGCCCCGTCGAGCGTCAGGAGGCGTCGGCGGTACGGGTTGGTGCGTTGGCACCCGGGACGGGACGTAATAGCGCAACGTTGTGAACGCTGCGACAAGTGCGCACC
>CAYTWT010000114.1:0-2692 GCA_964442185.1 uncultured Acidobacteriota bacterium
CGTGTGGCCTCCATGTGGGCGAGCCAGATCTGGCGTAGGGCCTTGAATCCGGCCCAGCGGTTGTGCGGGGCGAGGACGACTCCGAAGAGGGCGCCAATCTCGCGGTAGAAGTCGCTCAGGCCGCTCTGCGGACGCTCCACGACGCCGACCTGCACGTCGGGCAGGGTGGAGAGGTGATGTGCGAGGAGACGCGAGGCGGCAGACTTGCCCGTGCCCGGGTCGCCGGTGATGAGGGCAAACCCTCCATCGCGCACCTGCTGTTCCATCCGCCAGCGGAAGTGGTCGAGGCTGGGCGGTGCCCACAGGGCTTCGACGGGGACGTCCGGGGTGAATGGATTCCACTTGAGGCCGTAGAGGGCCAAGAGCTTGTGAGTCATTTCTCCTCCTTGGGGATGTAAGCGGGCGGCAGCCCGGTGACGGCGTATTCGGTCATGAGCTTGCGCAGGAGCGGAGCGATGCCGGCAGGTTGTGGGAGCGCCTCCGGTGCGGCCGGCCTGATGACCCCCCGGAAGCCGTCCGCATTGCGGGCCTTGTCGAGCGGGTAGAGCCGCGAGAGAACGACTCCTGTGTGCTCGTCCACGAGCCAGACATGGGTCAGATCCCAGCTCGCGTAGCGGAGGTGAAGCTTTCGGAAGTGACGGAAGCGGGACGGGATCTCGAAGCGGGCCCCTTCGATACTGGCGGTTCCGTCGCTTGTGCGCTGGCTGCGTGTCTTGGCGCCGGTGAAAGCTAGGCGGAGATGGTCCACCGTGGGACTCTCGCGTCCGACCGTGGGGCCATCGAGCCAGCGCGTGATCGGGGCCTGCGCAGTCTCCGAATGGACCGCGCGGTTGTATTCCATCTCCACCCAAGCCTGGGTGGCTTCGTTGAGTAGGCCGAGAGTGAGGTCCCTCTGGCCTTCCAGCATGGCGAGAAGGCGTCCTTCCACCGGGTTCCAGAACGACTCCTGCTTTCCGTTCTGGTAAGGGCTGTACGGGAGAGTCGTCTGATGAGTGACGGACAGGCGGCTCAGCCCCTGAGTGGTCTCCGTCGCGACCATGGCGGATCCGTTGTCGGAGAGGAGGGCGCGGGGCAGCCCTCGCTTGAGGATGGCCTGCACGAGGCCGTGGACCAGGCTCTCGGTCGTCTCGTCGAGATACCACTGAGCGTGGCAGACCAAGCGAGAGCGATCGTCCAGGATGCCGAGCAGGATCGGGGTGACCCACTCTCCCTTTGGCCTGAGCACCTTGAGCGAGCCGTGATGGAAGTCGAGGTGCCACAGCCCGCTCACGTACAGGCTTTCGTAGCTGCGGACTTCGCGGCCAAGGAGGTGCTCCCGGGCGCGGACCTCCCCTTCACGCTCCTGGCGCCCCCGCTTCCTGGGCTGCCGGAGCAAGCCCTGAGCGACCATGAAACGCCGAACGGTCGGGTACGAAGGCAGCACACCCAGATCGGGGTCCCGCCCGGCCTGCACGGCGAGGTTGTCGAGGTGGAGCTTGTAGCTCCAGCCTGGGTGCTCCAGGTACTGCCGGCGCAGCGCGTGGTCCAGCTTGTCCGTGATCGCCAGGAACCGACCGCTGTCCTGGCGAACCTTCCGGTGGAGGACGCCTACCGGATTCGAGCCAGCTCGCGCCGCGTAGTACCACCGCTCGACGGTGGACAGCCCGAAGCGCACGATCTCTCCGGTCGTCGGATGCCGCCACGGCTTTTTGGCCAGCCGCAAAAGCTCCGCCTGCAGTTCTCCCGGGGCCGGCGGCGACGCCAGCAGCCCTCCCACGACGCCGAAGCGCAGGTGCGCCCAGCGTTCATGCGACCGCGGCCCTTCATCGTCCGACATGGCCGTCCTCCTCCCGCGCCAGCCATCAGCAAGGCGCCGCGAGGAGGCTACGGCCGCCGCAGAATGAATTCGAGATGCATCTTCTGCGGGTCGGCCACGATCCTCAGAAAGCTCGTCCCGAGTTCGTGCCGATCGGTGACACCAGGCGCAGAACCGACAGGACTTTGCTTTCCAGATCACCCGTCTCGGAGAAGGCACCAAGCAGCGAACCGGGCAAGGCACCCTCTCGGACGGGAGTCGCAAACCGGCCTCGCGCCGATTGCCACACGCGGCTTGCCACGAACGTCTCCCGCCAGAAGCGGCACCATCGCCTCACCGTGCGCGCGCTCACTGAGAATCTTTCGCACAGGCGATCCCGCCGCTCGGGAGTCGGACCATCCCGCATGACGGACACAAGCAGCACCAGCACTCCAAAGAACACCTTGCGTCCCAGGAAGCGGACGGACGTCGGCGTCGCCCTCCGACGGCACCCTTCCGTCGCACAGCAGAAGCTGAACCGAACCGTGCTCTCCGGTCCAAGATCCGCAGGGCCGCCCCGCGGCTTACGCTCGTACCGCGCGCTGTGCAGTGCTCCTCCGCACGGACACCCGGCCTGCCGCGCCGTCGCCGCGAGGTCTTGGTCGACCTTCAAGAGGAGATCGAAGAACCTGGAATCTCGGGTCAAGGACTGGTACAAGAGGAGTCTCCTTTCGTCTCAGCAACGTAAGGAGAAAAGCCCCTCGGGCTGGTGTCAAGCCGGCCCGGGGGGCTTCCTACGAAAACGGCCGCCGCGCGCCTTCGCGCGGATGATGGCGAGGTCTCGATATCCGAGGGTGACCCTCGACTACCGTGATCAGGAAACCGGTGTTACTCCCTCAACTAGGGAGACCAGGCTCA
>CAYTWT010000115.1:0-6766 GCA_964442185.1 uncultured Acidobacteriota bacterium
CGCTTCTGTCCGTCCTCGCCCCAGCCGACGCCGCCGTCCCGGAGTCCATCCGTGCCGAAATCACTGGCACGCTGCGCTCACTCGAGGACCAGTGGATCGGGGTCTACGCGACCCATGACCTGTCTGTGTTGCATCGGATCATCGCCGACGACTTCGTGGCGACGCTCGCGGATGGGGCGATGCGCCGAAAGCGGGAGCACATCGAATCGTACAAGGCCGATTTCGAGAGCATCGCCGCAGTGAGCAGCAGTGAAATCGAGGTGCACGTCTACCAGGCGGATGCGGCGGTCGTCACGGGCCTGTACACCGCGACGCTCCGCGAGCCCAGGGGTGCCGCGCCTGGCCGATACCGCTTCACGGACACGTGGCTGAAGCGCGGCGGCGTGTGGCGCTGCGTCGCAACTCACGAAAATAAGCTGGACTAAGAGACAGTCGGACTAGAGTCCGACGGGCTGGTGCTCCGGAATTGGCGCGGGCGGGCTGCGCCGCGGCTCGGGCGCGGCCCCGACGACCGGCTCGACGAAGAGCCGATAGGCATCCTTGTAGCCGCGCTCGACCAGATCTTCCGGGGTCACGAGAACCTCGGTCGCCGGGTCGCGGGCGCCGTCCCAGTCGAGGGGCCCCAGGCCACGGCGCTCGGGGCGCACGATGTAGAGCGCGAAATCACGGTACAGGCGGCCGGTGGCCGGGTCCTGCCACGCGCGGCCGGTGGCGGTGTCGTGGCCGAGTGTCCGGACCATGCGGTTGATGCGCTCGGCCTGGGCGAGGTCCCGGTCCACGGCCTGCCGCTCCAGCAGCGCGAGGGCGCCGTCGGCCTGCGCACGCGGGCCACGACGGCGTGCTGGCGGGGCCGGCTGCTCGGGCGTCGGCGAGACGACGATGACCTGCTCGGCTCCGGCCGCGAGGGCCTCACCGAGGCCGCATCCCGAGACCAGCGTCGCGTCGGTCAAGCGATGCGTCTCGCCGCCGTGGAGCCCGCCCTTGGGGAACGCGACACGCCGCACCGGGGCCACCAGCGGCGGCAGCAGGCCGGTCATCACCGCATCGAAGAACAAGCCGTCGCTGCCGGGTGCGCGCAGGTCGATCGCGTCGGGCATGCCGTCGACAAGCGAGCGCGCGGCACGTGAGCGCGAGGCCGCGAACGAGGTCCGGTGCGCGTCCTGAAGCAACACGAAGGCGAGCGCACCGCCCGTCTCCAGATCCGCCGCGCGCAGGATCAACTCGCGGAAGCCGGGCTGGCCCAGGTTCTCGGCAGCGAGGGCGACATAGCGCCTGCCCAGCTCAGCCTCGGCAGGCGGCGCGTCCGAGAGCGCCGGGCCACGCGCGATCTCCCAGAGCGCCCGCGAGAGCCGATCGCGCCCGCGTTCGGTCTCGAGCAGCGACTCGAGGGACTCGCTGAAACGCCGGCGATCACGGATGAACACGCGCACGGCGGCGACCGTGGCGAGCACGCACAGCGCGAACACGGGCACGGTCAAGGCAGCCAGGTACGGCCCGCGCACGATGGCGGGGACCCCGGCCAGTTGCCCGATCAGGCGCGCGAAGATGCCCGGCAGGAACAAGTCCGCGATCAAGGCGGGCAGGAACAGGACGAAGCCCACGCTGGCGAGCGCCAGCGGCAGGAGAAACAGCCCATACGAGGACGCGACGAGCAGCGTCGCGGTTCGCGCCGCCAGCCGAAGTCGATAGAACGAGCGCCAGCGCGCGCCCGCCCAGAAGCCGTGCTCGCCATAGAGCCGCGCGCTGCCGGCGATCGCGCTGAAGGCCGCCGCGATCGTGCCGGCGCCCGAGCCGACGATCAGGTCGACCTTGACGCCGCTCTCGTCGAGCGCCTTCACGACGCCCGCGTGATAGGCCGCGGCGGTGCCGCTTCCGGTCAACACGAGCGCGGTCCTTCGCTTCGGCGAGTATTCTCTCAAGGGTGCACCGAGGGGCTTAACTTATCACGCACGCGTGCCGCCAGAGCCGAGGATTCCTCCCCGCTTCGCAGCCTCAGGTAGTGGCCCTTTCGCTTCGGCGCATGCAGCCAAGCCGAGAACCAGGCGGTGTCGTCACGCGCAGGCTCGGGGCCGTTGAAGCGCAGTGCCGCCAGCGCCACCTGGAGTGGCTCGCCGGCAGACGCGACGACCCGCTGCTCTTCCACGACCGCGCCCTCGACAACGGGGTAGAACTCGACTCCTGCGCGACCCGTTTCGGCGACGAAGCCAAGGCTCCCGGCAAACGCGTCCTCGGCGAGCCGCCGGGACACGTCGCGCGCCAGGGCGCGATACTCGTCCTCGCTCACGCGCGAAAGACACGGGGCGGCGCAACTCCTCACCTGCGCGAACAGGCAGCCGAGCCCCAGCGGCAGCTTCGGATCCGGCTCAAAGCTGTAGTCGCAGGGGCGCAGCGGATCAAGCTTGTGCAGCGCGTCGCGGGCGCGTTCCGCGCCGCGACGATCCCGAAACGGGCCGAAAAGCCCGGCGGCCTGACCGGCGAATGGGCGCACGGTCAGGCGCGGGAAGCGTTCGGCGGGGTCCAGGTGGAGAAAGGCGGCGGGCCTCAGGTCGCGCCGCTGCGCGAGCGGCACGAGCCTCGCCATGCGCCGTTCGAAGACCAGCCGCTGGTGGAACTCGGACGTGGTCGGTTCGAACGCGACGGCCGTCGCGATCCCGCGCAGGTCGAGGGCGGGCCGGCCGGTCTTCCGCGATGGCTTGCCACCGCCCAGGCTCTTGGCCGCCCAGCGGCGCAGGTTGGCGGCGCGACCCAGCAGCAGGCTCTTCTCGCCGGCGCCCAGCAGTTGTGCGACGCCGGGAGCGCTGGGCAGCTCGCGCAGGGCCGCCTCGAGGTCGCCCCCGAGGGCGACCTCGATCACCCGCCGACCTGATCGTGGATCGTGACGAGCTTGATGATTTCGTACTCGCGCGTGCCGGATGGGACCTTCACTTCGACCGTGTCCCCTGCTTCGTGCCCGAGCAGGCACTTGCCGATCGGTGACGACGGCGAGATGCGCCCCGAGGGCGGATCCGATTCCTCGGGCGTCACGATCTCGTACTTGAACTCCTCGCTCGTCGAGATCTCGCGCACGCTCACGCTGGAGCCGAGCCCCACCTTGCCATGCGGGATCTTGTCGAGGTTCATCATCGAGAGCGCCGCGAGCCGCCGGTGGATCTGGCCCTGGCGCGCTTGCAGGTAGCTCTGACGTTCCTTGGCGGCCTTGTACTCGGCGTTCTCGCGCAGGTCGCCGTGCTCACGGGCTCTCAGGATCTCCTTCGGCAGCGTGATCTTGAGCTCGTGGTCGAGCGTCTTGAACTCTTCTTCGAGGCGCTTCTTGATATGGTCCATAGCGTATAAAACCCAAGCCCCGCGCGGCTTCCGCACGGGGCGCGTGATAATATCACGCTCCCTGATGCCTCCCGCCGAGGTGATCCGAAGCCGGAGCAACCCCCTCTTCAAGCGGCTCGCGGCGCTCAAGCAGCGCGCGGACCAGGAACTATGCCTGCTCGAGGGACCCAAGCTGATCGAGGAGGCGCTCAGCGCCGGTGTCGCGATCCGCGAGGCGGTCGCCGGGCCCCGGGCCGAAGCACAGCGCGGCGCGCTGCTGGCGCTCTTGCGCTCGAACGGCGTTCCGGTCCGGCTCTTCGACGAAGCGCTGGTGGCCTCCTTGTCGGATGCCGAGACCAGCCAGGGCCTCGTCGCGATCGCCGAGCGCCCTCGAGCGGACGAGAGTCGGCTTTACACCGGGACGCCGCTGATCCTGGTCGCCGTCGCGGTCCAGAACCCCGGCAACCTGGGCGCGCTGCTGCGCAGCGCCGAGGCGGCCGGCGCCACCGGCGCCTACCTGACGAGTGGTTGCGCCGACCCGTATTCCTGGAAAGCCTTGCGCGGATCGATGGGCAGCGCGTTCCGCCTGCCGGTGCTCGGCGGCCTCAGCCTGGACGAGGCGCTGAAGCACCTGCAGGCGCGGCAGGTAGCGATCATCGCCGCTACGGCTGATGCAGCGGAGAGCTACGACGGCTTCGACTGGCGCGGGAGCGTGGCGCTGCTGCTCGGCAACGAAGGCGCGGGCCTGCCGCCGGACGTCGTCCGAGCCGCCACCGCCCGCGTCCGCATCCCGATCTCGGGCACGGTCGAAAGCCTGAACGTCTCGGCCGCCGCGGCGGTGCTGCTGTTCGAGGCCGCTCGGCAGAGGCGCCGCTCCCAATGAGCGCGCGCGACGAACATTCCGGGTCGCTGTTCGGCGACGACTCGCCACCACCCGGCGGCAAGGGCGAGCCGCGGCCCGATGCCCCGCTGGCCGACCGGATGCGGCCCCAGTCGCTCGACGAGATGCGCGGTCAGGACGAGGTGCTGGGTGCCGGCACGCCGCTGCGCCGCGCGATCGAATCCGACGCGCTGCGCTCGCTGATCCTGTGGGGCCCTCCAGGCTCGGGCAAGACGACACTCGCGCACGCGATCAGGCGCCGCACCAAGGCGCACTTCGAGGCGCTCTCGGCGGTGCTCTCCGGCGTCAAGGAGCTGCGCGTCTCGCTGAGCGCGGCCGAGACGCGCCGCCGCCACGACGGCCGGCGCACGATCCTGTTCATCGACGAGATCCATCGCTACAACAAGGCGCAGCAGGACGCGTTGCTCGCCCATGTCGAGTCCGGCGAAGTGGCGCTGATCGGCGCCACCACCGAGAACCCGTCGTTCGAGGTGAACGCCGCGCTCTTGTCGCGATCGCGGGTCGTGGTGCTGAAGCCGCTCTCCGAAGACGATCTCGTCGCAGTGCTGAAGCGGGCGCTCGACGACCGCGAGCGCGGCTTGGCCTCGCTCTCCCCCGCGGTCGCCGAGGAAGCGCTCGTGTTCCTGGGCCGGGCAGCCGATGGCGATGCGCGCACCGCGCTCAACGTGCTCGAGCTGGCAGTGACGACGGCGCCGGCCGATGCCAGCGGCGTGCGCGCCGTGGACCTGGCGGCGATGCGGCAGGCCTTCGCGCGCAAGGCCCTGCTCTACGATCGCGCCGGCGAAGAGCACTTCAACGTCATCAGCGCGTTGCACAAGTCGATCCGCAATTCCGACGCCGACGCAGGCCTGTACTGGCTCGCGCGCATGATCGAGGCTGGCGAGGACCCGCTGTACGTGGCGCGGCGGCTGGTGCGCTTCGCCTCGGAGGACGTCGGGATGGCCGACCCGCAGGCGCTGGTGATCGCGATGGCGGCACAACAGGCCGTGCATTTCGTCGGCATCCCCGAGGGAGCCCTGGCCCTGGCGCAGCTCGTCGTCTATCTCGCGGCTGCGCCCAAGAGCAACGCGCTCTACACCGCCTACGGCGCGGCAGCCAAAGACGCGCTCGAGACGCGCGCGGAGCCCGTGCCGCTGTGGATCCGCAACGCGCCGACCGGCCTGATGAAGGACCTCGGCTACGGCGCCGGCTACAAGTACGCCCACGACGAAGCCGAGGGTGTTTCGGCGATGGAGTGTCTGCCTGCGGGTCTCGCGGGCCGGCGCTACTATTCGCCCGAAGGTCGCGGCGTGGAGCGAGACGTCGCGGCGCGCCTCGAGGCCGCGCGCCAGATCCGCAGCCGCCGGAGATGATCGCGGGCTCGTGGTAGCATCGAAGTTTCCCTCATGGCAAAGCCATCCTCCGAGAATGTCGGCCACGAGAAGCGGATCTTGGTGGTGGACGACGACGCCAGCGCCGTCGGTGCGTTGCGCCAGGTCCTGATCGGCAAGGGCTACGAGGTCGGAACCGCCGCGAGCGCCGAGGACGCGCTGCCGCTATCGACCCAGTCGGCCTGGGACCTGTTTCTCCTCGACGTCGCGCTGCCGGGAATGTCGGGGTTCGAGCTGTGCCGCAGGCTGCGCGAAAACGCGAAGACGAAAGACGTCCCGGTCGTCTTCCTCACCGCCATGGGCCGCCTCATGGACATGGCCGAAGGTGCGGATGCCGGCAGCGATCTCTGCCTGGTCAAGCCCGTCCTGGCGGGCAAGCTGCTGCACATGATCGACCTGTTCCTGACGGCCGATGCGCCGCTCGCGAAGCGGCGTCGCCACCCCGAGTTCACGGAGCCGTCGGCCTAAGCAGAACCTCCATGAAGGTCTTCCTGATCCACGTCCGCGACCCGCAGTTCTACGCCATCCCCTCGAAGACGCGGGGCAAGAACGGGCGCGTCCAGGTGATGGGCTTCCCGCCGATCGGGATCATGTCGCTCTCGTCGGTGCTGAAGCGCGCCGGCCACGAGTGCGTGATGTTCGACCAGGCGAACCCCGACACACCCGACGCCGTGATCCTGAGCGAAATCGCCCGGGTCAAGCCCGACCTCGTGGGGCTCAGCTTTCTCTCGACGACCAGCTACCCCTACGCCAAGCTCCTGGCACGCCAGATCCGGGCCGCTGACGCGAGCGTCAAGCTCGCCATGGGCGGCGTCTTCGTCAGCCTGAGCGCGCAGCTGGTGAAGCTCCAGTGCCCCGAGGTGGACTTCGTGTGCCGGGGCGATGGTGAACAGCTGTTGCTCGACCTGTTGGAACACCTCGACGATCCCGACGGCGTGGCGGGCGTGACCTGGCAGGAGCCGGGCGGCAAGCTGCGCCACAACCCGAACCGGCCGCTCGCACGCGATCTCGACCAGTGGCCGTTCCCGGACCGAGAGAGCCTGGAGCTCGACTTCGTGGAGTCGATGCCGCTCGACGTCCCGGCCGTCCTCTCGCTCGAGCGCTTCACCACGATGCAGACCTCGCGCGGCTGCCCGTGGCCCTGCGTCTTCTGCGACATCCCGATCTTCAACGAGGGCAAGTGGCGCTCGCG
>CAYTWT010000116.1:0-8070 GCA_964442185.1 uncultured Acidobacteriota bacterium
TTGGCCGAGATCGTGCCGACCTGGGCGATCATCTTGCCCTTGACCGGCTTGCTGAGCCGCTTCAGCTCCTCGGTCACCGCCGCGACCGCCTTCTCGATGCCGCGCTTCAGCTCCATCGGGTTGGCGCCGGCCGTGACGTTCTTGCTGCCTTCGCGGTAGATCGCCTGGGCCAGCACCGTGGCCGTCGTGGTGCCGTCACCGGCCACGTCGGAGGTCTTCGAGGCGACCTCGCGCACCATCTGGGCGCCCATGTTCTCGAGCGGCTCCTTGAGCTCGATCTCCTTGGCGACGGTGACGCCGTCCTTGGTGATCAGCGGAGAGCCGTACTTCTTGTCGAGGACGACATTCCGGCCCTTGGGCCCGAGCGTCACCTTGACCGCATCCGCGAGGCGGTTGACGCCGCGCAGGATCGCCTGCCGAGACTCGTCGCCGTACGTGATCTGCTTTGCCATCTTCTTTCCTGCTTCCTGAGAATGTGTTCTTGGAACGACTACGCCAGCACGGCCAGAACCTCGTCCTCGCGGAGGATCAGGACCTCTTCGCCGTTGATCTTGATCTCGCTCCCGGTGTACTTGCCGAAGAGGATCCGATCGCCGACCTTGACGTCGAGGGCAACCTTCGTGCCGTTCTCCAGGATCTTGCCGTTGCCCACGGCGAGGACCTTGCCCTCCTGGGGCTTCTCCTTGGCCGAGTCGGGGATGATGATTCCGCCCTTGGCCGTCTCCTTCTCTTCGATCCGGCGTACCAACAGGCGGTCGTGAAGCGGACGCACTTTCTTCATCTATATCTCCTTATGGACGGGTCCTATTGCTTTGGTGAGCTGCCTGGTGCGGGATTGCGTGCGTAGCACTCAGAAAAGCGTATTACGGATCTATCAGGCTACGCTCGTTCTCCTGACAACGCAAGCACAAACTCGGGATTGCGGCTACAATGCTGGGATGCCTCTACCAGCGATCTACGATCCCGAAGCCGTCGCCCCCATGTGGCAGGAGCTCGCTGCGGTGGGGGTTGAACCGCTGACGACGCCCGAGCAGGTCGATCAACTCCTGAAGGCCCACTCCGGGAGCGCGCTCGTCATCGTCAACTCGATTTGCGGCTGCGCCGCGGGGCAGGCGCGCCCCGGCGCGATGCTCGCGTTGCAGAACTCGATCATCCCCGACCGATCCGTCACGGTCTTTGCGGGAGTCGATCGGGACGCGGTGGAGCGGGCCCGGGCGTACCTGACCGGCTATCCGCCCTCGTCGCCCTGCATGGGCCTCTTCAAGGACGGCAAGCTCGTGTTCATGCTCGAGCGCAGGGACCTTCAGCAGATGGATGAGGAGCAGGTTTCGACCGCGCTGCGGCAGGCCTTCGACGAGCACTGCACGAAGCCAGGTCCCTCGATCGACCCCGAGGCGTTCAACAAGATCCGCCCCTATCAGGGCTGCGGCTCGCAGATCCCGCTGCTGGGTCGCCGCTAGCGCGGCTGCGTCAGTTCGGCATCCTCGGTTGCCACAGCGCCGCGCTGTGACGGGTTCCAAGCGGTTCTGCCGGCCCGAGCGCGAGGTTGAGGACTTCCTCGATCGAGGCGACGAGCTGGATCTTGATGTCGTTCCGGACGTTCTCCGGGATGTCTTCCTTGAAGGCCTTCTCGTTGCGCTTGGGGATCAGGACTTCCTTGACACCCAGGCGGTGAGCCGCCAGGACCTTCTCCTTGATGCCGCCGACCGGCAGGACACGGCCGGAGAGGGTCATCTCGCCCGTCATCGCGAGGCGGGGACGGACCGGGCGGTTCGTCAGCAGCGAGACCAGGGCCGTGGTGAGCGTGACACCGGCTGAGGGGCCGTCCTTCGGGATCGCACCTTCGGGAACGTGCAGGTGGATGTCGACGCGCTCGAAGAACGATTCTTCGATGCCAAGCTCGCGCGAGTGGGCGCGGACCCAGGACAGGGCGGCCTGGGCGCTTTCCTTCATCACGTCGCCGAGCTGGCCGGTGAGGGTGAGGCCTTTCTGGCCCCACATCTGGGTGGCCTCGATGTAGAGCACCTCGCCGCCGGCGGCCGTCCACGAGAGGCCGAGTGCAACGCCCGGGATGAGGGTGCGTTCCTCCATCTCCTCGCGCATGAAGTACGGCGCGCCCAGGAACTCCTCGACCTTCTCGGGAGTCACCGCCACCGTCTCGAGCACGCCTTCGACGCGTTTGCGGGCGACCTTGCGCATGATGCTGGCCACCTCGCGCTCGAGGTTCCGGAGCCCGGCCTCGCGCGTGTACTCGCGGATCAGCTTGGTCAGTGCGTCGTCGCCGAAGGCGATCTCCTCGGGCTTGAGTCCGTGGTTGTCGAGCTGGCGGGGGATCAGGTGACGGCGCGCGATCTGGAGCTTCTCTTCCTCGATGTAGCCTGCCAGGCGGATCACTTCCATGCGGTCGCGCAGCGCCGGTGGCACGGGGTCGAGGATGTTCGCGGTGCAGATGAACAGCACCTCGGACAGATCGAAGGGGATATCGACGTAGTGGTCCTTGAAGCTGTTGTTCTGCTCGGGGTCGAGGACTTCGAGCAGGGCCGAGGCGGGGTCGCCGCGGAAGTCGGCGCCGAGCTTGTCCACTTCGTCGAGCATGAAGACCGGGTTCTTGCTCTCGGCGCGCCGCAGGCCCTGGATGATCTGGCCGGGCAGCGCCCCGATGTAAGTGCGGCGATGGCCACGGATCTCGGCCTCGTCGCGCATCCCGCCCAGGCTGAGGCGGTGGAACTTGCGGCCCATCGCGGTCGCGATCGACTTGCCGAGGCTCGTCTTGCCGACGCCGGGCGGGCCGACGAAGCACAGGATCGGGCCCTTCATGTCGGGCTTCATCTTGCGCACGGCGAGGTACTCGAGGATGCGTTCCTTCACCTTCTCGAGGTCGTAGTGGTCGTTGTCGAGGACTTCCTTCGCCTTCGGCAGGTCGATCTCGGCCTCGGTCCGCTTGTTCCAGGGCAGCGCCACGATCCAGTCGAGGTAGGTTCGCGTGACCGTGTACTCGGCCGCGGCGGGAGACATCTTCGCCAGCCGGTCCAGCTCGCGGAGTGCTTCCTTCTTCGCTTCCGCCGGCATCCCGGCAGCCTCGATCTTCTCGCGCAGCTCCGAGGTCTCGCGCTGCTGGTCGTCGCCTTCGCCCAGCTCCTTCTGGATCGCCTTCAGCTGCTCGCGCAGGTAGTACTCGCGCTGGTTCTTCTGAAGCTCGGTCTTCACCTGGCTCTGGATCTTGTTGCCGACCTCGAGCACTTCGAGGTCCTTCACCAGGATCTTGTTGATGCGGTCGAGGCGGGCGCGGACGTCGAGCACCTCCAGCAGCTCTTGCTTCTGGGGTGTGCTGAGGCTGGGCAGGCTGCCCGCCACGAAATCGCCGAGGCGCGAGGGTTCCTGGATGTTCGCCGCCAGCGTCTGCAACTCGTCGGAAAGGGTCGGGGAGAGCTCCACCACGCGCTGGAACAGGCCCTGAACGCTCTGCGCGATCGCCCGGACCTCGACTTCCTGCTCGGGCTTGATGCTCTCCTTGATGATCTCGATGCTGGCCTTCACGTACGGCTTGTACTGCAGGACGCCCGTGACCCGGAACCGGTGCACTCCCTGGACCACCAGACGCAGCGAGCCGTCCGGGAACTTGAACATCTTGTGGATGTGGGTCAGCGTGCCGATCCGGAACAGGTCGCTTTCGACCGGATCGTCGACCGCAGGGTCGCGCTGGGTCACGACGCCGATCACGCGGCGCTCCCTCACGGCTTCGTTCACGAGCGCGACGGAGCTCTCCCGAGCCACCGCGAGCGGCAGGATCGCGTGCGGGAACAGGATCGTGTCGCGCAGCGGCAGGATCGCGAGCTCGGTTGGGATCTCGGCCAGGTTCACGTCGTGCAGACCCGCCGATTCGAAATCGGGCGGTCGCTCTTCCCTGTTGTCGCTCATGAAACCACCCGGGCGAACTGGCCGTCGCTCGTGCGTTGTTCGCGCTCGGCCGCGGAGCGTTCCTCGTGTCGCTCCTGGCAATCGCGGCACAGCCTCGCGAAGGGCAGGGCCTTGAGGCGCGCCGCCGCGATCCCCCGGCTGCACTCGACGCAGTGTCCGTAACTGCCGGTCTCGAGCCTTCGGAGCGCCTCGTCGATCTGCTTCAGGGTCTCCGATTTCATCTCCATGAGGGCGAAATCAACCTCCTGGACGAAGTCGTCGACGCTCTGCTCTTCGAGGTCGCGCACGTCGCCGGCCTCGGCCGGCAGGCTCTCGCGCAGCGAGCGGAGCTTGTCGTGGATCTCGCGCCGGCGATCTTCCAGCATCGCCCGCAGGAGGTCGTACCGCTCCCGTTCCGTCACGGCCTTCACGCGCCTCATGGCCTCTGCCTCCTGCGAGAGCCTCCGTTCACTTGAGCTTCAGGATCAGGAACAAATGGCTGCCGCCGCGTCTCACCCGCAACCGCGCCAAGCCGTCCACCTTCGCCTTCGCAATCCCACTCTCGAAGCCGGAGACGCCGTCCACGGCGACCCCGTTGACGCTCACGATGACGTCGCCGCGCGAAAGGCCAGCCTCCTCGGCCGCCTCGCCGGCCTCGACGTTCATGACCACGGCACCCTTCGAGCCCCGGGGCAGGTCGAGCCGCTCCGCGAGCTCGGGCGAGAGGTCACGCAGGCTCATCCCGAGTTGGGCCTTCTGGCTCTCCTCGGTCTCGTCCTTCTCATCCGCATCGGGGAAGGTTCCGAGTGTCACGGGGATTTCCCTCTCTGCGCCGCCGCGCACGACCTTGAGGCGCACGGTGGTGCCCGGGGCCTTGCTCGCGATGTAGCGCGACAGATCGCTGTTGTCTTCGACCCCGCGGCCGTCCACGGCGACCACGACGTCGTCGGGCCGGACGCCGGCTGCTTCGGCCGGGGAGCCCGGCGTCACCTCGCTGATCACCGCGCCTTTGGCTTCCTTTATCTTGTAACTCTTCGCGAGATCGTCGGTCAGCCGTTGGATCTGGATCCCTAGCCAGCCCCGGACCACTCTCCCCTTGTCGCGCAGCTGCGGCAGGATCTCCTTCGCTACGTTGATGGGTACGGCAAACCCCACGCCGGCGGATTGCGGCACGCCCTGGGTGATGATCAAGGTATTGATGCCGATCGCCTGGCCTCGGGTGTTGAGCAGCGGCCCGCCCGAGTTGCCGGGGTTGATGGCTGCATCCGTCTGGATCATGTCCACCGACGTGCCCGGCGTGCCGAGCGGAATGGCGCGGCCCTTGTACGAGACGACGCCCACCGTCACGGAATTCCCACCGAGGCCGAACGGGTTGCCGATCGCCATCACCCACTCGCCGACGTCGGTCTGGTCAGAGTCGCCCAGTTCGATGACGGTCAGCTCTTCCTTGGGCTCGATCTTCAGCAGCGCTACGTCGGTTCGCGGGTCCCGCCCGATCAGCTTGGCGTCGTAGCTCTTGGCATCCGAAAGCGTGACCCTGATCTGGTCCGCGCCCTCGATGACGTGGCGGTTGGTGAGGATCGTCCCGTCCTTGTCGATGATGAAGCCAGAGCCGAGCGCCCGCTGCGTCTCGCGGTCGCCGCCGTCTTCGTTGCCGCCACGCGGGCCGAAGAAGCGGTTCATGGTGTCGTCGCCGAAGAAGTCGCGCAGATCATTGCGTTGGCGCTTCACGACCTTGGAAGTGTTGATGTTCACCACGGCATTGGTCCTGGCCCGGGCGATGTCGCGGAAGGTGTCCAGGGTCAGGCCGCCGCCGGCTCGCGCGGCTGCCGAGGCGCTTTGCGCCTTGTCGGCCTGCGCGGCTTCGGGGCGCCCCACTTCGCGCATCACGACCGCACCGACCAGCATGGCCGCCATCGCGACCGAGAACAACGAAGCCAACGTCCGGGACGCGGTGGTCATGATTTCTGCTCTTGCCTCCAAGGGCTTCTGGAACGTCTTGCAAGACCGGTGCCGGAACCGGCCCTGGCCAGGAGTCAGTGACTCTCCAGCAAGCCTATTGTCTCTCGATACTTACGTGATTGATACGTCAAAAGTTGTGGCTCTGGGCCGATACGGCCACGGGTGCCCCGAGGGGCACCCGTGCGGGTCGTCCAGAATCCAGGACGCCCTCGTGTTGGCCAGCGACGCCCTGTGCGGCTTCACTTTGCGGTGCTGATCTGGATCTGCTTCGGCTTTGCCTCGTCGCGCTTGGGCAGGGTCAACTGCAGCACCCCGTCCTTGAAGTCGGCCTTGATCTTCTCGGTGTCGACGGCATTCGGCAGCGTGAAGCTGCGCGCGAACGTGCCATAGGCACGCTCCACGCGGTGGTAGTTCTCGCGCGTCACCTCGTTCTCGAGCTTGCGCTCGCCGCGCAGGCTCAGAGTGTTGTTTTCGACCCGGATGTCGACGTCCTTCACCTCGACGCCCGGCAGCTCAGCCTTCAGGACGATGTTACCGTCCTTCTCGAAGATGTCGACGGCCGGCGCCCACGACCCGCCCAGCGCCCAATCGTCGTCTTCGTCCGGCCGGCGCGCACCCCGGGCCGCGTCGTCGAAGATCCGGTTCATGCGATCCTGGAGCGAGACCAGGTTACGGAAGGGTTCCCAGCGAACAATGGCCATACGCACCTCCTTATAGCTCCTTCTCTCAGTTCTTGACCGTGTACTCGGCATCCACCACGTCGCCCTGGGCCGGAGCGCCCGCGGACGCTCCCGTGTCGCCGCCAGGGCCGCTCGCGCTGGCCTCGGCCGTCTGCTTGTAGAGCGTCTCGGCAAGCTTGTGGGAGAGACCGGCGAGCTTCTCGGTGGTGGCCTTGATCGCGGCCAGGTCGTCGCCCTCGGCGATCTTGCGGGCCTCGGCCACAGCCGTCTCGAGCGACTTCGCCTCGGCCTCGCCGAGCTTCTCGCGGTTCTCCTTGACCAGCTTTTCGACGTTGTAGGCGAGGCTGTCCGCCTGGTTCTTCGCGTCGATCAGCTCACGCCGCCGCTTGTCCTCTTCGGAATGCGACCGCGCGTCGCGTACCATCTTCTCGACTTCGTCCTTCCCGAGGCCCGAGGACGAGGTGATCGTGATCGCCTGGCTCTTGCCGGTGGCCCGGTCCTTGGCCGAGACGTTCAGGATCCCGTTCGCGTCGATGTCGAACGTGACCTCGACCTGTGGCACGCCGCGCGGCGCGGGTGGCAGGCCGCTCAGCTGGAAGTTGCCGAGCGTACGGTTGTCTCGTGCCAGCTCGCGCTCCCCCTGCAGAACGTGGATTTCGACCGAGGGCTGCGAGTCGGACGCGGTCGAGAACACCTCGGACTTCTTGGTGGGGATCGTGGTGTTGCGCTCGATCAGGCGCGTGAACACCCCGCCCAGCGTCTCGACGCCGAGCGAGAGCGGGGTGACATCGAGCAACAGGACGTCCTTGACCTCGCCGGAGAGAATGCCGGCCTGAACGGCCGCGCCCACTGCGACGACCTCGTCGGGGTTGACGCCCTTGTGCGGCTCCTTGCCGAAGTACTCCTTCACCTGCGCTTGGATCTTCGGCATCCGCGTCATACCGCCGACCAGGACGATCTCGTCGATGTCCTTGGGCTCGACGCCGGCATCCTTCAGGCACTGGCGCACCGGGCCCATCGAGCGCTCGAGGAGATCGCTCGCCAGCTGCTCGAACCTGGACCGCGTCAGCTTCAGGGCCAGGTGCTTCGGTCCCGAGGCGTCGGCCGTGACGAAGGGCAGGTTGATCTCGGTCTCGAGGGTCGTGGACAACTCGCACTTGGCCTTCTCCGCAGCCTCCTTGAGTCGCTGCAGAGCCATCTTGTCCTTCGACAGGTCGATGCCCTGATCCTTCTTGAATTCCGCGACGATCCAGTCCATCACCCGCTGGTCCAGGTTGTCGCCGCCCAGGTGCGTGTCGCCATTCGTCGCCTTCACCTCGACTACACCTTCGCCCACCTCCAGAACCGAGATGTCGAAGGTGCCGCCGCCAAAGTCGTAGACCGCGATCGTCTCGTCCTTCTTCTTGTCGAGACCGTACGCGAGCGCCGCAGCCGTGGGCTCGTTCACGATCCGCAGCACCTCCAGCCCCGCGATCTTGCCCGCATCCTTCGTCGCCTGGCGCTGCGAGTCGTTGAAGTAGGCCGGCACCGT
>CAYTWT010000117.1:0-58510 GCA_964442185.1 uncultured Acidobacteriota bacterium
AGGTCGGGCCGGCCACCATCGCCCCGCACTGGTCCAAGAACGCCTATCCCACCAGCGTGCCCGAGGGCGCCACCTACTACATCGTGGAGCGTGGCGACACGCTCTGGGACCTCTCGAAGCGCTACCTCGCGAACCCGTACCTCTGGCCCCAGATCTGGGACCAGAACAAGTACATCAAGGACGCCCACTGGATCTATCCGGGCGATCCCATCCTGCTACCGAGCGTCAGCCTCGTTTCTGACAAGGCAGGGCAAGCGGGCGCCACCGGAACCGATGAAGCAGAAGGCATGCCGGGCGAAGGCCTCGCCGGCGTCGGCGAGCCCGGGGCGGTCCTCTCGCCCCTGACCGAGCAGGTGACGATTCAGTGCGCGCCCTACCTCGTCCAGCAACCCGAGGACCAGAGCCTGCGCGTGATCGGCACCGAGGACGGGGCCGACAAGAATGCCTTCGCCGACCGCGACATCCTGTACATCAACAAGGGCACGAATGCCGGGATCAAGGCGGGCGACGTGTTCTTCTTCGAACAGTCCGCCTACGCTGTCAAGCACCCGGTCTCCGGCAAGGTCCTCGGCACCAAGATCGAGCCCACGGGCTGGGGACGCGTCATCCTCGTCCAGGAGACGAGCGCCAGCATCATCGTCGAGCAGGCCTGCGCCGACATACACGTAGGCGACTACCTGAAGAGCTTCGAGAAGGCCAACGTACCGCTGGTCCTCAAGAGATCCCACGCCGACCGTCTGACTCCTGCCTCTGGCAAGCTCTCCGGCTATGTCATCGATCAGGCGGGCGACGCCACGATCGCTGCCGAGGGCAGCATCGTGATGATCGACATTGGCACAGAGGCCGGCCTCGCCCCCGGCAACGTGCTCACGGTCTACCGCATCATGTACCCCTCGGCGCAGACCCCGCGGAATGTGGTTGGCGAGTTGGCCATCGTCCTGGCTCAGGAAAAGAGTTCCATCGCCAAGGTCATCTATAGCAGGGATGCCGTGATGAACGGCGACCAGGTCGAGCTGCGTTAGTAGCCAAAGGGAGACCGCTCACCGGTCAGGGCCCGGGCTGACAAGCCCCGGGCCCTTTTCATTCATCGACCCACCCACCCTGCCCCTCCCCGCGTAGGGGGAGGGAACCGCCACGCCGAACGAAGCGGGCCCCGCGTCTTCTTGCGACTGCCTACGCCAACGGTCCGGCTTGCGGGGCCCGGAATACGTCCCTCCAGAAACCCCGGAAATACTGAAACGCGGAGACGAGCGCCATCACGACCACGACCCACAGCGCCATGAGTGCCACGCCCCGCAGGGCTGGCCAGCGCGTCGCGAACAGAAGCAGGAAGATCGCCACCACCTGCGACACCATTTTCCCCTTGCCCAGCGTCGAGGCGGGGATCAGCACGCCTCGACCCAGGGCCACGTTCCGCAGTCCGGTGATCGCGAATTCGCGCCCGATGATGATCACCACCATCCAGGCCGGGACCGCGTCGAGCTCTACGAGTGCGATGAATGCTGCCGCTGTGAGCAGCTTGTCGGCGATCGGGTCGAGCAGGATCCCCAGGCGTGTCACCTGGTTGCGCCGCCGGGCGAGATAGCCATCGAGGTAGTCTGTCAGCACCGCGATTCCGAAGACGGCCAATCCCAGAAACAGTCCGTTGGCCGTGCGCGTGAGCAGGAGAGCGACCAGCAGCGGCACGAGAAAGATGCGAAGCAGCGTCAGGGCGTTCGGGAGGTTCACGCCCGGCTTCTCACTCAGAGCTTCAGGATTTTCGCCGAGACGATGCCGCGCGTCGCGTTGCGCGTGTCCACAACCACGCGCGCGCCCTCCACGATCTCGCGATAGGGATACGAGGAGTGATCCGTGACGATGACCACGACGTCCGACTCGCGCACGCTGGCGTGGAGCTCGGCCGAGCGCAGCGTGCTGCCGCCCAGGACCAGGCTGTCGACGAAGGGATCGTTGTACGCGACGCGGGCGCCCCGGCTCTCGAGCAGCTTGAGGATGTCCACGGCGGGCGACTCGCGCACGTCCTCGACGTCGCGTTTATAGGCGACGCCCAGCACCAGCACGCGGCTGCCGTTGACGCTCTTGTGCTGCCGGTTCAGGGCGTCCGCCACCAGGCGGCAGACGTGTTCCGGCATCTCCGAGTTGATCTCGCCGGCCAGCTCGATGAAGCGGGCACGATAGTTGAGCGTCTTCAGCTTCCAGGACAGGTAGAACGGGTCGATCGGGATGCAGTGTCCGCCCAGGCCCGGTCCCGGATAAAACGGCATGAAGCCGAAGGGCTTGCTGGCAGCGGCGTCGATCACTTCCCAAACGTCGATGCCGAGCCGCTCGCACATCAGCGCTACTTCGTTGACGAGACCGATGTTCACGCTGCGAAAGGTGTTCTCGAGGAGTTTTACCATCTCCGCGGCGCGCGGCGTCGAGACCGTGATGACCGTGTCGACCGCCTTGCCGTAGAGCGCGCGGGCCACCGCGGTGCAGGCTGGCGTCACGCCCCCGATGATCTTCGGCGTGTTGCGCGTGTGGAAGCGCTGGTTCCCCGGGTCGACACGCTCCGGAGAAAAGGCGAGGAAGAAGGACTCCCCGACCACGAGACCTGTCTCGCTCAGTAGCGGAAGGATGAGTTCCTCGGTGGTGCCCGGGTAGGTCGTGCTCTCGAGCACGACGAGCTGCCCCTCGCGCAAGCGCGCGGCGATGGCGCGGGCCGCGTCCACCACCAAGGTTAGATCAGGATCCTTGGTCTTGCTGAGTGGCGTCGGGACGCAGATGACGATGGCATCACAGCTGCTGAGCGCATCGAAGTCGAGGCTGGCCCGCAGCGTCCCGGCCTGGACCAGCTCCGCGAGGCGCGCTGCATCCACATCCTTCACGTACGACTCGCCCCGGTTGACGGCCGCAACCTTGTCCGCGGCCAGCTCGAAGCCCACGACCTCGAGCCCTGCGGCCGCGAACTCGACCGAGATCGGCAGCCCCACGTAGCCGAGGCCGATGGTTCCCACCCGGGCTGAGCCCGTCCGGATCCTTTCCAGCAGGGCCTCGGAGCCACGGCCCTGGCCGAGCGGGGCGATCTCACGCAGCCTGAACTCGGGACGCATGAAGGTCGCGATGATAGACGAGCGCCGGGGCGGGTGTCAATCCTGCCGCACGTCGGAAGTGGTTTCCTGTCTGTCAGATACGCAGGCTTTCGCGAGGTCTCTAAGCGAGTGCTATGATCGCCTCTTCGCATGAGGCAAGAGTGAAAGCCGTGATCCTGGCCGGTGGCGAAGGAACGCGTCTGCGACCCCTGACGCTTCTTATCCCCAAGCCGGTCGTCCCCATCGCCGACCGGCCGCTACTGCAGCACCAGCTCGACCTTCTGGCCACGGTGGGGGTTCGAGAGCTCGTGTTTTCGGTGGCTTACCAACCCGAGCGCGTGCAGAGGGTTTTCGGCGACGGAAGCGGCCTCGGCCGTACGATTCACTATGCCGTCGAAGAGAACCCCCTGGGCACCGGGGGCGCCGTTCGCAACGCCCTTCCCTTCTTGGACGAGGTCACGGTTGTCTTCAACGGAGACATCCTCACCGACGTGGATCTTCCGGCGGTCGTCGGCCTGCATCGCCGCTCCGGAGCCTCGGCGACCCTGGTCCTCACGCCTGTTCCCGACCCTGCGGCCTTCGGGCTGGTCGAGACGGAACCCAGCGGCCGGGTGAAGCGCTTTCTCGAAAAGCCGGACCCATCGCAGATCACAACCGATCAGGTCAACGCCGGCATCTACGTGCTGAGCACTGCGGCGCTGTCGCTCATCCCGCCCGCCATCAACCACTCGATCGAGCGTGGCTTCTTCCCGGCGCTGATCGCGCGCGGCGAACTCGTCATGGCCCACGTGCATCGCGGCTATTGGATCGATATCGGGACCCCGGAGAAGTACCTGCAGGTGCACCGGGATATCCTGGCCGGCCGCTTCCCCGTGGCGCTCGCGGGGCGCGCTGCCCGCGGCGGGGTCGTCGACGCTACCGCGAGGCTCGACCCCGAGGCGTCCTGCCAGGGGCCCTTCTACATCGGGCCGGGCTGTTCCGTGGCTGCTGGAGCGAGCATTGGCAAGGGCAGCGTGCTGGTGTCCAACGTGCGGCTCGCAGCCGGGGCGCAGGTGCTCGACAGCGTGCTCTGGGACGGCGTTTGCGTGGAAGCGTACGCACGTGTCGAAGGCGCTCTCCTCGGCACTTCGGTCCGTGTGGGGGCAAACGCGTGGGTCGGCGCAGGAGCCGTGCTGGGCGAGGGTTCGGCGCTCAGCGCGTTCTCGCGCACGACGTGAGGTGAGCATGGAAGTGAATGCCAGCATCTTCAAGGCCTACGACGTGCGCGGCCTGTACCCATCCCAGCTCGATGCCGACACCGCACGTCGCATCGGCCGCGCCTTCGTCGACTACCTGGGGGCGAAGCGCATCGTCGTCGGGCAGGATGCCAGAAGCTCCTCCCCCGAGCTCGCGGCGGCCTTCATCGCCGGTGCTTCCAGCGAAGGCTGCCAGGTCTTCGAGATCGGCCAGGTCGGGACCGACATGATGTACTTCTTCGCGGCCCGCGAAGACCTCGACGGCGGCGCCATCATCACGGCTTCTCACAATCCGAAGGAATGGAACGGCATCAAGATGGTTCGCAAGGGGGCCCTGGCGCTCTCGGGCGACGCCGGCATCAAGGAGATCAAGGAGGCGTTGATGGCCGGGCGGTTCGCCGACACGCCGCGTGTCAGCGGGCCCGCTCCTATCTCCCGGGCCGTCAGCGACGACTACGCACGGCACTGCCTCTCGTTCATCGATCAAGCCAAGCTGCGGCCACTGAGCGTCGTGCTCGACACCGGCAACGGGATGGGCGCGATCGGCGCCGAGGCCGTGCTCAGGCGGCTGCCCCTGAAACAGACCCGGATGTACTTCGACATCGACGGCACGTTCCCCAACCACCCCGCCGACCCGCTCGTCGAAGAAAACCGCCGCGAAATCATGCAGCGCGTCGTGGCTGAGAGCGCCGACCTCGGCATCGCCTGGGATGGCGACGCCGACCGCTGCTTCTTCATCGACGATACCGGCCAGTTCGTGCCGGGGGACTTCGTGACAGCGCTGCTCGGCGAGGCCTTCTGCCACAAGCTCCCCGGTTCCAAGATCGTGTATGACGTGCGCGGGTCGCGGGCCGTGCCAGAGCGTATCGCCGCGGCCGGGGGGACGGCGCTGATGCACCGCGTCGGGCACGCCTTCATCAAGCGGCGTATGCGCGACGAGAACGCCGTCTTCGGGGGCGAGGTCTCGGGCCACTTCTACTTCCGCGAGAACTGGTTCGCGGACAACGGCATGATCCCCGCCCTGCTGATTCTGGAGCTGCTGGGACGCGAGGGGCGACGGCTCTCGGAGATCCTGGCCCCGCTGCGCGAGCGCTACCACATCTCCGGCGAAATCAACTCGAAGCTGGCTGATGTCGAGGGCACGCTGGGCCGTCTCGAGCGGCGCTTCAAGGACGCCCGGATTTCGAAACTCGACGGCCTTTCGATCGACTACGACGACTGGCACTTCAACGTGCGGCCTTCGAACACAGAGCCGCTGCTGCGCCTGAACCTCGAGGCCTTCTCGAAGGCCGACATGGAGCGCCGCCGCGACGAGGTGTTGGGCGTGATCCGGGCTGATCAGCCTTGACCCCCGCAGGCCCGGTCGCTATCATCGCTGTCGATCGTGTCCGTGCGGGCGTAGCTCAGCTGGTAGAGTACGAGCTTCCCAAGCTCGGAGTCGCGGGTTCGAACCCCGTCGCCCGCTCCAGTCTTCCCGGGCTTTCGCCCCGCTGACGAGGAGGTTTCGATTGGGCCTATTTGGCAAGTCCGACTCCAAACCCGATGGGCCAGGCGGCGCGCCCGTGGTCCCCTCGCCCGCCCCTGCCCGGGCTGCGCCGTCTCCGACTCCGGCGACCGGCAGGCCCAGCTTGATTGCCCCGAAGGCGGTCTTCAAGGGCGAGTTGCTGGGCGATGACGACGTGCTCGTCGAGGGCCTGGTCGAAGGCGCGGTCCGGATCTCACGCGAGCTGCGCGTCGCACCCGGCGGGCGCGTGCGCGCCACGGTCTCGGCACAGAGTGTCGTGGTGAGCGGCGAGATCACCGGCGACTGCACCGCCACGGCGCGCATCGAGATCCAGGCCACCGGCCAGCTCACGGGCGACATCCGTGCGCCGCGCATCGTGGTCGCCGAGGGCGCCAGCTTCAAGGGCCGCAGCGAGACGAGCGGCCGCGACCCGAAGCGGGACAAGCCGGGCGCGAGCTGAAGTGGCGGGTGCTGAGAGCTTCGGAAACCTGATCGCCGGCGAGTACGTTCCCGCGCTTTCGGGCGCCACGTTCGAGAACTGGAACCCCGCCGACAGCTCGGACCTGATCGGCCGTTTCGCGGACTCGGGACCCGAGGACGTGGCGCGCGCCGTGAGCGCGGCGCGGGAGGCGCTGCCCCGCTGGCGTGCGCTGCCCGCGCCCAAGCGCGGCGAGATCCTGTTCCGTGCCGCCGAGATCCTGGGCCGCCGCAAGGAAGACTTCGCCCGCGACATGACGCGGGAAATGGGCAAAGTGCTGGCCGAGACCCTCGGCGACGTCCAGGAAGCCATCGACATGACGTACTACATGGCGGGCGAAGGCCGACGGCAGTTCGGCCAGACGACGCCTTCCGAGCTGGTCCGCAAGTTCCAGATGTCGGTGCGCTCGCCGGTGGGGGTCGCGGGCCTCGTCACGCCCTGGAACTTCCCGATGGCGATTCCCTCCTGGAAGATGATGCCGGCGCTGATACTGGGCAACACGGTGGTGATCAAACCCGCGCCCGACACGCCGCTCTCGACCGTGAACCTGCTCCGCGTCCTCGACAAGGCGGGCCTGCCCCCGGGCGTCGTGAACATGGTGACGGGCGGCGGCGAGGCGGGGGCTTCGCTCGTGAGCCACGAGGCCGTGGCTGTGGTCTCCTTCACGGGCTCGACCGCTACGGGCCGCAAAGTCTCCGAGGCCGCCGCGCGACTCTTCAAGCACTGCCACCTGGAAATGGGCGGCAAGAACGTGCTGATGGTGATGGAGGACGCCGACCTCGAGCTGGCCGTGGACGGCGCCATCTGGGGCGGCTTCGGGACGAGCGGCCAGCGCTGCACGGCCGCCAGCCGCGTCGTGCTGCACAAGGCGGTGTACGCCGAATTCGCCAAAGCGTTCGTGGCCCGGGCGAAGGCGCTGCGCGTGGGCAACGGGCTCGCCACCGGCATCCAGATGGGCCCCCTGATCAGCGAGGCGCAGCTGGCCAGGGTCGAGGGCTACGTCAAGATCGGCAAGGACGAGGGGGCTAAGCTGCTGTGTGGCGGTAGCCGCCTCGCGTCCGCTCCCCACGCCCGCGGCCACTTCCACGAAGCCACGATCTTCGGCGACTGCACGGGAGCGATGCGCCTCTCACGCGAGGAGATCTTCGGCCCGGTCGTGAGCCTGATCCCGGTCGCCTCGCTCGACGAGGCGATCGAAGTCGGCAACTCCGTGGAGTACGGCTTGTCCGCGGCCATCTACACGCGCGACGTGAACAAGGCGTTTCGGGCCATGAACGAAATGGACACGGGCATCTTCTACGTGAATGCTCCTACGATCGGCGCGGAGGTCCACCTGCCCTTCGGCGGCACCAAGAACACGGGCAACGGCCAGCGCGAGGCCTGCATCCAGGCCCTGGACGTGTTCAGCGAGTGGAAGAGCATCTACATCGATTATTCGGGAACGCTGCAACGCCCCCAGATCGATTAGGGCGCGGACCTGCTATAATTTTCTCCGATCCAAGAGATATGACACCCGCACTCGACGAACGCAGCGGCGAAGTCCTCAAGTCGCTGATCCAGGCGCACATCGCGACCGGTGAGCCGGTCGGCTCCGAGAGCCTTTCGCGGCTGCTCGGGCGGCCGCTCTCGCCCGCCACGATCCGAAGCATCATGGCGGACCTCGAGCGACTCGGGCTGCTGGATCATCCACACACGAGTGCCGGACGGGTGCCGACCGACGATGGCTACCGTTACTACGTCGACTCCCTGATGGGCACGCCGCCGCTGCACGCCAGTGACGCCGCGGCCATCCGCTCCGGGTTGCGGAGCGAGGGCTCGCCGCAGGACGTCATCGAGAACGCCTGCCACCTGCTGTCACTGCTGTCCCGAAACGTGGCCTTCGTGCTGGCGCCCGACATTGCGCAGACCAGCCTGCGACAGATCGACTTCGTGCTGCTCCCGCACCCGCGCGTGCTGGTGGTGATCGTGGGCCATTCGGGACTGATCACCCACAAGGTCGTCGAGGTCGAAGAGCAGCTCACGCAGGACGACCTGCGCGAGTGCGCCAACTACCTGAACGCGCACTTCACCGGGCTGCGGCTCTCCGACGTCCGCGCACGCCTGCTCGAGCTCATGTCCCAGGACAAGGCCCTCTACGACTCGCTGCTGAAGAAGGTCGTCTCGATCGGGTGCCCGGCCTTCGAGGGCGAGGGTCAGGGCAGCGTCTATCTCGACGGCGCCTCCCACATCCTCGACAAGCCCGAGTTCGAGGATATGGCGCGCATGCGCTCCCTGTTCAAGACCTTCGAAGAGAAGACGCGGCTCGTGAAGATCCTCAACGCGTGCCTTTCGGATCAAGGCATGCGCATCCTGATCGGTCATGAGAACCCGGAACCCGAGTTCCGGGACACGTCGCTCGTGGCAGCCAGCTATCCGATCGACGGCGAGTCCCGTTGGGGCGTCGGCGTCGTGGGCTCGACCCGAATGGAGTACGCTCGCGTGGTGGCGCTCGTCGACCATGTCGCGCGCGAGATCTCCCGGGCCCTGCGGGAGCTGCGCACGTGAGCGGCGCCAAGGGCAACGGCGGCGGCGTGAGGGACGAGCTCGAGGCCGCAGAGCCTGCAGGCGCGTCGGCGAGCGGCCTCGAGGCTGTCGAGCCCGAGGCCCCCGTCCAGGTCACGCGCGAGGCCCTGGAGGCCCTGCGCAAGGAACGCGACGAGCTCCGCGAACAGCTCCTGAGGCGCAGGGCCGAGTTCGAAAACTACAAGAAGCGCGTCGAGCGCGATCGGCAGCAAGCCGCCCAAGACGCCACCGCGAGCCTCCTCGAGGCCCTGCTCCCCGCCCTGGACGGCTTCGATCGCGCGCTCGATGCCGGGGGCCCCGAGACGACGCTGCGCGAAGGCGTCGAGCTGATTCGCCGTCAGTTGCAAGGCGTGCTCGACGCAAAGGGCGTCGCGGTTCAGGAGGCGGTCGGTCAACGCTTCGACCCCGAGCTGCATCAGGCGATCTCCTACGAGCCCGCCCCGGGCTTCGAGGATGGGGCCGTTGTGGAGGTCTTCCAGAAGGGGTATTTTCTGGGAGGGCGGCTGCTTCGACCGGCCTTCGTGAAGGTGGCGAAGGGGGACGCGGACAGTCCAGAGGGAACTCGTGGGTAAGACCATCGGCATCGATCTCGGAACGACGAACTCCTGTGTCGCCGTCATGGAAGGCGGAGCGCCCCAGGTCATTCCCAACCAGGAAGGCGCGCGGACCACGCCCTCGATAGTCGGCTTCACCGCCAAGGGCGAGCGGCTCGTCGGGCAGATTGCAAAGCGGCAGGCCCTGACCAATCCCAAGAACACCGTGTCCGCGGTGAAGCGGCTGGTGGGTCGCAAGTTCAACTCGACCGAAGTCGAGCAGGCCCGTCGCTTCATGCCGTACCAGCTCTCCGAGGCGCCGAACGGCGATGTCTACATCCAAATCGAGGACAAGGTCTATTCGCCGCCGGAGATTTCCTCCTTCGTACTGCAAAAGCTGAAGGCTGCTGCCGAGGACTACCTCGGCGAGCCGGTCGAGGAAGCGATCATCACGGTCCCAGCCTACTTCAACGACCCGCAACGCCAGGCCACCAAGGACGCCGGCCTGATTGCAGGCCTCAAGGTGTCGCGCATCATCAACGAGCCGACGGCCGCGGCGCTGTCCTATGGGCTCAAGAATGCGAAAGGCCAATTCGTCGCGATCTACGACCTCGGCGGGGGCACCTTCGACATCTCGATACTGGAGATGGCCGAGGGCCTGTTCCAAGTCCGCGCCACGGGTGGAGATACCTTCCTCGGCGGCGAGGACTTCGACCAGCGCGTCATCGACTGGCTGATCGAGGAGTTTCTGAAGGAGACCGGCATCGACCTGCGCCAGGATCGCATGGCCTTGCAGCGGCTGAAGGAAGCGGCCGAGAAGGCCAAGTGCGAGCTCTCGACCGCCACGCAGACCGAGATCGTGCTGCCCTTCATCTCGGCCGACGCCTCGGGACCAAAGCACCTGAACACCGTGCTGACGCGCCAGAAGTACGAGAGCCTGACCGACGACCTGCTGGAGCGGACGGTCGAGCCGTGCAAGCGCTGCCTTGCGGACGCCAGCCTGCGCGCCGACCAGGTCGACGAGGTGTTGCTCGTGGGCGGCCAGACCCGCGCGCCGAAGGTGTCGGAGATCGTGCGCAAGGTCTTCAATCGGGAGCCGAACCGCGCGATCAACCCCGACGAGGGCGTCGCGATGGGCGCGGCGATCCAGACCGGCATCATCGCCGGGGAAGTAAAAGACCTGGTGTTGCTCGACGTGACGCCCCATACGCTGGGGATCGAGACCAAGGATGGCACCTTCACGTCGCTGATCGAACGCAACAGCACCATCCCCACGCGCAAGAGCCGCGTCTTCACGACCGTCGCCGACAACCAGACCAAGGTCGAGGTGCACGTCCTGCAGGGCGAGAGCGACATGGCGGCGTACAACAAGAGCCTCGCCAAGTTCGAGCTCGCGAGCATCCCGCCGGCGCCCAAGGGCGTACCTCAGATCGAGGTCACCTTCGAGATCGACGTGAACGGGATCGTGTCCGTCAGCGCTCAGGACCAGGCCAGCGGTCGCAGCCAGTCGGTCGTGATCCATCCTTCGGGCGGCCTCTCGCAGCAGGACCTCTCGCGCCTCGTCACCGAGACCCGCTCGCGCGATCAAAGCGAGCGCTCGCAGAAGGAACAGGAGTCCGTCGTGCGCCAGCTCGACGGCCTGGTGGCGAACACGATGCGCTCCGTGCAGGCCCTGGAGGGCAAGCTCACGGCCGAGGAACAGGACCGGATCCTGGCGGCCATGGACAAAGCCAAGAAGGCCCGCAGCGACGGCAACGTTGCCGAGCTCAGGGCCCGCCTGGCCGACATGGAGCGCGCCGCCAGCCTCATCGGCCAGGCGATGCTCCGACCCTAGTTCAGGGCCCGGCCTCGCCTTGTCCACCCGAACGAAGGCTGATTTCTACGATCTGCTCGGCGTGCCGAAGAACGCCTCGGAGCAGGAGATCAAGTCCGCCTATCGAAAGCTCGCGCTGAAGTTCCACCCGGATCGCAACCCGGGGGACAAGCAGGCCGAGGAGAAGTTCAAAGAGGCCGCGGAGGCCTACAGCGTTCTCCAGGACCCCGAGAAGCGCCAACGCTACGATGCTTACGGGCTCGCGGGCCTAGCCGGAGCGGCGGGAGGGGCGGGCTTCGATCCGGCCGCCTTCTCGGACTTCGGCGACATCCTCGGCGATTTCTTCGGCTTGGGCGACGCGTTCGGTCGGCGCCGGGGTGGGCCCCGGCGCGGGGCCGACCTACGCTACAACCTCGATCTCTCCTTCGAGGAAGCAGCCTTCGGCACCGAGACCCACATCCGCATCCCACGCTCCGAGCCATGCGGGGCTTGCGGCGGAAGCGGCAACGCGCGGGGCTCGAGTCCCGAGACCTGCTCGGCCTGTAGTGGCGCAGGCCAAGTCACCTTCGCGCAGGGCTTCTTCAGCGTCGCGCGCACGTGCGGCCGCTGCCGTGGCTCCGGCCGCATCATCACGCACCCCTGCAAGGAGTGCGACGGCGAGGGCCAGCTCGCCCGTGAGCGCAAGATCCAGATCAAGATCCCCGGCGGCGTCGACACTGGCAGCCAGCTTCGGGTCTCGGGCGAGGGCGAGATGGGCGCTGCAGGCGGACCCTCTGGCGACCTCTACGTCGTGATCCGCGCCCAGGAGCATTCCTTCTTTCGGCGTGAGGGCGCGAATCTCTTCTGCGAAATGCCCGTTGCTTTCACCCAGGCGGCGCTCGGCGCCACGATCGAGGTGCCGACCCCCGACGGCGCCAAGGCCAAGGTCGCAATACCCGAGGCAACTCAATCCGGCGCCACGTTCCGCGTGCGTGGCCACGGAGTGACCCAGCTCGGGGCACGCGGGCGCGGGGATCTCCACGTGAGCGTGCGAGTGATCGTGCCCACCAAGCTGAGCGCGGAGCAACGCAAGCTCCTGGAGCAATTGCAGAGGACTCTCCCGGTGCCCGAGCTCAAGGACACGAAAGAGAAGTCCTTCTTCGAGAAGGTCAAGGACATACTGGGATAGTGCCTGTCCAAGCGTTGCTCGTGACCGTTGCCGAAGACGACGAGGATCGCACCAGCGCGATCCTTTGGGAATTCGACACGCTCGGCGTCGAGGTTCAGAGCGCCGCGCCCGGCGAGGTTCGGCTGCTCGCGTACTTCACCGCGGCTGACGGGCTTTTCGAGCGGTTGCGCGAAGCCCTCTCGCGCGTGCCAGGCTCTCGGGCCTGGCCTAGCGCGGTCCCCGACGTGGACTGGGTGGCGCGCTTTCGGGAGACCTTCCGAGGCTTCGATGTAGGGGTGTTCCACGTCGCGCCGCCTTGGGACCTCCCCGCCTCGCTTCCGCCCGGTCGGCGGCTGATCATCGTCGATCCCGGACGCGCCTTCGGCACAGGGACGCATGAGACGACTCGCCTCTGCCTGCGAGCGCTCGAGCGGGCATTCGAGAAGGAGCCGCCGCAACGTGTGCTCGACCTGGGCACGGGCACCGGAATCCTCGCGATCGCCTGCGCGCTGCTGGGCGCCCGGCAGGTCACCGCTATCGAGAACGACGCCGAGGCGCTCGAATCGGCGCGTGAGCACGCCGCGAAGAACGGCGTGCACCTCGATCTCCGCCTCGGCGACGGCGGGCGGGGGCTCGATGCGGGGGCGTACGATTTCGTGGTCGCAAACCTCACGGCTCCGATACTGCGCGAGCGCGCCAGCGAGATCGCCCGTCTCGCGCGCCCCGCTGGGCGCCTCGTGCTCTCCGGGCTGCTCGGCCAGGAAGCGCCGTCGGTCGCCGCCGCCTACGCGGGCTTTGGTGCTCTGACCCAGGCCGTCGACGGCGAATGGGCCGCGCTCCTGCTGAACATCCCCGCGTGACGACCCCTCGCTTCCACGTCCCCGCCGCCGTGGCGAGCGCGCGCGTTACGCTGCCCGAGCACACCGCCCATCGCGCGCGCGAGGTGCTTCGGCTGCGCTCGGGAGCTGTCGCCCGGGTCTTCGACGGCCTGGGCCACGAGTTCGAGGCGGTGCTCGAGGAAGTCTCGCGGCGCGCGGTCACGGCGCACCTCCAGCAGGCGGTCGTGCCACGAGCGGAGTCGCCTTTGCGCATCGTCCTCGCGCTCTCGCCACTCAAGGGCGACCTCATGGAACTCGTGATCCAGAAGTCGACCGAACTCGGAGTCGCCGAGGTGTGGCCCGTTGTCACCGGGCGAACCGATGCGGTCGCCCGGCCGGCACTCCAAGGCTCTCGTCAGGAGCGCTGGGAGAAGGTTGCGAGCGGCGCCGCCGAGCAATCAGGACGCGCGCGAGTGCCACGGATCGCGGCCACGGCGACGCTCGACGAGATGCTGAAGGCGAGTTTCCACGGCGAGCGGGCGCTGCTGCTCGAGATCGGCTCGCATGCGAGCCTGGCTTGCCTCCCCGCGGCCCCCGCGCTGCTGCTGCTGATCGGCCCGGCCGGCGGCTGGGAGAGCCACGAAGCCAGGCTGCTGCAAGACGCCGGCTTCAATGCCGTCAGCATTGGGCCTCGCATCCTCCGCGCCGAGACCGCAGCAATCGCCGCCGTGGCGCTGGCTCAAGGCCTCTGGGGCGACCTGCGATAGGGCTGCTATACTCCAGGCGCACCTCATGTTCCTGCTGGGACAGGCAGTCGGTAAGTACCAGATTCTTTCCAACCTCGGCTCCGGCGGCTTCGGCACGGTTTTTCTCGCCAAGGACGTCTGGATCGACAAGAAGGTCGCCATCAAGGTCCCGCATCGTCAGAGCGGAGACTTCGACGAGCTGCTGCAGGAGCCGCGCCTGCTTGCGGCGCTCGACCACACGAACATCGTCGGCATCCTCACGGCCGAGCGCGTCGACAATGTCTTCTTCATCGTCATGGAATACGTCAAGGGAGAGAGCCTCGAGGCCGTCCTGGATCGAGAGAAATCGCTCGACACCGCGCGAGCCCTCAACTACATCCTTCAAATCCTGAGCGGCCTCGAGCATGCCCAGGCTGCGCAGGTGCTGCACCGGGACCTGCGGCCCGCGAACGTGCTGATCTCCGAGAGCGGTGTGGTGAAGGTGGCCGACTTCGGCACCTCGCGCTTTCTCGAAAAATCGCACGCGACCACCGTGATCGGCTCGCCTCCGTACATGGCCCCCGAGCAGTTCCAGGGCCGCGCCGTGCTGGCTTCGGACGTCTACTCCGTCGGCGTCATCCTCTACCAGATGCTCACCGGCACGCTGCCCTACTTCAGCCCGAACCCGGCGCAGATCGAGCGCATGGTGGCGCAGGGCCGCTGCACGCCGCCCAAGCTTCGGAATAGCCAGATCCCGAAAGAGATCTCGGACATCGTCATGAAGGCGCTCGCACCCGAAGTGAGCGGGCGCTACCAGCGCGCCTCCGAGTTCATCGAGGATCTCGGGACGGCCGGGGAGATCGACCACAAGGCTACGGAGATGGAAGACATCCGGCGGCGGCTCAAGGCCCGCGACGTCCCGAAGAAGACCTTTTGCTGGCACTGCCGCAAGCCGCTACATGCCCGCTCCGACGCGTGCCCCTTCTGCGGCGAAAAGCAATAGCGCCGTCACGGGCCTAACCCTCCGGCCATCAGGGACTTCCCTTCCCTTTCCATTGACACCGGTAGCATCAGCGATCTAGAATCCGACCAATGTCCTTTCCGAAATCGGAAAAGATCTGGATGAACGGGAAGCTCGTGCCTTGGGACGATGCGAAGATCCACGTCGGCTCCCACGTGATCCACTACGGCTCCGCGGTCTTCGAGGGCCTGCGCTGCTACGCGACTCCCGAGGGCTCCGCTGTCTTCCGCCTCGATGCGCACACAGAGCGGCTCTTCGACTCGGCCAAGATCTACCGCATGGACGTGCCGATCGATCAGGACGCCTTCAACACGGCCGTGCTCGACACCGTGGCCGCTAATGACCTCCCGGCCTGCTACATCCGGCCCCTCATCTACCGCGGCTACGGCCAGCTCGGCGTGAATCCGTTCCCTTGCCCCGTGGACATGGCGATCATGGTCTGGGACTGGGGCAAGTACCTAGGCGCCGGGGCGCTGGAGCGCGGTGTCGACGCGCGCGTCAGCTCTTGGACGCGCATCGCGCCCAACACGCTGCCCGCGATGGCCAAGAGCGCCGCGAACTACATGAACTCGCAGCTGATCAAGATGGAGGCGATCCAGGAAGGCTATGCCGAGGGCATAGCACTCGACGCCGACGGGCACGTCTCCGAAGGCAGCGGCGAGAACCTGTTCCTCGTGAAGAAGGGCATGCTGGTGACGCCGCCGCTGGTGTCCTCGGTGTTGCCAGGGATCACGCGGGACAGCGTCATCCAGCTCGCGAGGCGCCTCGAAATCCCGGTTTCGGAGGCGCGGCTGCCCCGCGAGGCGCTGTACGTGGCGGACGAGTTGTTCTTCACGGGCACCGCTGCCGAGATCACGCCGATTCGCTCGGTGGACAAGATCGTGGTTGGCGCCGGCAAGCGCGGCCCGCTGACGGAGGCTCTGCAGCGCGCCTTCTTCGACGTGCTCGAGTGCCGCGTCCCCGACGAGTTCGGCTGGCTCAGCTTCGTGCCCGGGATGGGTCAAGCCAAGGCCGTGCCCGCGCGCCAGTCGAGCGCCGGTTAGCCTGGAGTCGCCATGCACATCAACGATCTCCTGAAGATCGCCTCGGAGCGCAAGGCTTCCGACCTGCACCTCAAGGTCGGTTCGCACCCGGTCCTGCGCATCAACGGCGAGTTGATCCCGCTCGTGGAAACGAAACGGCTCATGCAGGAGGACACCATCGCCATGGCGTTCTCGATCATGAGCAATCGCCAGAAGCAGAAATTCAAGGACAACCTCGAGATCGACATCGCGTACTCGGTGCCGGGCCTCGGTCGCTTTCGCTGCAACGTCTTTCAGCAGCGCGGCACGGTCGGCCTGGTGCTGCGGGTCATCCCGGTGAAGATCCTGACGGTGCGCGAGCTGGGCCTGCCGGTCGTACTCGAGAAGATCGCCCAGGAACAGCGCGGCCTGATCCTATGCACCGGAACCACGGGCTCGGGCAAGTCCACGTCGCTCGCCGCGATGATCGACTACATCAATTCGCAGCGCTGCGAGCACATCATCACCATCGAAGACCCGATCGAGTTCCTGCACCGTGACAAGAAGTCGATCGTAAACCAGCGCGAGGTCGAGGTCGACACCCGCACCTTCGCCGCCGCGCTGCGCTCGGCCATGCGCCAGGATCCCGACGTGATCCTGGTCGGTGAGATGCGCGACTACGAGACGATCGAAACCGCCATCACCGCGGCTGAGACCGGCCACTTGGTGCTCTCGACTCTGCACACGCTGGACGCGACCGAAACGGTCAACCGCATCATCTCGGTCTTCCCGCCGCACCAGCAGAAGCAAATCCGCCTGCAGCTCGCGGGTGTCGTGAAGGCGGTCATCTCGATGCGCCTGGTGCCCCGCGCCGACGGCCACGGCCGCGTGCCCGCCGTCGAAGTGATGATCGCGACGCCCTTCATCCGCGACTGCATCATCAACAAGGACAAGACTAAACTGATCCACGAGGCGATCGCCGCGGGCGTCAGCCAGTACGGCATGCAGACCTTCGACCAGTCGATCTTCCAGCTCTACAAGAAGGAGCTCATCACCTACGACGAGGCGCTGCGCCGCGCCAGCAACCCCGACGAGTTCAAGCTGAAGATCCAGGGCATCCAGTCCACCTCCGACATGGCCGCCGAGGAGATGGAGAAGACGATGCAGTCGTTCGACATGGAGTAGCCTGGGATCCCTCGCAAGCCGAGCACCTCGGACAAGACCCCGTACAGCCGTGCGCTCGCTCGTCTCGCCCGCCGCGATCACTCCGAGGTGGAGATCCGGCGAGCGCTGCTCCGCGAGGGCTTCGAGGCTAAAGCTGTGGAGGACGCGTTACAGCGCTTGCGAGAGCGCCGCTTCCTGGACGACGCAGGCTTCGCCTCCCGCTACGCCCGCAGTCGCCTCGAGCACAGCGGCATGGGACGGAATCGGCTTCGGGCGGCGCTCCGGGCCAAAGGTGTGACTCGGGAAACAACCGAGGCCGGTCTCGAGGACGCCCTGGAGCAGGTTTCGGAGGCGGACGTGATGGACCAGGTCGCGCGGCTCTACTGGAAGAGTAGGCCCCGGGAGGAGCCCCAGCGCAAGTTACGGAAGCTGTGGGCCTTCTTGCTGCGACGCGGTTTCCCGGCTACCCTCGTAGTAGCGCGCCTTCGCGCCCTCTGGCCCCGCTGGCAAGACGCCCTCGAAGGGCTCGATCCCGAAGGGCTGGAGGCCGGAGACGACGTGGAGGACTGAGGAGAATCAGGATAGCCCCGTGAAGACCGCCGACCAGATCCGCAGCGCATTTCTGAAGTACTTCGAGGCCCGAGGCCATCGCGTCGTCACGAGTTCCTCGCTCGTCCCCGAGAGCGATCCCACTCTGCTGTTCGCGAACGCGGGTATGAACCAGTTCAAGGACCTCTTCCTCGGCAAAGAAAAGCGAGACTACGTCCGCGCGGCGTCCTCCCAGAAATGCGTCCGGGCAGGCGGCAAGCATAACGACCTCGAGAACGTCGGCGAGACCGCGCGCCATCACACCTTCTTCGAGATGCTGGGCAATTTCTCGTTCGGCGACTACTTCAAAGAAGACGCGATCCGCTTCGCCTGGGAATTCCTCACGACGGACTTGGGGCTCGACCAGAGCCGGCTCAAGGTGACGATCTTCAAGGGCGAGGCCGGCGTGCCGCGCGACGCCGAGGCGCACACTTTCTGGAGCGCCCACGTTGCTGCCGACCGCATCCTCGAGCTGGGGGCCACGGACAACTTCTGGGCCATGGGCGACACCGGTCCCTGCGGCCCGTGCTCCGAGATCCACTACTTCCAAGGCGACTCGCTGCCCTGCCCGGTCGCGGCGGCGGGCGGCGCGTGCCTAGGGGTCGAGTGCGAGTGCGATCGTTGGCTCGAAGTCTGGAACCTCGTCTTCATGCAGTTCGAGCGTGAGGCGTCCGGCAAGTTGACGCCGCTGCCGGCGCCCTGCGTCGACACGGGCATGGGCCTGGAGCGCCTCACCTCGATCGCGCAGGGCAAGCTCTCCAACTACGATACCGATCTGTTTCAGCCGCTCATCCAGGCCACGGCCAGGCGTGCGGGTGTCAGCTACGGCGAGGACGCGGCGAGCGATCTCTCACTGCGCGTGCTTGCGGATCATCTGCGCGCGACCACGTTCCTGATCGGCGACGGTGTCATGCCCGGCAACGAAGGCCGCGGCTACGTGTTGCGCAAGATCATGCGCCGCGCGATGCGCCACGGCCGCAAGCTGGCGCTCGAGGGGGCTTTCTTCACCGAGCTCACCCAGGCAGTCGTGGACCGGATGGCCTCGGCCTTTCCCGAGCTCTTGAACCATGCGGAAAGCACGAGGCGCGTCGTGCGCGTCGAGGAGGACCGCTTTGGCGCGACGCTCAGGACCGCGATGGCCGAGTTCGACAAGCTCGCTGCCAATTTGAGCAGCGGCGCTCAGCTCTCGGGCGCGGACGCCTTCCGCCTTTACGACACCTTCGGTCTGGCGCTCGATTTCACCGAGGAGTTGGCGAAGGACCGCAGCCTCCGCGTCGACAAGGCGGGCTTCGAGCGCGAGCTCCAAACCCAGCAAGTTCGCGCGCGGCAGGCGAGCAAGATGGGCGCCGTCACCGGCGACCCCGTGTACCTCGAGTTGCTCCGGCAGGGCAAGACCGACTTCCAGGGCTACGAATCGCTCGTCGTCGAAGCCGCGACCGTTCTCGCTATCGTCAGGCACGACCAGTTGGTCTCCCGCCTCGACAAGGGCGAGGAAGGCCATCTGATCCTCGACCGGACGCCGTTCTACGGCGAGTCCGGCGGGCAGGTGGGCGACCACGGCGTGATCGCCTCCGAGGGCTCGACGGCCGAGGTGATCGACACCCGCCTTCCCGTCCCCGGCCTCCACGCGCACAAGCTTCGCGTGAGCGCGGGTAGCTTCCAGAAGGGCATGCGGGTCCGCGCCGAGGTCGATGCCGCGCGACGCACGGGTGCGATGCGCCACCACACCGGAACGCACCTGCTCCACGCAGCGCTTCGCGAGATCATAGGGCCACACGTAAAGCAAGCGGGCAGCCTCGTCGAGCCCGACCGGCTGCGCTTCGATTTCAGCCACTTTACCGGGGTCTCGCCACGCGAGCTGCGCAACATCGAGAATCGCGTGAACGGCGAGATCCTGAAGGACGCGGCCCTCGCTCAGCAGGTGATGGGCCGTGAAGAGGCGCTTGCTTCCGGCGCCCTTGCCTTCTTCGGCGACAAGTACGGCGAGCGGGTACGTGTCGTGGAGGTGCCCGGATTCTCGAAGGAGTTCTGCGGCGGTACCCACGTCCCACGCACTGGCGAGATCGGCCTGTTCCTGTTCACGAGCGAGCAGGGCATCTCCGCCGGCACGCGCCGCGTGGAGGCCCTCGCCGGGGACGCCGCGCTCCAGCGCGCCCAGGCCGACCAGTCGATCCTCGAGGAGCTCGAACAGACCTCCAAGGTCGACCGCCAGGCGCTCGTGGACGAATACGCGAAGCTCCGCGAGCAGCTCAGGGTGAAGGAGCGCGAGGTCCAGGCCCTGAAGATGAGGCTGGCCTCCGGGGGCGACGCGAGCGCGCAGATGCGGGACGCCGTGGAGATCGCGGGAGCCCTGGTGTGGACGCCCGTGTTCGAGGACGTGGATGCGAAGACACACGGCTCGATCGTCGACGCCCTCGTCAACCGCAACAAGGACCGCGTCTATGCCGTGGTGTCCTTCGCCCGGTCGGGCGACGCCGCGCACGTGATCTGCGCGGTGGCCCGCAGCCTGACGGACCGCCTGAAGGCACCCGAGGTCCTGAAGCGCCTGGGCGTCCGTGGCGGCGGCCGCCCCGACTTCGCCCAGGGCGGCGGGGTCGCGGCTGGCGATGTCGAAAGCGCGCGGCGCAAGGCCGCCGACCTGCTCCGGGAGTTGCTGGAGGGCGTCCGTGCGTAGGACGCTGGTCGCGGCCATGGGGTTGATGCTGGCAGCCGAGACCGCGCAGGCGCAGATCTACACCCGGCGCGGCCAGAACGGCGTGATCGAGGCGACCAACGTCCCCGACGCGCCCGGCTTCCGTCTCACCTATGTCGGCAAGGGCACGCTGATCCACTCGCGCGGCTTCCGCCGCTCCTACAGCGGCGAGTTCGATCACCACATCCAGGCCGCGGCGGCGATGCACGGTGTCGCGGTCGACCTGATCAAGGCCGTGATCCAGGTCGAGTCCGAGTTCGACCCGTTCGCGGTCTCGTCGAAGGGCGCCCAGGGCTTGATGCAGCTGATGCCCTTCACGGCCCGCCGCTTGGGCGTCTTCGATTCCTTCGACGCGCGTCAGAACATCTTCGGCGGCGCGCAGTACCTCCGAATCCTGCTCGACATGTTCCGCGGTGACGTAGCACTGGCGGTCGCGGGTTACAACGCCGGCGAGAACGCCGTCGCGCGCTTCAAGGGCGTGCCCCCGTTCAAGGAGACCCGGAACTACGTCCAGAAGATCCAGGGTATCCTGGGCGACATCCCGAACGCGCTGCAGGCCATGTACTACTCGCCGCCCGCCAGCAACGGGGCCGCATCCCTCTGGGCCACCCCCGGGGCCCGCACAAACACGCGGGGCGCCAAGCTGACCCCGGCCCGACCTCGCGCCTACTACAAATGGACGGACGCTGCGGGCCTGCTACATGTGGCGCATGAGCCTCCCGGCGAGGGCGTCGCATTTTCGACGATCCGGGCGCTCGATTAGGGCATGGGCTCTCCGCGCGCACCGTTCGACCAGGGTCTGTTCCTGGCCCACTTCAACAAGGGCAAGGACAACCACGATGCGAAGCGTTACGAGGAGGCCGAGCGCGAGCTCGAGGAGGCCTACTTGCTGCGCCCGCGGGACCAGAAGGTCCTGAACCTGCTGGGGCTCGTCTATTTCAAGCAGGACAAGTACGAGAAGGCTGAAGAGGTCTACCGCAAGCTCGCAACCGAGAGCCCCGACGCCCACACACTCTTCTACAACCTGGGCCTGATCTACTTCAAGCTGCAACGCCTCGAGGAAGCCGAGTCGGCTTTCACCAAGGCGCTCGATCTGCTGGGCGACAGCCCGAAGATCAATTTCTACCTGGGCTCGATCTACGAGCGCATGCGCCGCTACCAGGACGCCATCTACCAATATCGCCAGGCGGGCGCCAACATCCTCGTGCGGCGCGTGGAGGACAAGATCGCCGCGGGCAAGCAGGCCCGCACCCGCGCGATCGCTGCCCAGCCCGTGCCGCCGGCGATCACCCCCGCGCTCAAGAGCGACGACACCGCCAAGTTCCGTGCGCGTGACCTCCAGGAGCAGATGGCTGCGTTCGTTCCTCCCAAGCCCCTGATACCCGTCAGCCAGACACTGCTGGCCGGGGATGCGCCGCATACGGACACGGACCGCTTTCGGCTCGAAGACTTGGCGCCGACAGCTCCGGCCTCTCCCACGCCGGAGGTGATCTCCTTCCCGCAGCGTCTCGCGAAATCGCGCCCGGGTCGGACTTCGCCTCCGACCCCTCGGCCCGAGCTCTTTCGCTTCCTCGAGAACAACCTGATGGAGGTCGATTTCTCCGGCAAGGTGTTCATCAAGCAGGGCACCATCTACTCTTACGGGGGCAACCTGACGTTCTGGGTCAAGGAGAAAAGGCCCGCCGGATATCCGCCGCTCGTCATTGTGACCGGCACTGGCCGCTTGATCCTCACCGATCTGAAGCGCGAGATCACCTTCATGCATGTCGAAGGCGAAGCGCTCTACGTCGAGCCCACGCACCTGCTGGCTTGCGAGGCCAGCCTCACGCCGCGTTACATAGACGTCGGCGGAAGCGGCTCGATGATCGAGTTCCTGGCGCTCGAAGGCCAGGGCATGGTGGCGCTCTCCGTCGCGAGCAAGCCCCTGTCCCTGGCTGTGACACCGGAGCTGCCGGTCTCGGTCCCGGCTTCGTCGATCATCAGCTGGAGTGGTGCCCTCACGCCCCATGCCGTGGACGACGAGCACGTTTATGAAGTGATGCTGTCAGCGGGCCGCCAGTCGGGCACCCTAATCCGACTCGAAGGCTCCGGCCGACTCCTCGTCGAGCAAACGCTGTAGGCAGCCTCGGAGGGTACTGATCCATGCACCCCCCCACCGCCCTTCGGGCTCTCCGCCAACCGCTCCGCGCCCTAGTGAATCGGGCGCCCCGCTGCTAGGCCCACTTCTTGGCCATTTCGCCGACCACGGGAAGCATGAACTCCTCGTTGCCGTAGGCCTTGATCATCAAGTAGATCGTCAGGCCGAGCAGGCCGAGGCCCAGGACCATGCCCAAGAGGCCGATCAGAAGCGACACCATCCCGAGGTGGAGAACCGCCAGGACGATGTTGAGGATCTGGATCCCGATGCCGAGCACGATCATGGCCCCGTGGAAGAGCAGGCTCTGGAACGCGTGGAAGCGCACGAAACGGCTCTGCTTCTCCACCACCGCGACCACGATCGAAAAGACGAGGCCGACGCAGCAGGGCGCATAGCACAACAGCCCTGCGACGTTGGGCGCCATGCCGAGGTTCGTCTGAGCGGGGGGCGTCGGGGAAGCCATCGGTCCTCCTGAAAGGCGATTGAAGCGGTAACTATTGCAGCGCGGCGATTATCCGAGCGAGCTGCGGCGAAGTCAAGACCGCGGGGAGACAAACGCAACGAGGGCGGCATCGAGCAGCGCCAGCGAATCCGAGGAGACGAACAGGATCGCGTCGCCCTGCTCGGCCATCGCGAAGCGCCAGTCCCCCGCCGCCACCACCTTCGTCAGGCCCCGGGGGAAGCCCGTCCCGTGATGGCCCCGAAAGCGCGACAGCAGCGCCTCCCAGAACTCGCGGCGATCCGTCTCGGAATCCCACTTCGAGCGCCAGACGAGGAGCGTCTTGCCCCCGATGTCCCAGACGCGGAAGAGGTCCCCACCCCAGCCCATCGTCGCCGGAACCCTTGGCTCCTGGTCGACCAGGGTGCTGGCAAACAGCTCGCCCAGCACGCCTTCGTTGAGCAGCGTCCCCGCGACTGGCGCCCAGGCGATGTCCACCGGCCGCGGAGTTTCCCCGGCCGCGAACTTCTCCGGATGCATCACCTGCTCGGTCGACGCCGGCGGGCGCGACCAGGCTTGCTGCAATCCGTTCCAGCCAGAGGCGCCGTGGACCGCCCGCGCGAAATCGAGGCCGAGCACGTACGGCCGAATCAGCTGGTCCCGCAGGATCGGCGGCGCTCCCTCGACCGGCGGCGTTGGCAGCGAAAGGCCTTCCGCCCCGAGGCCGTCGCCGCCCGGGATCCGGCGCAGGAGAAACTTCTCCATCACCAGCGTCGCGTCGCCTTCCAGCAAACACAACTGCGCCATGCGCCTGTCGTCGAAGTCTCCGACCGAGTCCGGGAGCATCCCATGCAGGTCTGTATACTGGTCCTGCAAGGCGTGGCGCAGCTCGTGAGCAAGAACGATCTGGTTGGCAGGTGTCAGGCTCGGGTTGGACGAGATGGCGTAGAGCCGCCTCTTGCCTGGACGTTCGTCGTAGAACCCGGCCACGTTCTCGAGCAGCAGCCGGCGGCGAAGCGCCCGCAGATCCGTTCCTGGCGCCAGCAGGTCGAAGGCCTGCAGCGTGCGCGCATCCGCCTCCGCGCGCTGCTGCGGGTATTCCTCGTCGATCAGCTGCTCTAGGTATCGGCTGAGCGCAGGCCGGTCGAGGTAGGCGAGCGGCACGTCGGAGCGGAACGGGATCCCGCCCGCCTCGGCGACCTCACGCTGCAGGTCCTCGGCATTCATCTCCGAGAAGCCGAGGAAGCCCGACAGCAGCACGTCGACCAGGTCTGAGGGGTCGAGGCCCTCGGGCTCCTGCTGGGCACCCACGATGGCAGCGGCACAGCACAGCGCCGCGACGAGCGCAGCCGCGGCCCTCACTTGACCTCGACCACGCCCTTCGGCAGCGTGAGGTCGAAGGCCTTCGCGGCCAGCGATCCGTGAAGCGTCGCAGCGCGAGAAGGCGCAACCACCTGCAGGTTCAAACCCCCACCTCGAGCCCGCCCGGAGCCCCCAGGCGCCCCCAGGTGCGTGCCGGAACACCAAACAACCGCACGACCGCAGCGACGCTCTCGAGATGCCGGGTTACCTCGCACGTCGTTAGTTCGCCCCCACCCCCCGAGAGCGCCAGCGGAACCGCGAGCTGGTCGGCGAGATGCCCGTCGATCGCAGCGTCCTCCTCGAGGAACTTCAACACACGCCGCGCCGCGCGATCCCCTAGACGCTCGGGTCGCAGCCCGCGCTCTCCCAGGAAACCGAAGGCCCCACGGCCCTTCTCGAAGATCGCCTCCAGCAGCAGGAACGAACCCGGTGACGCCGCCGGCACCGTGACGACGTCCCACGCCGCCTCGATCCGCTGCGCCTCCCACAGGCGCGCCTGCGCAGCGTCGCGCTGGCGCTGTGCGAGGTCGCCGCGAACCCGCGCCTCGCCGGAGATCCCGCGGACGCTCACGAGCGCGCCACGCTCCTTGAGCGACAGCCGCGCCGGCCGCTTCCAAGGCTCGACGCGGGCGCGCACCTCCCCGCCTCCCGGCGGGTAGAAGCCAGCCCGCGCCAATTCGAATGAGCAGCGCAGGCCCAGGGAATCGAGGGCCGCGGCCCAGTGGCGGGCCAGGAAGTCGAAAGACGGGCTCGCCGGCACGTGCGTCCCGCCGGTCACCTCGACGCGGCTGCCGGTGGCCGCGGTTGCCAGAGGCACGAGAACGGTTTGCATCACGAGGGAGGCCGCGCCCGCCGTGGCGATCTCGAAGCGGAACTCGCCGCTCGCTACCAGGCCCGGTTCGAAACGCAGGTCCGGGGAGCCGTCGAAGGCGCCGCTCACCTTCGCTTCGCAAGCCATCGCGGCCGCTCGTATCGCGGCGAGGTGCTGGGGCCGCAGCCCGGAAGGCACGCGCTCCGCGCGGATCCGGGTCATCTCGAAGCCCTGCCCGGTCACGCTGGAGAGCGACAGCGCTGCGCGCAGAACTTGTCCCGCGCCTTCGCCGCTCGAGCCGTCGATTGGAAGAAGGCGCGCGCTCACGGCAGCCCCGCACAAGCCGACGAGTCTGCTAGTGGGAAAGGCTCGCGGTTTGCCTTCGCCTGACCGGTTCGGGCACGAAGTAACCCGGCGTCGCCACCAGACTGTGGCGTTCCTCGAGATCGACAATGTGCGCGAGCAGCCGCTCCTGTGCAACAGGGTAGGTTTCGGCCGGGAAGTAGCGCTCGACTGGAATCGGCACGCCGTGGGGACCGGGCCTCTCGAGCCGAACCCGCAACACCGGCTCCAGTTCGTCCGGTGTGAAACCCGAGTTCCAGACCGAGGGTTCCTCGGGAAGCCACACCGAAACCGCCTCGATCGTGACTCGCCGACCGTGCTTGGTTTCCATGAAGTGCCGCCACAGCTCGAACTCCGCCAGCGGGACGTAGCGGAGCGTGGTCGCGGTCCCGGGCAAGCCATCGAGACGGCACCGGACCAGCGGCACTGGATCGAGCGCACGCATACTCCGTGCCTCTGTAGCAACACCCATGCCTCAGGTCTTGCCCCACGCTCAACTCGCTCAGGCATAGCGGAGTATCGTTCATGCTGTCGTCGCCGAGCCAGGCCAGCAGGACGCCTCGCCGTTACCCTTCGGAACGCGCGGGCGGCTGAAAGCAGCGGCGGCAGCGGGCCTCGTACTCGTGCGAGCCCCCCAAAACCACACGGGCCGTGGCAGCAACCAGGCGTTGGCTGCGATTCGCCGGCGCGCCGCACTGCATGCAGATCGCGAGCGCCTTATCCACGTACTCTGCCGTGGCCAAGAGCTGCGGCATCGGATCGAACGGCCGGCCGGCGAAATCCTGGTCGAGACCGGCGACCACCACCCGCACGCCGCGATCCGCGAGGGTGTTCGCAATCTGCACGAGCGAGCCGTCGAAGAATTGCCCCTCGTCGATGCCCACGACCTCGGTGCGATCGTCGAGCCGCTCCAAAATCTCCGTGGCAGAGGCCACAACTTCCGAGGCCAGCTTCATGTCCGAGTGGCTCACGATCTCGGTCTCGGCGTAGCGGCTGTCGATGCGCGGCTTGAAGATCTGCACGCGCTGTTTGGCGATCTGCGCCCGGCGGATGCGACGGATGAGTTCCTCGCTCTTGCCGCTGAACATGCTCCCCGTGATGACCTCGATCCACCCGAGGCCGGGGCGCGTCATGGGCGGCGCCAAGTAAGGGGCCCTACTTCACGCGCTCGATGTAGGCGCCCGTGGCCGTGTCGATCTTGATGCGCTCGCCTTCGGCGATGAAGGCCGGCACCTGGACGATCAGACCGGTCTCCATTTTGGCAGGCTTGCCGACGTTGGAGACGGAGGCGCCCTTGATCGCGGGCTCTGTCTCCATCACGGTCATCTCGACGCTCAGCGGCAGTTCGATGCCGACCGGCCGGTCCCCGTACATGTCGACCCGCAGCTTGATGTTGGGGAGCAGGTAGGACACCGCGTCGCCCAACACCTCTTCCGACAGGCCGATCTGCTCGTAGGTCTCGTTGTTCATGAAGTGAAACATGTCGCCGTCCTGATACAGGAACTCCATCTCCGTGTCGTCGAGGATGGCGCGTTCGACCATGTCCACCGAGCGGAAGCGGTGGTCGCTGATCGAGCCAGTCTTGAGATTCCGGATCTTGGCCTGGACCATGCCCCGGAGATTGCCGGGCGTCTTGTGCTGGGCTTCGACCACGCGGAAGAGGTCTCCCTCGTGCTTGATGACCATCCCGCGCTTCAGTTGCGTCGCCTGGATCATGCTGAGTCTCTCTCGTCCTTTGGCAAACGCCGATTATACGAGATTCAGGCCTTGCGCTCCACCCGCAGCCCTGAACCGTCGATTTGCGCCGGCGGGGGCTTCGAAGACGGGCATGCTGCGCAAATCCTACCGTGGCGCTAGACTTCGCCCGTGGATTGTCCGCGTTGCGGGCAGCAGGCCGTGGCGGGCGATGCATGCCCGCGCTGCGGGGTTGTCTTCTCCAAGCTCGGAACCGGGCGGCCACGCCCTCCGCTGCCGCCCCGGGGTGCGCCCGGAAAGCCGAGAGCCACGGAACGGAACGCCTCGTCGCTCGCCGTCAACTTACTGCTGCTCGCCGCGCTGGGAGCGTGCGGCGTGTTCGCCGTCCGGGAGGCCTTGCGCGCGCCCGCGCCTAAGCCGAGGGTCGCGGCCGTGCCACCTCACGTGCCGGCCGCGAGGCCGGCGGAAGCTCCCCCACCTCCCACGACACTCGCCACACCACGGCGCGTTGTCGAGCTCCCGGCCGAGGCCGGGATCCCCCCGAGGGATCATGATGCGGCTCTCCAACTCTCGACCAAGCTCAACAACCATCAACCGGTCGGCTTGGGCGACCTGCGCGCCGCCGAGGACCTCCACGCCCGCTACGGCCGCGAGCCCAAGCTGCGCGACCTGATGGCGGCGACCCTGCTGACGCTCGCCGCCCAGGAGCGCGCCCAGCATCGGTTGGCCGAGGCCGCCGGCTATGTCCGGCGGGCCGTCGCTCTCCGCACCGAAGAGGCACTGCCTCGCGTCGCCCTCATGGAGCTGCTGATCGAGGCCGGCGACTGGCCAGGGGCCGAGGCCGCGGGCCGCGAGGCGCTTCGCCTGCTCCCGCGCGACCGAGGCGTGCTCGAAGGCATCGCCTACTCGCTCTTCAGGCAGGATCGGAATCGCGAGGCCGCCGAGTACTACAGGGCCGTGGTCGATCTCGGCGGCAGCGCCACGGCCCGCGGCTATCTCGACCGCATCCACAAGAACCTGAACGACGAACAGGGCATGACGGAGCAACGGCTCTCGCACTTCCATGTCCGCTACGACGGTGGAGAGCACGACGACGTCGGGCGCGAGATCTTGCGTGTCCTCGAGCGCCACTTCGCGACCCTCGCGACCAGATTCGATCATCAGCTCGCCGAAGCGGTGCCTGTGATCCTCTTCAGCCAGCAGGACTACTACAACGCCGCGGGGGCGCCCGCATGGTCGGGCGGAGTGTTCGACCATACCGATGGTCGGATCCGGGTGCCGATCGGCGGCCTCACGAGCGCATTGACACCGGACATGGAAGGCACCCTGATCCACGAATTGACGCACGCCTTCGTCAACGATCGCAGCCACGGCCTTGCGCCACGGGAGGTCCACGAGGGATTGGCGCAATACCTGGAGGGCAAGCGGCTCTCGGCGATGTTGAGTGACGCTCAGAAGCGGGCCCTCGCGGACGGGCGCCTCCAGGGCGTTGGCGGCTTCTACCTGCAGGCTCTTTGCTTCGCCGAGTACATGATCTCTGTGCGAGGCCAGGGCGGCGTCAACGACGTGCTCAAGGCGATGGCAGACACGGGCAGCGTCGATGACGCTTTCCGCCAGATCTACGGTCAGGACTATGCCGCGACGCGCAAGCTTTGGTGGAACCACTTCCGCCAGCAGTACGGCAGCTAGCGCCGGTACCCGGTGGAGTTGACCACGCCCGGCTGATGCTCCGTACGCCCCGGCAGGCCTACCGAACCAGCAGGTCGAAGGGCAGGCGGGCGATGGGGCCCTCACCCGTGAAGGCCCGGGCCCAGCGCAGGAAGGCGCGGATCTCGCGCGGCACGGCCGCGCCGAGCTCGTCCTCCTGCTGCCGCTCCCAGATCGTCTCCAAGAAGCCCTTGCGCGGCGGCATCACCACGAGTTTCACGTCGGTCGCCGTGATCTGGGCTTTCTGCCGGGCCAGCTCGACGGCCGTGTCCAGGCCGCCCAGCCTATCGACCAGGCCCTGTCGCAGCGCCTCGGCCCCGGTCCACACGCGACCCTGCGCGATGGCGTCGACCTCCGCGTAGCTCTTCTTGCGACCCTCCGCCACCTTGCGGACGAAGTCTTCGTAGAAGGCCACGTTCTGCTGGCGCACCTTCGCCCGCTGCTCCGCCGTCCAGGGTTGGTACTCGCTGAAGAGGGCCGAGTTGGCGCCCCGCGTCAGGATTTCCTTGGTGACTCCGATCTTGTCGTAGAACCCACGCAGGCTGAACTTGCCCGAGAACACGCCGATCGAACCCGTTATCGTGCCTGGCTCGGCCACGATCGCGGCGCTGCCGATCGTCACATAGTAGCCGCCCGAGGCGGCGTAGTCCCCCATCGACACGATCACCGGCTTGACCTTCTGCGCGAGTTGAACCTCGCGGCGGATCGCATCGGCGGCGGGACCGAAGCCTCCCGGGCTGTCGACGCGCAAGATGATCGCCTTGATCTCGCGGTCCTGGCGCGCGTCACGTAGAGCACCCGCGATCGTGTCGGAGCCGGCGGACGTCCCGCCGAAGCCGCCGCTCTGGCTCTGGCCCGTCGTGATGTCGCCCACCGTGTAGACGAGCGCTATCCTCGGCCGGGAGTCGAAGCCGAAGCTACCCGAGGCCTTGGCGTAGCGCCCGGGCGTGAGTCGCTCGGCGCCTTTCAGGCGCTGGTCCAGCTGGTCGCGGTACAGCAGCTCGTCGACTAGACCGGCCTGAAGCGCGCCCGGGGCATCATAGGGCCCGGCATCCACGACCCTGCGCGCCTCTTCCGGCGAGAGCCCGCGGCCACTCGCGAGACCGTGAAGGAACTGCTCGTACAGGCTGTCTAGCAGCGCCTCCATTTGCTCCCGATGCGGCTGCGTGAAGGAACTCTCGGTGAAGCTGTTCGGCAGATTCTTGTACTTGCCGACGCCCTCGAACTGCGCCTGAATCCCGAGTTTGTCGAGGCTCTTGCGGAAGAACATGACCTCGGCCGAGAGCCCCGAGACGTTCACGATCGCAGTCGGCAGCGCGTACACCTTGGTGCAGGCCGTGGCCAGGTAGTACTCCTTGTTGCCCACGTATTCGAGGTGGGCATAGGCGGGCTTCCCGGAGTTGCGGAAGCGGAGCAGCGCGTCGCGCAGCTCCTGGGTCTTGCCCCAGCCGGCGCCGTCGAGCGAGCTGATGCGCATCAGCAGAGCCGACAGCTTCGGGTCGCGCCCGGCCCGATCGATCGACTCGACCAGCGTGCGCAGCGACGGCGGCCGGCGCTCGAAGAACGACGGCTCGGCCGGCAGCTCGTCGGGGAGTTCTCCAGACAACTCGAGAGCCAGGTAGTTGTTGCCGGCGAAGACCGGGGCGCCGCCGCCCTGGTTGCGCAGGAACAGCGCGAGAGCACCCACGGCCGCTGCGCCAAGCGCGATCGCCGCGATGCCTGCGACCAGGGTCCAGGCGGTCCGCCGCTTCATCGCCCTAGGCCTGGTCGTCGCTGCGCAGGTAGGAGGCCCGGCGCCGCGCCTCGGCAGCGTACACGCTGTTCGGGAACTGCTCGACGAGCCGTTCGTAGGAGGCACAGGCCTCGGCCCGGCGGCTCGCGTCCTCGAGGGTCACCGCGAGCGTCATCAGCGCGTGATCTCGGGGCACCGCACCCGAGGCGTCGTCGGCGAGCGCGCGATAGCTCTCGAGCGCCTTGTCGACGGCCCCGGTCCGCCGAGCGATGTCTGCGAGCGCCAGGCGAGCCAGCGTCGGCTCGAGCGCCCCAGCCTGCTGGCGATCCGCGATCACCTGCAGCGTCTTGCGCGCAGTCTCGTAGTCCCCGAGCTCGATGCGACAGAGGGCACCGAAGTAACGCGCGCGCAGACCAGCGGCGAGCGTCGGGAAAGCCCGCTCGACCCCATCGAAAGCGGCTGCAGCCTTCTTGTACTTCTCGGCGGCCGACGGAAACGACGCGGAGCCGGGCGGCGCGCTGTCCGCCGTCACTTCCGACGCGAGCGGCGTCTCGTAGAGCTGCTGTGCGGCGTCGAGGGCGAGGTTGGCGGCGTGCGTCCGATGGCTCTGGAAGGCGAGCGCCCCGACCACCAGGACGATCAGGCCGAGTGCCACCAGAGCGAACCTTTGCGCCGTGGCACGATTGGCCTGGAGCCACGTCCACGCCTGGCCGATCCGGCTCAACAGCTCGTCCTGCTTGATCTGCTGTTTCAGTTCTTTCTTCAAATCAGGACCGCCCCCCAGAATCATTGGTGCGCCCGGAGGGACTTGAACCCCCAACCTTGAGCTTAGGATGCTCCTGCTCTATCCAGTTGAGCTACGGGCGCGGGAAAACTGCCCCGAAGGACAACGGAAGAGCGTAACACAGCGCCCCGCGCACGGCCATCGGCGCTCAGTAGCGGATCAGGCTCAGCACCTCGTGGCCCGCGAGCCGCTCCCGGCCGTTCAGGAAACCGAGTTCGATCAGGAAGGCAAAGGCCGCCACCTCGCCGCCGAGCTGCGTCACCAGATCGCCCGCCGCCTTGGCCGTGCCGCCGGTCGCGATCACGTCGTCCACGATCAGCACCTGCTCGCCCCGCTCCACCGCGTCCTCGTGGATCTCCAGCGAGTCCTGGCCGTATTCGAGCTGGTACGTGATGCTTCGCGTAGTCGCGGGCAACTTACCCGGCTTGCGCACCGGCACGAAGCCGACCGCGAGACGTTCCGCGAGCAGGCCGCCGAGGATGAAGCCACGGCTCTCGATGCCAACAACCTTGTCGACGCGGCGGCCCGCGCAGAGCTTCGCGAACAGGTCCATGGCCTTCCGGAACGCGACGCGGTCCTTGAGCAGTGTCGTGAGGTCCTTGAAGACGATGCCCTGCTTCGGGAAATCGGGCACGTCCCGGATCGCTCGTTTCAGCTCTTCGATGGCAGCGTCCATCCGCTCCTACCTGATGTGAAAACCCTGATCGCCTCGATCCGGGGTCGCCGTCTTCTCTACGGCCTCGACGCGCGCAAAGGACGGCCCTTGCCGCAGCCGGCTCTCGAGACCGGAGAGCGCATTCTCGTCTCCTTCCGCAACCACTTCGACCCGGCCGTCGCCGAGGTTCCGCGCGTAGCCCGACAGGCCCAGCGCCTGCGCCACCTTCAGCGCGAAATAGCGATAGCCAACGCCCTGCACGCTCCCGCTTACGAGAAACCGGTACGCTGCCATGAGGCCGGCGAGCTTAGCCCACGTGGGTCGGCGGCTTCAAGCCTTCACGCGCCAGCCCGCCTCACGCCGGGCTAGTGGGTGCGGGCTAGCGGGCTCTCGAAGTGGCGGGCACGCGACCGCCGCGGCGTGGCGTCGGCCAGCGACTGGCCGACGCCTGCTGCGAGTTGCCGCCTCTCGTCTAGCCGGCGGCAGCCCTCGAGCAGGAGAAAGTCGAAACTGTGTGTGAGCAGGGGCGAGGGCGCGGGATCGCCGGGGACGAACTCGAAGTGTCCCTCCGCCCAGCCCAGCAGTTCGTAGACAGCCTCCGCGCCACGTGCCGAGGGCGACTGCGCGGCCACGATCTCGCCCTTGCGGAACTCGACCCGCGCCACCCCGTCCCCTGAGCGGACGCTGCAGGTCCCTGAGAGCAGATTCAGGTGGCACATCTGGAGGATGCTGGAGACGCCTACCACCTCCACCGAGCCCACGATCGCACCGCCTGCCTCCAGCGGGTGCGAGATGTCGCGATAGCGGTTGAGGACGAGCTGGAAGCGGATCAACAACTCGCGGTCCGAGGCAGCCTTGGGGATGTAGTCGTCAGCCTTCAACCGAAGCGCCCGGTCGCGCTCCTCGAAGTCGTCCCACGCCGAGAGGAAGACGACCGGAGTGTGGCGGATCAGGCTGTGCTTGCGCACCTCGCTGCACAGCTCGAGGCCGTTGAGGCCGGGCAAGTCCACGTCCGTCACCAGTAGCCAGGGACGCTGGGCCAAGGCTCGGCGCAACGCGTCCTGACCGTCGGCCGCCTCGTGGACCGTGAAGCTGTGAGGCTCGAGCACCTCCCGCAGCCGCTGACGGTCCTCGGAGTGTGAATCCGCCACGAGGACCGTGCGCAGCCCCCGCGGCAGCGACTCGAAGACGCGGGTGGAAGGCGGGGAGGGCGCAGGAGCCTGACCTCCCCGGAGCTGGGCTCCCTCCTGCATCGAGTCCACCGCGCGCAGGAGCTCGATCCGCTCCTGGTCGAGGCAAGCCAAGTCTTCGGGGGCCCCCGCCGTAGGGATCACGAAGGGGCTCTGCCGCGGCAGGACGGCGGGCCGGCGTCCCGGTTCGAGCGCCTCCTTGAGCGCGGAGAGAAGCGCCGACACTCGTACCGGCCTAGGGAGGCAGTTCAAGACGCTGAAGCGATAGGCCGAGAGGCGCACGCCGTTGCCAAGCCAGACCAGGGCGCCGTCGGGCGAGCCCTCCGACGTCCCGAGGTTGCGAAGCACGGCGAAGCCGTCGCGGGCGTCGAAAGGCCATTCCCGTGGCCGGTCGGAACGCCGGCGCTTCCATCTCGGAACCGGGCTCAGGATCCCCAGCGTGAGGTCGACGAGCACAACGTCCACGCGCATCTCGCCGAGAAGGCGCACGGCCACGGCCTGATCGCCCGTGCTGAGCACCTCGTAGTCGAGGGGCGCAAGCACACCTTCGACGACCCGCTGGCTCTCCGTGTCGGGGGAGAGCACCAGAACGCGATATTGGCTCATTTTCAACTCGGGCCGTGGAGGGACGGCAACGGCCCGCTCCGGACCAGTAGAGCCTATCACAAGCGGCGCCCGCAGGGGGAAGATTCAGCGGAACAGGGCGAAGTCTACCTACCCAGCTTCGCTTGGGGTCCAGGGAGCAAGGGAGAAGCGTCCGCGAGTCACTGGCGCTTTGGCTTGGCGGAGTCGCGCCGCCAGACCACCTCGCGGCGTCGGCCGAAGAGCGGCTCGCCATGCGCGGCCTCCACGGCTCGTTCATGCTGCAGATCGATCTGCTGCTTGACCAGATCGAGGTCCTCGTGCCGGTGCAGTGGATGGCACCAGAAGGTCTCGATCTTCTTCAGGCCCTTCGCCTCGTTCTCGAGTGCAAAGACCGTGGTGATGGCGAAGTTGGGCCGGCTCGCGGCCTCGGTCACTACCCGTACCCGTCCGATCGCGAGGTCAAGCGTCGAGAAACGCCCCTCGAACACCGGCGCCGGAGCCTCCGGGGGCTTCTCGAGCGGGGCGGGGGCGGCTTGGGCCGCGTCGTCCGCTCGATCAGGCGGCCCCAGGGGCGTCGTCGAGAGGGCTGTCGCTCCCTGAGTCGCCATCTCGGCCGGCGGAACGGCCGGGGCGTCTATCGAAGTCGTCCGAGACTTTTCGCTGGCGGTCGCGTGCGGCTCCGCCCGGGGCGCCGCCAGGGTCTCCAGGAGATCCTCGCGGGTCGTCTCGGGCCAGCTGGCCTCGCTTGTCTTGGCGTCTGAGCCTTGGGTTTCGGCCGCGATGCCATCGGTTTTCAGGAGCACCGCCTCGACCGTCTCGACGAGCTTGGCCAGCGGAAAGGGCTTGACGAGGTAGGCATCGGCGCCCCCTTTGAGCGCGGCGTCCACCTCCGACCCGAGGCGCACGGCGGTCAGGAACAAGAAGGGGACGCTGCTTAGATCCGGGAGCTGCTTGACGCGACGCAGGAAGACCTGTCCATCCATGGAAGGCATCATCATGTCGCAGATGATCAGGTCGGGCCTGATGTCGAGCACGCGCACGATGGCGCGTTGCGGGTCGCTGAACGCATGGACTTCGAAACGTGGGTTGCGCAGCGCCCAGCGGATCAACTCGTGGACCCGGACATCGTCGTCGACGACCAGGATGCGTCGGGTCATTGCTGGACCGTGGTCCCCTCGGCGACCAGGCTAGCTGTTCGGCGTCAAGCGCCGCTCCCCTTGCTGGCGCTCGGGCCGGGCTTCTGCTTGACCTTGTCCGAACCCGAGCGGACTTCGGCTTCGGGAAGCGGCTTGCGCCAGTGGACCGTCCCCGGCGCGACGAGCGTTTCCTGGTCCGCCGGAACCACGGCTGGCACACCTTCGTACCGGCGCTGCTGCCACTCGATCACGAGCCCCCAACCGAACCCGATCACGACGCCCAACATCAGGCTCACGAGCAGATTCAGCTCCTTGTCCGGTGAGATCGGCGAGAGCGGGACAGTCGCCGCCTGGATGACGCTGATGTTGGCGATCTTCTGGACGTCCATTTCCTCAGAGGCTCGAAACTCCTCCAGCTTCTTGGAATAGATCTCATGCCTCTTCTCGGCCGCTTCACGGTCGCGGACCAGTTCGCGGTACCCCGCGCCGCTCTCGATGAACTCACCGATCTGCCGCTCGAGCAAGCTGATCTGACCGGTGAGGCTTTCCGCCTGGGCCCTTTGAAAGCTCAAGTCGGCCTGGGTCGCGATGATCTGCTTTTCCAGGTCGTCGGCGAACTGGCCCTGCCCGACGGTCGATCGCTGCCGGGCGAGAAATTCCTCGACGAGCCTTATCTGGCCACGGACGTTCTCGACAGACCGGCTCTCCGCGCTGAAGGTGTTGAGCAGCTTCTGCTCCTGGAGCTGAAGCTCCAGGAGCTGCGCCCTGGCGTCCGCGACGGCCTTGGTCTCCTCCGAACTGAAACGGCTCGTGTCAGATGCGACCTTCGCCTTCTCGGAGTGCAAGTAGGTGAGCCGCTTTTCGAGACCCGCCACCTGGCTGCGCGCGGCCTTGCGCTTCGCCTCCAGCTCGTCGCGTTGAGTGATCAGGGCGGTGCGTTGCTCGTCCCCCGAGAACGAGCGCGTCCGCATCTGGAAAGCCTTCAGCGCTTCCTCCGCGTCTTGCAGTTCCTTGCGGGAGACGGCCACCTTCTGCTCGAGGAACGCGGTCGTCGGCGCGTCGCTGAACGCGCTCAGGTGCTTCGCCATGAACTTGTCGACGAGTACGTTGAGGGCTTGGGCCGCCAGCTCGCGATCGGAGTGCCTGAGTCTGACCCGGATCACGTCCGAATCCTTCAGAGCGTCCGCGTTCACGCTCGCCTCGAGCTTTTCTATGGCCCCGATGGGAGGCGCTGCGCCAGGACCGACCTCTTCAGTCATGTCCGGGTAGAGGCGGGACACCCCTATCTGACGCACGGTATCGGCGTACAGCTCCGAGCTGCGCAGGATCGCGAGCTCGCTGTTGATCTGGGCCTGGCGGTCCCTGCTCAGGGCCACGGGGCCCGAATCGCGGTCCCCGAGTTCGGGTCGATACACGTACTCGCGACCGATCTTCACCAGGAGCAGGGACTCCGCCACGTAGACCGGCGACATCAGGAGCGTGGCGCCCATCACCACCGCGACCGTTCCACTGAGAGCTTTGAGAATCCGAAACCGGTGGCGCTTCGTGAACGCGACGAGATCCTGCAACGAGAAGTACTCCTGCATTACCCTGCCTCGCTACGACGAGCCGGCCGCGGAAACAGCGCTCATCGAAACCATCAAGATTCACCTACTCCGCGAGCAGGACGAGAGCAGCCGCCCCAAACCGTACGGACTGAGAATCCTCGCGGGCACGCGACACTCGGCGCCCTCGTTCGCATCGGCGATGATTGTATCGCAAGTGCTGCCCCAAAAAGCGAGCCGGTCGGCCCCGACCCCCTATCCAATCCCACTATCATCCACGTGACGACGCCCGGCCTCAGCCAGGCTGGCGGAGCCCAGTGTCAGACACAAGCGCGGGTCTGTGCTATAGTCCAGTCCGCTTTCGTGGTTGGGGCCGGCAGGCGTGAGGCGTTTGCCAGCGGCTCGCCCCGGCGCCGCGGCCCACCCCTCCTGCAGCAAGTCGCGATGGCGTTGTGTAAGTCGAGTTTTCGCCGCATGGGCGGTGGAGGTTTCCTTGAATGGTGTCGTCCGAACTGGCCGCGAAGACCAGCAGAGGGCGTTCCATGGATTTCAAACAGCCTCGTCTTCCGCTGTCCGCTCGCAGAAGGAATGATCTCGCGGCCGCCACGCCAGGGACAGGCGCTGCGCCGGCTCTTCTACTGAAGGATGGGACTGAGAGATGGACTTGATACCGCCCCACGCTCTGGAGCCTAAGCAGCTCGTCGCGCCGCCGGAAGCGGCCCGTATTCTGAAACAGGAGGCGCTGCGCTTGCCCTCCTGGGACCTCACGCCGCGCCAGGTGTGCGATCTGGAGTTGCTGATGAACGGCGCCTTCTCGCCGCTCACCGGGTTCCTCGGCGAGGCTGACTACGCGCGCGTGTGCCGTGAGATGCGGCTGGTCGACGGCACCCTCTGGCCGATCCCGATCACCCTCGACATCAGCGAAGAGGCGGCCGCGGGCCTGAAAGGGGGCGACCGGATCGCGCTCCGGCACCCCGAGGGCATGGTGCTGGCGGTGCTCACGGTTTCCGACAGCTGGCGCCCCGACCGCATGGAAGAGGCCCGGCAGGTCTTCGCGACCAGCGACGAGACCCATCCGGCGGTGTTCCATCTCGCCCACCAGGCCAATCCGGTGTACATCGGCGGAGGCGTCGAGGGGGTGGAGCTGCCGCCCCACCACACCTTCAAACCCTTGCGCTACACGCCCGCGGAGCTGCGCGCCGAATTCCAGAAGCGCGGCTGGCAGCGAATCGTGGCCTTCCAGACCCGCAACCCGATGCACCGCGCTCACTCCGAGTTGACGCGGCGCGCCGCCCAGGACGCAGAGGCCTGCCTGCTGATCCAGCCCGTGGTGGGGCTGACCAAGCCCGGGGACGTCGACTACTACTCGCGCGTCCGTTGCTACAAAGCCCTGCTCAGACATTTTCCCGAGAGCACGACGATGCTGAGCCTGCTCCCGCTGGCGATGCGCATGGGCGGCCCACGCGAGGCCGTCTGGCATTCGATCATCCGCCGCAACTACGGCTGCAGCCACATGATCGTCGGTCGGGACCACGCTGGCCCCGGCAATGATTCGGCGGGCAAGCCTTTCTACGGACCCTACGAGGCTCAGGAACTCGTGAAGGCCCACCAACACGAGCTGGGGATCACCATGCTGCCCTTCGAGGAGATGGTGTTCGTCGAGGATCGTGCCGAGTACATGCAGGCCTCGGCGGTGCCGCAAGGTTCGCGCGTGCTCTCGCTCTCGGGCACGGAGCTCCGGCGCCGCCTGCGTGAGGGGCTGGAGCTGCCCGCCTGGTTCTCGTACGCCGAGGTGCTCACCGAGTTGCGGCGCTCGTTCCCCCCGCGCTCGAAGCAGGGCTTCACGATCTTCTTCACCGGCCTGTCGGGCTCGGGCAAGTCGACGATCGCCAACATCCTGCTGGCCAAGCTCCTGGAGCTGGGGGAGCGCCCCGTAACGCTGCTGGACGGCGACATCGTGCGTAAGCATCTGTCGAGCGAATTGGGCTTCTCCAAGAAGGACCGCGACCTCAACATCACGCGCATCGGGTTCGTGGCCAGCGAGATCACCAAGAACCGCGGTATCGCCATCTGCGCTCCGATCGCTCCCTACCGCGCCGCGCGCCGCGTGGTCCGCGAGATGATCGGCGAATACGGCGGCTTCATCGAGGTTCACCTCGCCACGCCGATCGAGGAGTGCGAGGCCCGGGACCGTAAGGGCCTCTACGCCAAGGCCCGCGCCGGCCTGATCAAGGGCCTCACCGGCATCGACGATCCCTACGAGGTTCCTGAGAATCCCGAGATCGTGGTGGACACCCGGACCTTGAGCGCCGAGGCGGCGGCTCAGGCGATCCTGCTCCACGTACGCAAGGAGGGCTACCTCGCCGATGGAGAGGAATAGCCAAGCGCCTGCAGCGACCGCTCCGGTGGCCCGCGCCGCGGACCTCGAGCGGATCCGTGGGGCCCTCGGGGAGGCTCTGAAGACCCTGGAGGGGCTCGGCAGCGCAATGTGGGTGGGTCGCAAAGCCGGCGGCGACCTGATGACCGCAGCGGACCAAGCGCTGAACGAGACGCTGCTCAAGGTGTTGCCCCGCCCGGACGAGGGCTGGCTCTCGGAGGAAACCGCCGACGATCCCATCCGTCTCGACCGTCGCAGGGTGTGGGTGGTGGACCCCTTGGACGGCACCCAGGAGTTCGTAGCCGGTATCCCCGAGTGGTGTGTCTCGATCGGCCTCGTTGACGACGGTCAGCCCGTGGCCGGCGGGGTGTGCAACCCGGCGACAGGTGAGCTGTTCCTGGGCGCTGTCGGTCTGGGCGTGACGTTGAACGGCCGCGCCGTGGCGGTCGGTGGGCGTCGGGAGTTGCAAGGGGCGGAAGTGCTGGCGAGCCGCAGCGAGGTGCGTCGCGGGGAGTGGGGGGACGAGGCGGCGCCCTTTCGCGTGCGTCCCGTGGGCTCGGTTGCCTACAAGCTGGCTCTCGTAGCGGCGGGACTGACGGACGCGACCTGGACCCTGTCGCCCAAGCACGAGTGGGACGTGGCAGGAGGTGCGGCACTCGTCCTCGCGGCCGGTGGCGAGATCCGTACGCTCAGCTGGGAGCCACCGATCTTCAATCTCCCCCACCCGTGGCTGAGCGGGCTGGTGGCGACTTCGGTGGGCCTCAGCGAAGCGGTCCGCAGCTACCTCGGCCGGTGATCGCCGTACGCTTGCGCCCGCGTGGGGTATCTGTACCGCCGCAGCAGCGGGTAGCTCAGAAGCGTCACCAGGAACCGGTCGAGCGGATGGAGTTCCTTTTCCCAACGGACGTCGGGGCGGAGGACCACCTGTGGCGCGCTGAATTTCGTGCTCGTGGTATCCGGCTCGTGCGACACCGGCAGCTCGAGCGGCACACCCGCAGGAAGATCCGAGGCGGGAGGCTCCGCCCCCACGAGCCGCGCCACGGCTCCGACGATGGCGCCAGGTGCGTCGATGAAATCCTCGTACCGAACCAGCAGGGAGCGTTCCCGTCCATAGCGGCGTCGGATCGCCTCGAAGCTCAGGTGCTGCATCAGCCAGTACAGGGCGGTCTTCGCTGTCTCGATCGGGCTGGCGCGGGTGAACTCGCCCGGAGCTCTACGCTTCCGCCGCGAGAACGCCACCCCCCGCGGGTCTCGAACGATCTGGATGCAGTATGTCGCAACGTCCTTCGCGAGAAGCAGCAGGGCAGCGTCGGCCGGATTTTTCGAACTGTCGATGACCAGCGAGGCGCCGCTCGCACGCGCAAAGGCCCGGTACAGGTCGCAGAAGACCGCCAGGTAGCGGCCCTCTGCGGTCGTGGGGAGCGGAGGCACGCTCGACCAGGTCAGCCTCAGCGCCTTCCACCACGAGTGCTCTTCTGGGGCCGCCCTCTCCTGAAGCCGCGCGACCTCGCTCAGGCTCGGCTCCAGGTAGCTCGCCCCGGGCACCAGCAACCTCGACCAGATCCCGCAGTCGGGGCGAGGCTTGCCGCACCCGCAGGTCCGTCCTTCGCGAAGGCCGGGATTCCACAGCCTGCGCAGTTCCCCGCCGTGCCCCGCGCCCTCGATCGTAGCGAGCACGCGCCCGAAGATGCTCGTGCCGCCGCGGGCCGTGCCCAGGATGTAGATCACTTTTGTGGTAGCTTCCTGCGGAGTCACGGCCGAATCGTATCACTGCCCGGAGCAGGAGCTTGCTTCTAGCCCCGAAGCTCCCGAGAACCGGTCAGATTCACCGCAAGGACGAAATGGCCAACCCAGCGCGACGGATCGCGATCTTCATGCCTGACTTGTTCGGCGCGGGCGGGCAGCGCTCAATGCTCAACCTGGCTCAGGGCCTCGCCGAAAGCGGCTGCGCCGTCGATCTCGTGCTGGCCCGGGCTACAGGGTCCTTTCTGACCGAAGTGCCCAAAACGGTGCGCGTCGAGGATCTGAAGGCATCTCGAGTCCTGACCTGTTTGCCGGCCCTCGTCCGTTACCTGAGGCGCGAGCAGCCTGAGGCGATGCTTTCGGTATTCGGTTACGTCAACATCATCGCCATCTGGGCCCGGCGACTCGCCGGGGTTCGAACGCGGCTCTTCGTGAACGAGCAGAATACCGTTTCCCTGGAGGCTCGAAACGCTTCCCGCTGGCGCGGCCGGCTTACGCCGCGCCTGATCAGGCGCTTCTATCCCGGGGCCAACGGCATTGTCGTCGTCTCCCAGGGAGTGCGTGACGACCTGGCCCAGTTGACGAAGATCCCCCGCGAACGCATCACCGTGATCTACAACCCATCCGTGGTGAGGGCTGAAGTGCTCGAGAAGGCAAGAGCCCCTTTGGAGCATCCCTGGTTCGAGCCTGGTCAGCCGCCCGTGCTCCTGGCCGTCGGTCGCCTGGAGCCGCAGAAGGACTATCCCACGCTGCTTCAGGCCTTCGCCCAGGTGCGACGGAGACGGCCGGCTCGCCTTCTGATCCTGGGGGAGGGGAAGGAGCGGCCCATGCTCGAGGCGCTGCGCAAGGAGCTTGGCCTGGAGCAGGATGCCAGCCTGCCCGGCTTCGTCATGAATCCTTTCGCCTACATGGCTCGCGCCTCGGTCTTCGTCCTCTCCTCGCGGTGGGAGGGCCTGCCCACGGTCCTGATCGAAGCGCTCTGCTGCGGCACTCGGGTCGTATCGACGGACTGCCCCAGCGGACCCCGAGAAATCCTCAGAGATGGAGAGTACGGGCCGTTGGTTCCGGTCGGGGATGCAGGGGCTCTGGCCAAAGCCATCGAAACGACTCTCGCGGGCCAGACGCCAGGCCCACCTCCGGAAAGCTGGCGGCCTTATGACCTGGAGACGGTCGTCAGCCAGTACCGCAACCTGCTCCTGGGACCGGAGTCAGCTCCATGGTGACGTCGAATCGCGCTTTCAGCATCCTGCACATCATCCTCGCGCTCAAGCCCACGAACGGCCAATACAACGAGCACTGCCTGCCCCTGATTGGCGAGCGCGAGATCACGATCTGCACGTACTTCAAGTCCAGCGTCACGCCTCCAGCCCCGATCACGCTATTCGACGGCGATGATTCCCTGAGAGGGTTCCATCGCGCCTTGCGGGCTGCTCTCCGGGGCCGCGAGTATGACGTCATTCACGTCCACACGCCCCACGCCGGCGTCCTGCTGCTGATGACGCTGGTCCTGACGGGGTCGTACAGGAAACTCATAGCGAGCAGCGTGCACACGATTCAGAACTCGTTCCAGAACTTCAAGCTGCGGAACAAGCTCCTGTTTCTGCCGAGCTTCGTCTGTTTTCGGCGCTTGGTTTTCTGCAGCGAGGCGAGCTACGAGAGCTTTCCCGCGCTCTTCAAGTGGCTGGGCGGCGACAGGATGAGCGTGGTCCAGAACGCGGTGGACCTCGCCCGCATTGATCGCGTGGCGCGCGCCAAACGAACAGCTCGGGTCGGGGCGTTCAGCATCGCGACGGTGGGGCTGATCGAAATGAAGAACCCCCTCACGCTGCTCGCGGCCTTTCGAGCCTGTGATGCCCGCGGCAGCCGGCTGGTGTTCATAGGCGAAGGCAACCTGAGACCCACGCTTGCGCGGGAAGTCGAAGCGGCGGGTCTGCAAGGGGAAGTGGAAATGACCGGCATGATTGAGCGAGACCGGGTGTTCGAACGGTTCGTGGAGGCGGATCTATTCGTTTCCGCGTCGTGGGGTGAGGGATTGCCTGTAGCTGTGCTGGAAGCGATGGCCTGTCGCCGGCCGGTGGTGCTATCGGACATCCCGCCGCATCGGGAGATCGCGGAGGGGGTAGGCTTCATTCCGCTCGTCGAGCCAGGCGACGCCCCCGGGTTTGCCCGAGAAATCCGGAGGTTCAGGGAGATGTCCGTGTCGGAGCGGCAGGCAATCGGAGGGAAGTGCAGAACCCTGATCGAGGAGCGCTTCGGGCTTCCGACCATGCACGCCGCGTACGCAAGGCTCTACGCCCAGGTGGCGGGGGACCGCGTCCCGGCGTTGGGCGAAGATCCCGCAGTAGGCCGATGAGCATGCTGGCGAAGATCCGCGAGCTGATCGACGGCTTCGATCGAAACAGCATCAGGTACTGTCACTGGAAGAGCAACTTCGTCCTGGCGCAGACCGTTGCGGGTCAGACGGACATCGACCTGCTGGTGGACAGGGCCGACGCCTTATCTTTCAGGAGGCTCTTGGCTGAGCTCCGGTTCCACCCCGCAGCGAGCATGGACGGGAAGAACTTCCCTTCCGTGGAGCACTACTACGCCCTGGACGAAACCAGTGGTGTGCTGGCGCACGTTCACGTGTATTTCAGGGTCATGACCGGGGAGAGCCTGGCGAAGAACTATCATCTGCCCCTCGAACGCATGCTGCTGGAGAACGCCCGCGAGTTGGACGGCGTCCGGGTGCCAACGCAGGGCGCTGAACTCGTCACCTTTACCGTTCGGATGATGCTGAAGCACACGGCTCTCGTGGAACTGCTGCTGCTGGCGCGGGGCAAGGTTCGCAAGCAGCTACGGGAGGAGGCGGATTGGTTGACCCGGACCCCCTCCTCGTCCGAGCAGGTTCCGGTGGCTGAGTCGGTGGAGCTGGCTCGCCGCTTCTTGCCGGCCGTGGACCCCGCGCTGTTCGCGGCCTGTCTCAAGGCCCTCACGACGCCCAGCGCGCTAGGGCAGCGGATCCTGCTGGGCCGCCGCCTGCGGCGGCAGCTGCGGCCCTACGCGAGGCACTCGGCTCTGCGGGCCTGGCTCACCGGCGTGTCCACGTTCCTGAGCATGCTGTCTCACCGGCTGCTCGGCTCCCAGCGAGACAAGGCCCTGGTTTCCGGCGGCGCCGTCATCGCCCTCGTCGGCCCCGAGGCCAGCGGCAAGTCCACGCTGCTGGCCGAGTTGAGCCAGTGGTTGGCCGAGGATCTCGCGGTGACACGAGTTCACGCGGGCAAACCCCCGTCGACCCTCCTGACCGCCCTGCCCAACCTGCTCGTGCCGACCCTGCGGTTGCTGTGGCCGGCGTCCCGGTCGACCCGGATCGAGGCTGACAACGCTTCGCCGGAGCGGCGGGAACGGCGACAGCCGGGCTATCCCCTGCTGTTTGCCATTCGTTCCGTGCTGCTCGCCTACGATCGCCGATCGCTTCTCGTCCGGGCCTTCCGTCAGGCGGCCAATGGCACCATTGTCCTGTGTGATCGATACCCCTCCTTGGGAAACGGTGCGCCGGATGCCCCGCAACTGTCGCAGCTCCCTTTGCCGCCGGGTCGAAACTCATCGCGTCGACTGCTGGCCCGGGCCGAGGCCAGTCTGTATCGGGACATCCCGCCGCCAGACATGGTGCTGCAACTGACCGTGCCCCTGGAAGTCGCCGTGCTGCGGAACGACACGCGTGGCAAACGCGAGCCGGAGGACTACGTTCGGCTCCGGCACAGCCTGATCGCGAATCTGGACTTTGGCCGGACGCCGGTCCAGAAGATCAACACAGACAGGCCGGTCGCCGAGACCGTGCTGGATGTCAAGAGAGCCGTGTGGAGCGTGCTGTAGTGGGCTGGGCGCCTTCCAGCAGCCGGCCGCACTAGGCAAGACAGCGGAGCGACACGCATGCCGACCGAGTTCGTCTCAGTCGTGGGGGTCAATCGAAGCGGTACGACCCTGATGCGGAACGTCCTGAACCGGTCCGATCAGCTGGCGATCGCCGACGAGAACCACTTCCTCGGGCACTTGATCGCTTCCCAGGGCGCTCGCCACGCGTTCCGAAGGCTTGGGCCCTTGTCCGACGACGAAAACGTGCACCGGCTCGTGGACTTCATCTACTCGGGCGAGCTGCGCAGGGTGTCGAAGTTCAAGAACTACATACACTGGGGCTGGTTGACTCACAACGTCGAGAAGGGCATTCTCGTCCAGGAGATCCTCAGCTCGGACCGGAGCGAGCGCTCTCTGTTCGTCGCCTTGCTCAGGGTCTTCGCGGAGGCGCAGGGCAAGCCGATCATCGGCGAGAAAACGCCCGCACACTTCCGCTACGTCGCGACACTCCTGGAATGGTTCCCGAACGGCAAGATCATCCATATGGTCAGGGATCCCAGAGCGACTTTCATCTCGGACCTCAAGAGGAGAAAGGAGGAGCGGCCGGGCAGGCAGGCTCGAGTCTTCGACATGCTGAAGCGCTCCGACTTCCTCCTGAAACTCTTCATCCTGCTCGTCACATCCGGCGCCTGGGCCGAGAGCGTCTCGATCGCGTGCCGATTCCGGAAGCGATTCCCGGACCGGTACCGTCTCCAGAAATTCGAGGACCTGGTTGCGGATCCCGAGGGCCAGGTCAAGGAGATCTGCCGCTTCCTGGAGACGGATTTTCAGCCGGCGATGCTGGAGCAACTCGTCGTGAGAGGTTTCCAGAAGGGCGATGCTGGTTTCGATGGCGCGGCCGCCTCCCGGTGGAGGGAGCACATCGACGCCTGGGTCGAGACATGGTTCAGGCTGTGTTTCGGCAGGCGCCTTGGCGAGCTGGGCTACTTGTGAGGCGCCTCTAGGCTCCCGCGCTCTAATCGTGCTGCTCGCCCCCGACGCAGGGGCGAGTGGGAGTTCGTGCAGCCAGGGCCGCCAGCTCCTCCATGGCAGCCATGATCTCGGGGCGTCGAAAGTACTTGAAGGTCTCGAACTCCGATTTCGGGGTCTCATAGCGCCACATCTCGAACGCGCATGGCTTCGTCCGGCTGAGAAGCGTCGAGCCGTACCGGCGCAGTTCGTCCGCTGACATGGCCCATTTGCCATCGGCGGGGCTGCGTATCCCGCTCGATCCGTCGCCGCCGCTGAACACGTTCAGACCCACCACCAGGGCGAGCTTCTGCCGATCCGCGGAAGCCTGCTGATCGGTGGCGAACTTGTCGGCCGAACCCTTCCGAGCCAGGTAGCGAGCCGACGCCGCATCGAGATGCGTCCATTTCCAGCTGGGCCGGCCGGCCTTGTAGCCGGCGGCGTGTTCCTCTAGGTCAGTAGGATCGGTGCGCAGCATGGTTGCCATCGTTGGCCAGATTTCCTTGCTGCAGCGGGCCATCTCGTCGAGAACGTCGTTCGGGATTACGGTCTCGCCGAACTGGCTTCTCGCCTTGGACTCGCTGACGAGCTGATGGCCGATGATCGTTCCGTCCTTGACGAACCCGCTGAGGTCGATGCCCCGGAACCTGTCGACACGAGCCTTCCACATCGCAAGGTTGAAGCTCCCGTTCGAATTCTGGTAGTGATGCTGCGGCCCCACGAGGATGATGAACACGCGCATCCCGCCCGCACGCGCCTGCGTCAACTCGCTCAGAATCGAGTCGGGAGAGACCTCCAGCTTGGTCTCCGTGAAGGGTTTCCCGAACAACGCGCTCGGCAGCTTGGAGGCGCCAAACGGCACTCCGCCGCCCGCTGCGCTCGCGCCACTTGCCGCCAAGCCAGGCTTCGACGCGCTTGCCGGACCGTTCGCCGCCTTCAGATTAGAGGCTGTTCCGAGAAGAAGAAGTGCTCCAGAGGCTAGGGCGGCGACGCCCGCCCTCAAACCGGCGCCTTCGGGAAGAGCAGCGAGCAGCACGACACTCCTAACGGACGCCATGAACGGACGCCACCGGAGCATCACGCTCACGAGCCAGTGCCGCGCTTCCCACGACCAGGCTCAGGAACAGCCACGTCGACTTCCTGTGCTCCCACGTCAGGGTCGAGGCTCCGATGGCCCAGACGGCGAGCAGGGAAAGCCAGAAGGCCCTCTCCCATCCCGACTGGCCCACCGCCTGCGCGACTGCAATCGTCAGTATGGCGCCAAACAGGGCGAAGCCAATCAGGCCGAGCTCGACCAGGACCGACAGGTAAGAGTTGTGCGCCACCTTGCCGAGGCTGTTCACGGAACGGTACCTGTTGCTCCCGACACCCATGAGCGGATGCTCAGTAAAGGAGTCCAGACCTTCCCTCCAATTCTTAGTTCGATTGTTCAGATCGCCTTCAGTAAGCTCGGAGACCACTGTGCCGAATCGCTGGAAAGATGTCATTGTCTGAACCTGACCCAGCAACAGCAGGAGAGTCGACGCCATCAGCAGAAACACCGTGATCCGAGCCGCGCGTCGAAGCCGTATCAGTGAGATCAGGCCAAATGCCATGGCCGGTATCGTCGCGATCAGGGCGGTCCGCGTGCCGGAGAGCGAGATCCCCAGCAATGCCGCTGGAACATACGAGAAGTTCACGACTCGCATGACTCTCGCGAGCTTCGAAGTGACCTTTGAGCTGGCCAGATGCCAGGCCACCGGCATGCCCAATGCCAGGATGAATGCGAAGCCGTCGGGGTTCGTGTCACCCGAACTGAAGCGATCGTAATGGCTGTAGAACGCCGCGCCGCTCAAGTAGTTGGCAAGCGCGCTGCCAATCGACACGTACGCGCCCAGGACATACGCCTGCAAGCCGGCCAGTACGGCTGCCCGCGTGGTGTAGAGATCCCACAGCATGAAGACAAGCACGAACAACTGGACCCAGGTCATGGCTCGACCCGCGGTGTCACCAGGATTCCCGCTCCAAAGGACGCTGAGAGCGTTCCAGGCTGCGAACACGAAGACCGTCGCCTGAAATGCCCTCGGGGCACGAACCTGGCCCGACTTGAGGATTGTTGCCAGCCAGAAAGCTGCGGCCAGGAAGCCGACATATTTGGCGATGGCGCCGAGGCTCTCCAACTCGACGCCCTCCCAGGGAATGAGAAAGATGAAAGCGAGGGATAGCCTGAAGGCGTGCGTCCGGATGTCCGGATAGCCTTCGAATGCCGAAACAGGTTGAGTCAGCGGAACGCTGTCATCGTATTTGCTAGACAACTGGAAGTCCTTTGCGGCTTAGATACAGCAGTGGCTTGTACACCAGAAACTGCTTCAGGCGGGACAGCGTCAAATTCCAGTTGTCGAACCTGCTCTGTCGAGTGCGCTGGTAAAGCGCCACGTCGGCATCAAGGGAGGGGCCGTATTCCTTCTGAAAGCTCGGGTACAGGTCCTTTCTGACGAAGTCGTAAAGTTCCAAATCCGCCTGGTTGGCTTCGATCAGCATCTGGCGAGTACGCTCGTTGGAGAGCAGCCCCTGTGCGATGAGATTCTCGCGGGACACGTTGACGGGCTTGTAGGAGAGATTCAGGTGGTTGGCCTTCAGGGCCTTCAAGAGAACCAGGGACTCGTCGAAGCGCTCGGTCAAGCCAACGAAGACGTGTTTCGTCTGGAGGATCCGAATCGCGGCCGCTACGTCGGCTGAGGCGGCGATCATCTTGGTCTGATGGTTACGCGTCCAGTCTTTCTGGATCCACTCCTCGAAGACGATGTTCTTCTTGCCACGATACTGCACGTTGTATTGAAAGCGGGAGGCACAGGTCTTCAAGGGCTCGCGCAGGAACGTGAGGTACTCGAGAGGCGTGCCGTTCTCGTGGAGATCGACATGGCCGGTGACGCGATGCCCGGCGATGCTTTCCAGGTGCGGGTAGAGCTTGCGCAAGCGCCGCAGATCGTCGGCCGAAAAGGGTGGGCCGGTCCACGGGGCGTGCCAGGGTTCGACCTCGCAGTGACGAGGGCCAAAGGAGCTGCGCAGGATGTAACGCAGCGTCCGGCCAGCGGTCTTGTTGATGTGGATGAAGACGAGCATCAGCGACCCGAGCCCATGTTAGCTTGAGCGGTCGAAGAGTTTCAAAGTCGTGGCGATCTCCTAGAGTTCTGACCACACGAGAGCCTTTACTTCAGCCAGGACCTCGGACTTGGACTTGCTGGCGTCAATGATGTGGGCGTTCGTGTGCTGCCAGTCGATCTGCCATATCTCTGTGGAGCGCTCTCGCACAGGTATTTCATCCTCGCCGCGTCTGCGCGCAACCGCGATCTCCGGATCCACGCGAAGCACGATCAGCACCTCGGGCGAGGCGATCTGTTGGTAGTAGCTCGCTTCGAGCCTCACCAAGGCTCTCGCAAGCCAATGGCCTGGATGCGGGCTCAGGAATGCCTCGTCCCGAGGCCTGTCCAGGCGTTGGTCGAGGAATCGCTGAGCCAGGGGCCCATCCATGAGTTGGATCTGAGGAAGAGGAAACCGGTCCGAGATCAACAGGCCGCCAGCGGCTGCAAAGCGTCGAGCCCCGACATAGCTCGCGTACCGATCGCGGGCCCGGCAGAACTCACGCAGCAGCCAGGGATACCCTGCCGACACTAGAGATTCCTGCTCCAGCGTCGCTCGAAAGTTGGATTCCGCGGGATACAAGCCGAGTAGCTGGCCAAGCTTCAGGATTGCCCGGATCGTAGCTGTGGTCCAAGACCATGATGGCTTCCCAAGGTGCACGCTCGCTGTCGCGAAATCCCTCGAAAGCCAGGCGTATAACGCATCCACCACCGTTGACTTGCCGGCGCCGTCCCCGCCGGCGATGGCGATGATCGCCCCGCCGCTTTCGAGCCGGTACTTGGAAGAGCGCCGGAATATGTGCCTGCGGCAGCCCGAGGCGGCCCTGCGCCACAGCCGCAGCCAGATCTCCATTGCGAGCGGGCGACGCGCGTGGGCCTGTAGTCTGCTCAGCACCTGAAGCCTCGCCTTGAGGCGCCTCCACGTGGAGGCCCCAGCTCGGAGCGCCTCGAGGCAGCCCTCAAAGGCCTCGGCGCCCACATAGGGGAGTTCGCGATTCAAGATGGCGCGCACGCGACCCTGGTCTGTTCGAGCTTCGAGGTCGCTCAGGCGCTGGGCGGCGTGCAGCGTCTCCCCGCGCCCGCACAGGATCTCCAGCGCTGAGTGCCGCAGCAAGGCCCGCAGGGCGAATACGATGAATTCATACTCGGGCGCGGGCATCCGGAAGACGCCGTCCGGCGCTGCCGAGTCCAGACATTGCCTCTCGATAGGAAGGCGATAGTTCCTTGTCAGCTCGTCCCCCAGGAGCAGTTGATGACGAGCATGAACGCGGATCAAGCGCTCCGTGTCCGGGTCGTAAGCGTAGGCGTCCAGAGCGCCTGGCACGGCCTTCTCGGGCGGGGCCTTGGCCAGCCTGAATCCCAGACGGCAGAATAGCTCAGCCACTCGGCGCATGTGGGCGCGCGAAACCAGCAGCTCGACCTCGTCCTCGCCGGCGCGTTCGCCTTCGGGGCCGCGATGGCCGGTCCAACGGCAGTAGACAACCTGCCCCTGTGCCAGCGCCTGACTCAGTGCGACGAGCGGCGCTGCCGCGTGCTCCCGCGGCGCGACGCGTCCCCCAGCCTGCGGGCCAGGCTGCGAGGCGCCAGCGGCTGGCGTGCCTGTGGCGACGGGTTCAGCCGGCAATTCGATAAACGACTCTGTCGGCATCCCGCAAGCCCTCGACGGACAGATACAGCTCCGCTGCGCCGTCCGCCGACGCGCTCAGCAACCAGATCTTGTGCGTTGACCGACTATACTCGATGAGGGGCCGCCAGCTTCGCCCGCCATCGGCCGTGTACATCAGCAGGCCCATGGTACTCGCCGTCGAATATGGCAGGTTCGCCCAGATCTCAGGGCCCTTGCTGGAGTTCCTCCTGACCATGTTGTCTATCGGGCTTCTTCTGTACGGATCTGGGACGACACTCTTCTCGAAGTTCTGCCCGTCCGTCGTCTTCACGATGAAGTTGGTCCCCCCCTGGTAATCGGTCCCGAACAGAACCTTGTCATCGCAGTCTGCGGCGGAGGTATAGCCTCCCATTTGTATGTGAAAGCGATTCACGGCCTTCCAGTTCGCGGGGTCCTTGAGCTCAGCCGCGCTCGAGCTGTCGCTCACCCAGAGCTTCTTGGTGTTGTCACCGTCAGCAACGAAGACCTTGTTCAAGGCTTTGCTGTACCTGACGAGATGAACGTGCTTGTTGGCGCCGCGCTTGATGAGGAAGTCGGCCTTGTGCCATGTGTCTCCGTTGTCGGAGCTGAAGTAGAGGTACGCGAGCGGCCTCCAGCCGTTCCCGTCCCAGACGTTGCCGTACTCGCCTACTATGAGGGTGTGGCTCGGCGTCTCTGTCATCGCGTTGTTGTGGCGGAAGAAGCTCTCGGGAGAAGCGAAATCGAATGACTTGCTGAAAGAGTGGCCGGCGTCGGTGCTCCTGTAGACCGCTCCCTTCACGGAGACAAAGATGCTGTTCTGGCTGGAGACGAAGATGGACTTGATCGATTCGGCGAAGCTGTGGAGCGGCTGGAGGGCATCTCCCCCGTCGCTGCTCTTGTAGAGGACGTGATCGTCCGGGTACAAGCAGCCCACGAGTTCGCTCGCGTGAGTGCTGAAAAGGGCTTTCCAGTTGTGAAGAGACCGGGTGATGGTGAGGCCTCGAGCCGTGAAGGCTTGCTCGAGTCCAGGCTGGGAAGCGAGAGGAGCCAAGGCACGGCTGTCCAGTGTGAAGGCCTTGGTATCGTCGAAGCGCAGGTACTGAGCCTTGGGGAAGATGCCGAGCTTGTGGAACAGCTCCCAGACCACGAAGGACGTGAGCTCGCGGAGCTTGCCGTATTGGTATACGTCACGAGCGAACGCGAAGGGCTTCTTGAGGGTGCTTTCAAAGAAGGAAGAGTGGCGTTTGGTGAGCTCACGTCCCACAGCGATCCCAGAGGTTGGAGCCGAGGCGGAGCTGCGGGGGCTCGCTGCAGGCAGGAGATGCCGTGGTCATCACCACGGATTATAAGCTGATGAAGCTACGATTCTGTCCGGTCCGCGGAAGTACTTGTGGCGCCCGGGGGGCTTGAACAGGTCGTGACCGGATGATGGTCGAGTTCATTGGCAGCACCGGCGCCGGCAAGACGACCGTGGCCGCCGCGGTTCAGCGTCGGCTCGCTGGCCTGGGGGGGGTGGACACGGCCCCCGACCTGGTCGCGAGCCTTGTCGGCTTGCGCCCGTTGGCCAGGCCACTTCAGCGGAACCTGGTGAGCGATCTGGTCGGGCTGCCGTTCTTCCTGGGCTCGCTCCATAAACATGGAGCGTTCTTTCGCTTCACGCTGCGGGTGATGGCTCGCCAGCGCCTCACACCGCAGACAGCGAATCGGGTGCGCAGCACGATCCGCAAGATCGGCGTCTACGAGATCATCAGGCGATACGGGAAGCGTCGGATCGTCCTCGTGGACGAGGGGACCGTCCTCCACGCGCACAACCTCTTCGTCTACACGAGCCGCGATTGCAGGGCGGCAGACCTCGACCAATTCGCCAGCGCGGTCCCACTGCCGGACGTCATCGTCCATGTGAGGGCCCCGTTGGCTACCTCGATTCGGCGGGCCCTGGAACGCTCCGATCCCCCGCGGGAGATCCGTTCTCGGGATCGGGCGCAGGTCGAGTTGTACGTCGGCCGCGCAAGGGCCATGTTCGAGGCTCTGGTCGAAATCCCGATCATCGGCAAACGCGTCGTGGCCGTCGACAATCCCGGCGACCAGGCAGGGGCTGACGGGCCGGAGGTCGAGGGGGTCGTCGAGTCGATTCTGGAGAGGGCCGGTAGGTCGCTCAACGAACTCTAAGGCGCCGCGGCGACCCGACGACGACCCGGCCCAAAAGTCCCCTTCACCAGCCCCGATCTTGACATTCAGACCGCCGCGGCTACACTTGCACACGCGGGCCGGCCCGGCGGCTGCCCGGTTTTCTCCCCGCCGATGCCCTCCAGGGTTGGGAGACCAAGTTAAGGATGACTATGACGCAGCGATCGCTCTCGATGTGCGGGCCTTACGGGTGTGGTCTTTCCATCGTCTTCGCGCTCCTGGTCACGACCGGCTGCGCCACCGTGTCCAATCCCACGAAGGTCGCAACCCTCAAGCCGGCGGAGCTCAGCGTCCCGCCCGACTGGGAGTACAGGATTCAGGCCGGCGACCATCTCGACGTCAAGTTCTATTTCAATCCGGACCTCAGCGAGAATCTCGTCGTACGGCCCGACGGCAAGATCTCGCTCCAGCTCGTTTCCGAGATGCAAGCAGCCGGCCTCACGCCCAAGGAGCTGACGGAAGCGCTCAAGCGGGAGTACTCGCGGGAGCTGGCCAAGCCGGAGCTGAGCGTGATCATGCGCACCTTCACCGCGCAGCGGATCTTCGTCGGTGGGGAGGTCGGCAGGCCTGGCGAGAGGCCCCTGGTTGGTCCCCTCACGGTTCTTCAGGCGGTCGCCATGTCGGAGGGCTTCACGAACTCGGCGAAGACGACCGAGGTCATCGTCATCCGCCGCCGCCCCGACGGCCGGGGCCTGGTCATGCCGGTCAACATCAAAGCGGCGATCAGCGGCGCCGACCTCAGCCAGGACCTTGCGTTGATGCCCTACGACGTGGTCTATGTGCCTCGCTCGACGCTGGCCACCGCCAACCTCTTCGTCGACCAGACCATCGTAAAGATGATCCCGGTCCACTGGGGTTTCCGGTTGGATCGCTTCGTCTTTGACGAAAACAAAGGCAGCGGTGGCGGCGGCGACGGTAGCCCAGCCGGGGTGGCCCCGTAAACCAGGCACCCGCGCCGGCCGCACGAAGCTCACAGGCTCGACCAGACGCACCGCTTGATCTCGAATAGGACATCCTCCTGGGGCCGGCCGGCGTCGAGGACACAAGCCGGCATGTCGCACCAGTCCTCGCGCCAGACTTCCTCCGAGCCAGCGACGTCGGGACCGGGACCGGTCTGCAGGAGGAGCAGGAGGTCGGGGTAGAGGATCCGATCGTAGTAACCCGTCTCGAGGCGGGCCAGGTGGCGGACGAGTCGTCCTGGGGCCGACTCGTCGAAGCTTCGCGTCGCAGCGGGGCTGTCCTTCAACCCGAGCTTCGGACTCGGGAACCCGTCACAGATCACGAGCGCCCCCCGGGAGGCCCGCCGGCGCGCCCGTAGATACGCTCGATACCGGCCTCGCGCCTGCATCACTTCCCAGGCCAGCTTCGCGAAGGTGCTAACCTCGATTCTCCCCGGGCGTGACGCTTCCTGGGCCGATTGGGCCGGAAGGCTGCGCGAGGGCTTGGCCAGGTGCAACTTCACCGTCTCGAGATCCCGGGCAAGCCAGCCGTGGAGCGCGCTCACGGCAGTCGACCGGCCCGCGTCTTCGCCGCCGACGATCGCGATGAACACCCCGCCACTGTCGAGTCGAAGTCGCGGGCGCCGCCACGGAGACAGCCGACGGAGCAAGAACCCGGCCGCGCGCCGCGACAGCTTGAGCAGAGTGTCGATGGGCCACGACCGACGCCCATAGCTCGCCAAGGCGGCCTCGAGCCGACGCGCCGTCCGAACTCGGAACCAGAGGCCCGCTCCCGGCTCCAGCGCCCGGCGACAATCCTCCCAGATGGACTCGCCGATCAAGGGCAGGTGGGTGCGGACACAGGCGCGAACCGCTCCCGTCGCGACGCGACGCGTGAGATCCTCCAGCTCGTAGCGCTCCGCTGCCGACAGCGGTCCGAGTCCGATCACGATCGCATCCCAGGCCGCGTGCTTGAGCACGAGTCGGACCACCAGCACCGCCAGCTCGAATTCCGAAGCGGGAACGAGGAACACGGCTCCCTGCGTGGTCGAGGCCAGGTACGCGTCCTCGACAGGCAACCGGTAGTTCTTGGTCATGTCGTCGCCCAGGACCAGCGCGTAATGGGCGTGCACGTGAACCAGCCTCCCGGAGGGCGCGTCGAAGCCGTAGGCATGGAAGACGCCGGGGAGCTCTCTCGCGCCGCGCGCTTCCTTGAACCCCAGGCGGCGCAGGATCTCCTGGAAGCGCTGCGAGCCGCGTCGGTCGACCAGCAAGTCCAGGTCGCCCTCGCCGAGTGCCGCCCGGTCGAGGGTCGCCGTGCTCTTCCAGTGGCAGTAGCGCACGCCCTCAGCCGCGAGGGCTCCGCAAAGACGGGCGACCAGATCGAGGGGACTGGAAGCAGTTGGGGCGGGCGAACCGGTCCGAACAGAAGCTGTCGGTGCCATAGCCTTCAGTCTGGGTCTCGCCTCATCGCTCTCACGTCCTTCGGATCCTGATCTTGGGGGCACCGGGTTGAGTATACTCGCGCGGCTTGAACAGCTAGCCTTCGATCGAGTTCGTTTCGTGGCTGTCGACGGCGCCGGCACCTTTGGAGCGGCCGCGCAGCGCCCGCTTGAGCCGTTTCAGAACCTGCTGTCGCTGCAGCGGCCCCAACCCCAGCCAAAGCGCAACCACGGCCGCCACCGGCAGCGTCAGTGCGACGCAGGGCGCCAGCGCCCACCAGCTTCCCACCGCCAGCGTGCGCGAGCCGATCATGCTCAAGCCAAAGAGCAGGGCCGTGACGGACCCGGGACGCAGCGAGGCGCGAAGCTGCTGTCCCAGCGAGACACCCAGGAAGCGACCGACCAACATCGGGTAGCCGAGGCTCAGGATCAGACGACCTGCGATGAAGCTGATGCAAAGGCCGACCGCGCCCAGCCCCAAGACGCCCACGGCATAGGCGGCGGCTACCGCGCACAGCGTCGCCGACAAGAAGCCAATCAAGACCTTCCTCCGCAGGTCCAGTGTGAGATCGATGATGTTGGCGTCAGTCCGGATCAGGACAAACTGGGCCACCATCACCATGAGCAATAGGTTCGGGACAGCGCCGAGATAGTGCCGCGAGCCGACCCAGACCTGCAGCAGGGAACGGTTCCACAACAGAATCGTTCCCCCCAAGGCCGTCGCGAACAGCCACGTGAACATCATGATCTCGCCGCGCAGGCGCGCAGCCCGTGGCTTGTCGCCGGCGCCGATGATCCCGCCCAGGCCGGGCGTGATGCCCTGCGCGACCGTCGCTACGAGGAAGACCACGGTCTCCGGTGCATATCGTGTGAGCGTGTAGGTCGTGACCATCTCGGCCGATCCGAAAATGCCCAGCACGACGACGTCCGTGGCGCGCGTGAGCCGCATCACGAGATTCCAGGCGAGGAACCACCCGCTCAGGGCGACGAATCCGCGCACGGCTCCTGGCGCCGGCCGGGCGATCCCGAACCACGGGACCTTGGCGCGGGCGACCTGAAGGAGCAGCAGGCCCATCAGCAGCGTGCCGGTCAAGTCCGCCAGGGTCACGCCCACGATGCCGGCTCGCAGGTACAGGGCAAGCGCCATGAGTCCGGCCGTGACGAAAACCAGGGCCGTCGAAAGGCCCATCCGCTTGTATCCCAGGTTCTCCCCTTGGAGCACCGAGCGCGGCACGTCGCCCAGACTGAACACGAGGCTGTTGGCCACGAGCACGAATGTCGCGACGCGCACGTCCCACGCCATGGAGGGAGGGATCCTCAGCCAGCTGGGCGCCACCCAGACGAGTCCCGCGCCGGCGACGAGGAGCAGCGGAAGAAACAGCAGCCACACCAATAGGGCGCTGCCCACCTGGCGACGCTTTTCTTCGTGGTCGGTCGAGGTCTGATGCCTCGCGATGGTCCACTTGAGCGCCTGGCCCGCTCGCCCGGTGGCAGGCGAGAGGTAGGTCATGAACCGGTCCAGGACTTGCCAGATCCCGTAGCCGGAGTCGCCGAGGCCCCTCACCAGGAACGGCGTCAACACGAAGCCGACGACGAGCCGGCTCGCGTAGTCGAGGATCGCGGCGAACGCGTTGAGGGACGCCTTCCGTGTCAGCCCCTCGTCGGAGAAAAAGCGTCGGAAACGACTCACGAGAGCGAGCCTTGAGCAGCGTGTTCCGAAGGACTCCCCGCGCGGACGGCGATCAGAACCTCATCGGCGATCTCTTCGGGCGTCACTCGGCTCGTATCGAACCGGATGAGATGGAAATGTCCTTCCTGACTCATCTCCCCGAGGAGCCTCTCATAGCCCAGGCGATAACTCCTGAGCAACTCGGCGGCCGTCGCGAACGGCATCTGCTTGACCACGTGGCGCTGATCGCGCCCGGCGATGCGGGGGAAAAGAACCGTGTCCGGGGCGTCGAGCCAGACCACGAGGTCGAGTGCGTTTGCCCAGGCCCGGCGCGCGGCGTTCCACCAGGCTCCGAATGCGGGGCCTGCAACGAGCGGCGGGCCGAACTCACGGAGCTGCACGAGCTGGAAGATCGGGCCGTGGTCGAACACCATGGCTGACGTCCGGTCGCCAGCGACGGCCCGTTGCCAGGCCTCGAGGTAGGCCATCAACCGGAGCTCGTGCCAACTGAGCCAGCGTCCACGGGGCAGGTGGCGCAGGAAGGTCGGCAGGAAGCGCGCCGTGTGACGAATCAGGAGCTCGACGCGCTGGAGCTTGTCGACGCTCAGCTCCGTGGCGAGCCGACCGTCCCGCTGTTTCAGCGTCCTGAGGAGCGTGCTCTTCCCCGCTCCCGCCACTCCCACGAGCTCGAGAAGCGGCGCGGCTTCCGTCACAATTCATCCTCCGACGGGAGCGGGTCCAGTCGGGTGGCGCGGTTGGCTGCGCCCCGCCCGGGCCCGCAAGCTCCGGGCGGATGAAACGGATGGGTTGCCGGGCCGATCGACAGTTCCGGCCAGGGCGCGTCAGGCGCGAGGTGGTCCGGTGTTTGGTGCAGCAGCCTCTCTGGAAACAACACTCCCCTCGGCCTATTGGTTCTCTTCGCCGGGCGCCCACTGCCTCGGAAGGGTTTGGGAGTCGAGGAAGACGCCGCCGTAGGGCGAGAGCATAGCAAATCGTCACCGGGGGCGTCCAGAGCACTGGGCCACAGCCGCTTTTCAGTAGCACGTGCGAAGTTGTTCCAGGCCTTGACTGAGTTAGCCGACTTGAGATACTCTTGAAACGGAGTACCTTAGTAGCCGGACTCGATAAAGGCAGCAAGCCCCTCCACTTGCCCTTTACGACTCACATAGGCGTCGAGGACATACGACCGGCGCGGGTCGCACGGAGGGTTGCGATGCTTGTTCGCAAGTTTTTGAACCGCGGCCGGGGCGTTCTGGCTCTGGCGGTCGCTCTCGGAATGGCCGGATTCCCCAGTGCGAGCGGAGAGCCGGTCCATGCTCGACCCCGCGTGGCCCGCCGGATCACTCAACCCGGGCTCGCCTTCGGCAAACCGCTCGGTCTGACGTTCTCGCCGCGGGCGCACTCCTTCATCGTAGCTCCGGCCGAAGGACCATCGGCGCTTCAATTCCTGAACCACATGGCGGAACCGGCCGGAATCGACAAGCTGGATCTCCAGGGCGCCGACGCCTTGAATCTGGCTTTCGATGTCCGTCGCGGACGTCTGCTCGTACTCTCGGGCGGGCAAATGATCGCCGTGGCTGCCGGCAGAGACGGGCGCCTGAGCCGGAACCTGGCGGCGCGCTTCGAGATCGCCCACCTCGGGATCGAGAGCCCGGCCGGAATCGCTGTCGATCCCAACTCGGGGTCCCTGTTCATCCTCGACAGCGCCATTCCCCGACTCGTGCAGGTGGACCCGACATCCGATGGCGGCCTGGACGCGGCGGCGGTGTCCTACCGGGACCTCCACGGCATTCCGGCCGACGGGCTCCGAGGCGTGGCGTTCGACCCCAGCACAGGTCACTTGTTCCTGTTGGGCGGGACCTCGACGCTTTACGAGACGAGCTCAATGGGCGAGTTGCTGCTGACCCACGACATCTCCGACGCCGGCCTGAGAAACCCAGGAGGCATGGTCGTGGCGCCGACCGGCGACCAGACGGACGATCCCGCGGCGCAGAGCCTCTACATCGCGGATGCTGGTTCCCCTGGCCAGGGGAGCCAGCCGGCTCCATCGCGGGCGAAGAGCGCGACGGGCGCGATCGTCGAGCTGACCTTCGCA
>CAYTWT010000118.1:0-3492 GCA_964442185.1 uncultured Acidobacteriota bacterium
GTTACCGCGCCATCGGGTACGCCCGAGACGAGGCGCCCCTGGGACTCGTCGAGTCAATAGACGGGGAGCGGGTCGAGGACCCGGCTGGCCGTCGTCCCGCAGGAGACTCGCTCGACTTCTCCTGAGGACGGCGCGACGTGCGGGCGAACGCTCCCCAGGGACCTGGGTGGTACAGCCGGATTGCAGCAAGTCGCACCACTCGATGTTTCCTGCGGTCACGAGGTACCGACTTGACCGGCGAACTCGAGGCACAATACGGGCTGGAGGCGCCACTGACGAAGCTGGATTCACGTACCGAGCCGGCTTACTCGATCACCGAAGCCGGCCGCTATCTAAGGCTGTCGCCCGCCACCCTGCGGTCTTGGTTCCTGGGACGGCCCTACCCGACGGCCAAGGGGCTCAGTCAGTTCGCCCCGGTGCTGAAGCTGGCGAAGAGGGACCCGGCGACGCTTTCCTTCTCGAACCTGATCGAGGCTCATGTCCTGCGAGCGCTCCGGACGGAGCACGGCGTTCCGCTCGTCGCGGTCCGGCAGGCACTCGCGTACGCTCAGCAGAAGCTGAACATCGACCAGCTGCTGTTGCGGGAAGAGCTCCGAACGGCCGGCGGGAAGCTGTTCCTCGACCGATATGGCGAGCTCGTGAATCTCTCCGCTTCAGGCCAGCTCGCGATGCGCAAGGTCTTCGAAGCTCACCTCACGCGTGTTGAATGGGGGAAGCTCCGGTCCGCGGTTCGCCTTTACCCGTTCGTGGTTTCAGAGAGCGCCGACGCCAAGCCCATAGTGATCGACCCGCAGATCTCCTTCGGCCGCCCCGTGGTTGGCAAGGCGTTCGTTTCCACACGCAGGATCCTCGACCGAATCGACGCTGGGGAGCAGGTCGAGGACGTCGCACGCGACTACGACCTTACGAACGCGGCGGTTGAGGAGGCCGTCGTCTTCGAGCGGGCGGCTTGACGCTCGTCTTCTTCACCGATCGCGACCTCGGCAACACCTTTCCGGAGATCCTGAAGCGCGGGGTTCTCCGTCGAGCGACACCGCGAACACTTCCCGCCCGACTGTCCCGACGAGGACTGGTTGGCGGAGGTCGGCAAGCGTGAATGGGTCGCTCTGAGCCACGACACCCGGATCCGGTACAAGCCGAACGAACTCGCGGCGGTTATCCGGCATCGGGTGCGGCTCTTGGTGATCGTCGGCAAAGCCCCATTCCCAGACCTGGCCGCGTCGTTCGTGGCGACAAGAGAGCGCATCGAGGTCTTTCTCGAGGACGCACCCCCGCCGGTCATCGCCAAGGTCTACCGGGCGACTCCAGCGCAGCTCGCCGAGAACCCGGGCGCGGCTGGCCGCATCGAGCGCTGGTACCCGAAGTAGAGAGACATCGTCATTGCGCAGGAAGGCAACGGCCTTGCGAGCCCGGCGAACCTACGGATGTCATCGTCCGGCAGGCTCCGGCTGGCCCGCCAAGAACAATCGGCCCGAGTCATCGGTCGCGGGGGCGCCCGGCGCGGTACAATGGTTCTAGAGGCGAATGAGTCCCATGGTACAAGTCACCGAGGCGATCTTCTCGCAGGGCGTGTTGAAGCCCGTCGGCGAGCTGCAGCTCCGAGAGGAGCAGCGCGTCCGCCTGATCATCGAGCCGGTCGAGGTCGGAGGCGGCTCCGACCGGACCGCGGCACTGAACCGCCTGCGCGCGGGCATCGGGAGCATGAACTTCTTCTCGTCCGGAGCGCTGCCCACCCGGGACGAGCTGCATGATCGCTCTTGACACCAACATCCTGATCTACTGCTGCGACTCCCGGAACCCCCGACGTCAGCAGATCGCACTGGACCTTGTCGCCGGCACGACCGACGGCATCCTGCCCTGGCGGGTGGCGTGCGAGTTCATCGCCGCCTCGCGAAAGCTGGCTGAGCAGGGCTTCTCGGCCACGGCGGCCTGGCAGCGGCTCGCCGAGTTCCTCGCTCTCTTCCCACTGATCATGCCGACACCAGCGGTCCATAAAGAGCAGTGGGCGACGCACCGAAGTCCGCCGATCGCCGGGCGCGTCCGCCAATCCTCAGTCGCCTAGAACGGGATGTCGTCCTCGTGCGGAGGCGGTAGACCCTTCGCCCGGTCGAACAGCACAACCTTCCCGTGTTCCAGCGAGCGGGGGTCGAACACGAACCCGTGGTGCTGCCTCAGGAACAGCACCGCCCCGCAGCCTGCGACTCGGCACTCGGGCTTGTCCTTGGGGCAGACGCCGAAATGGCAGAGGCGGCCCAGGTAACGGTCCGTGCGCGGCTCGAAGAGGAACACGTCCACCTGATGGTGCGCCACTCCCATCTCGAGGTCGACGAGGAGGTCGTTGAGAGCACTTCCGCGGGCCCTCTGGAGAGCCTTCAGGTCGGGCGCTTCGCTCACCCACACGGCCAGGTCCACGTCCTTGCTCTCGTGCCAGAGACGGGCTCCGGCGCGGCGATACCGCCTCTGTCGGGGCGTCTCCTTCCTGGGCGGCTGGGCCACCGAGCCAAAGAGGACGATTCTCTGGACGAAGGTGAGCCGGGCGAAGGCCGCGGCCACGTAGTCGGCCGCCCTGCGGAAGGCTTCGCGATGCCCTAACCGCAACCGATCCTCGTCCTCGATGTCGTTCTGGGTTGGATCGGGATCGAGCCACAGCGCGTCATCCTCGACGGACTCGAATTCGTTGTCGACGGGGAAGTCCGGCGCTTGGGGCTGCTCGGATCGTTGACGCGGAGCGCGCCGCTGTTCCGGGGGAGGGGCGCCGTGGCTCTTGCCGTACAGCTCGCGCACCCACTCGCCCACAGGCAGCTTCCAGGGTTGGGCGGGGCTCGGGACATGCTTGGAGAGCTTCCGCGGGTTGAGGCCCAGCTCCCGAGCCATCCGCACCTCTTCGGCCGAAAGGCGACACTGCCGCTTGGCCGCAGCCCAGTCCTCCTCGCGAAAGCGTCCCACGTTCAGGCCTCCGCGACCTCGGTCCGCCCTGTCCGCGCAGGGGACCGCGTGGGCGGCGCACAGCGCGCCAGTATCACCTTCCAACCGTTCCGCCTGGGGCCGGCCTCGCGCAGGATGTCGGCCACTTCGGCGGGGTCCACCCGCACTTCCGAGATGCGGCCGTCGAGGCCGTACTCTCGAGCCAGTGCGGCCCGGCCCGCGAGATCCCGGGCCCGCCCCACGATGCGCGCATAGGCCTCACACGCGTAGGCGAAGGTCTCTCGCTTGCGGTAGTCGATATCGAGCAGCCACTCCCGGCGGCGCGTGACCGAGAGGCCCACGGTGTCGCGCTTACAGTTGTGGAAGACGTGCGCCACCTCATGGACGACGAAGTCGGCGAAGGGATCGCTCTCCGAAAAATACTGCAGGGAGACGAAGCAGGTCATCTCCTCGCTGAGCCCGACGATGGCGGGCGCGCTCTCGCCCAGCGGCTCCGCCCCGATGCTCCCCAAGTAGAGGTTCGCGAGGTCCCAGGCCGTGCCGAGCCAGCGCTGGCGCCGCAACACC
>CAYTWT010000119.1:0-10471 GCA_964442185.1 uncultured Acidobacteriota bacterium
CCCGAGCACCGTTGCCGCGGCGGCGATGGTGAGGCCGAGCGGCTTGATGACCTCAGTGGCTACGAAGGCCCCCGGGTGCGGCGGATTCAGCATGCGCATGGCATTCATCCTGCTAGTGATAGTCCTCATAGTTCACATCCAGAATCTCGTTCGCCGCCGCGTCCACTCTGAAGGTCAGGCGCCAGTTGCGGGTGACGTAGAGACTCCAGACGCCCTTGCGGTCCCCGCTCATCAGGTGCGCCTTCCACACCGCAATTGCGCGCAACTCGTCGGCGCTCTCCATGTCCTGCAGGAACGCCAGCATCTTTCGAATCTTGTCCACCGCGTCGGCCGGCAGTCCCTTGGGGTTGTCTTCCGCGTACAGGCGCCTCAGGCCCTTGTGGACAAATCCCCTGATCCGCACGACGACAAGTGTAGCCTGTCACGTTACACGCTTCAACCGGCCGCCCGCTCACCGCGATGACCCCACATGTAAGGACGATGGGCGAGGACTCGGATTGACCGACTCGGAGGTTTGCGTCTGCGGGCAGAACCTTGAGCGCGACGAGCCGGTTCAGCAGGCTGTCCTGAGCCTTGTAGACGATCCCCATGCCCCCTTCGCCCAGCTTCTCGAGGACGTGATAGTGCGAGATCGTCCGGCCGATCATGGCAGCACTCCAAAACGCTGGCCGATTGTAGCCGTGTCCTCGGCGAGGCGGAGAGATGCCCAGGTTCTCGGGCCCTTCGTCAGGGAAACAAGAAGAAAGGGGTCGCGGCGATTGCCGTGACCCCTGAATGAAGAAGTGGTAGCGGGGGCAGGATTTGAACCTGCGACCTTTGGGTTATGAGCCCAACGAGCTACCGGACTGCTCTACCCCGCGGCCGATGTACTGACGGCACTTTATCAACTGCCCCGATGCGTGTCAACACGCTATTCAAGTCAAGCACTTAACCTGCGGAGCCAAGGCGAACGATGTGATGCGGCTCACGCGCGTTTGAACCTCTTGCGTCCTGGCAGCGTCCAATGCAGTGAAGGCCGCCGGACCGCATGCTCCGGAGAGGAGAAAGAGGATCCCATGATCGGCATGGCCGCGGTTGCGATGGACACGGGGTGCCCGCTGTGCGGCGAGTCGCTGCTGTCGGTCCAAGGCGGGGGTTTCGTGACGTCGTCGGACGCCAGCATCCTGCCGCTGCTCCGACATGGCGCGCCTGGTGAGGGTTTTCTCGTGTGCGACGGCTGCGCCTACCTCGCGCACCTGCCGGCGGACGTGACACTGAACTAGAATCGTCCGCGTGGCGCTTCTCGGGCTACGGCACGTCGCACTGCGGGTCAGGGATCCGCAGGCCAGCAAGAAGTTCTATTGCGAAGGCTTTGGCATGTCGGTCGTCTGGGAACCCGACGCTGACAACGTGTACCTATCCTCGGGCGTCGACAACCTGGCGCTGCATCGCGATGCGGCGGCCACTTCGGGCGCGCTCGACCATCTCGGGTTCATCGTCGACGCCAGGGAGGAAGTCGACCGGCTGGCCGCGGCGTTTGGTGAACGCGGCATCACGATCGCGGCGCCGCCGCGCGATCATCGCGACGGCAGCCGCTCCTTCTACTGCCTCGACCCCGACGGCCTCAAGATCCAGGTCCTCTTCGAGCCCACGCTCTCGCTGCAGCGCCTGCGGTAAGTGAATGGACAGCGAGCGGCGGGATTCACTCCCGACGCGAGCGACTTGGGGGGGAGCGCTTGGCGCGCGGGGGGGGTGCATGGTTCCGTACCCCCCCGAACCGCTCAACTTGACTGTCGGCAGCGAGCGGGAGCACACTCTCCGATCATCGACACCACCCGCACTTGGAGGGACAGAAGATGGAGGACAACACACCCCAGGGCTCTCCGGAGCCGCCCGCGGCCGCTGAGCCCCTCGTACCGACGCCACCGCCGCCGCCGGCCTTCAGCCCGGCCCCGACGCCGCGCGCAGCAGTAGCAGCCGCCCCACGCAAGCCCGCGAAGAAGAAGCCAGTGGCGAAGAAGGCGAAGGCGAAGAAGCCCGCCAAGAAGAAGGCCACGAAGAAGGTCGCGAAGAAGGTCGTAAAGAAGAAGCCGGCCAAGAAAGCCAAGAAAGCCGCCAAGAAGGCCGCCAAGAAGGCGGCGAAGAAGGCCAAGAAGAAGTCCGGGAGGAAGTCGAAGAAGCGCTGAGCTCGCGCTGGGGAGCGCCCGGCCTTCTAGCGTGCCCCGCGGCTACGCCCAGGGCAGCACGGCCGCCTTCAGATCGTCGCTTCCCTTCGTCATCTCGGCCAGGAGCAGCGGAAGGCGGTCGAGCGGTCCGCGCGTCGAGATGAAGCGGTCGGGGTCGATTTGGCCCTCGGCGATGAGCGTCAGGGCGCTGCGCACACTCTCGGGCGTATGGTGAAACGTCGCGGTGAGCTGCAGTTCCTCGTAGTGCACTCGCGGCGCGTCCACGCGAATCTCGGTGCCTGCCGGACAGCCGGCAAAGAAATTCACCATCCCACCTTTGCGCACGACGCGCAGCGCGGCCTCGGCGGTCTCCGCCTGTCCCGCGGCTTCGACCACTAGATGGAAGCCGCGCTCGTCCGGGCTCAGCGGCAGGAGTTGGCTCACCAGACCGCCAGCCTCGGCGGACACCGTCGCCGCAGCTCCCATCTCGCGGGCCTTCGCGAGCCGCGCGGGACGCCGGCCCGCCGCCACCACATGGCAGCCCCGGGCCCGTGCCAGAGCGATGAACATCAGGCCGATCCCGCCCACGCCGATGACGGCCACCGAGCGACCCGGTCCGAGGCCCGCAACCTCGATGCCCCGCACCACGCAGGCCAGTGGCTCGACCATCGCCGCCCTCGCGAACGACAGGCCCTCCGGGATCCGGAGCAGGTTCTTGCGCACGACGCGAGCCGGCAGTCGTGTGAACTGCGCGTAGGCCCCGTTCCAGAACAGCAGGTCGTCGCACAGGCCGGGGCGGCGCTCGCGGCAGAACTCGCATTCGCCGCAGGGCGCTGAGTTCGCGGCCACCACGCGATCGCCCGGCGCCCAGCCGCTGACACCCTCGCCCACGGCCTCGATGATGCCGGCGGCCTCGTGACCGAAGAGCGCCGGCGGCACGATCATGCGGGCGTGGTAACCGCGACGATAGACCTTGAGATCCGTGCCGCAGGTGAGGGCGACCTGGGTGCGGATCAGCACCTCGCCCGGCTCGAGGTGCGGGACGTCCACCTCCTCGATCCGCACATCCTGCTTGCCGTGCAGCACGGCGGCCCGCATCCGCCCGGGTGTGCTCATCAACCACCGCCCATCGTGAGCATCACCTTCAGCACACCCGGTGCTGGATGCGCGGCAAGCTCCACGGCCTGCTTGGCCGCGTCGAGCGGGAGGCGGTGTGTGATCAGCTCGCGCACCCGCACCTCGTGCCCGAAGACCAGCTGCGCCGCGAGATCCTGCACGTCGACCGAGGCGCTGTACGAGGTGAGGATCTGTTTCTCGGCAACGCTGAGCGCGCCCAGATCGACGACGGCGGTCTCGCCCGGCGATGTCGCCGAGAAGACCATCACCGTGCCGGCGGCGCGCGTCGCGTCCACGGCCGTCTGAAAGGCGGCCGGACCCACGGCGGCGAGCAGCGCCACGTCGGCGCCGCGGCCATCCGTCAGCGCGCGCACTTCACGCACCACGTCGCCGCGAGCGTCGAGCGCTACCGAGGCGCCCAGCACCCGGCTCATCTCGACCCGGTCGCGCAGCGTGTCCGACGTCAGCACCTGAGCCCCTGCCCAGCGCGCGAGCTGCATCAAGATCAGGCCGATCGGGCCCTGGCCCACGACGAGCACGGTCTGTCCCTTCGTGACGCCCGCCTTCTGCACGCACTTGAGGCAGGTGTTGACGGGCTCGACCAACGCGGCCTCCTCGGAAGCAACGCCCTCAGGAACCGCGATCGCCCCGCGCTCCACGATCCAGTCCATCGCCCGCAGGTACTCGGCGAAGCCGCCGCCCGAGGGCTCGAAGCCCGCGGTCGTGCCGTTCTTCTTGTAGACCTGGCACTGCGCATAGGCCTTCTGGCCGCAATAGAAACAGCTGCCGCAAGGGATGTGGTGGTGCAAGGCGACGCGGTCGCCCTCGTGGAAGCGGGCCACGCCCGCGCCGGTTCGCACCACGACGCCGGCGGTCTCGTGGCCGAAGATGCGCGGCCCGGGCAGGAGGCCCTTCTGGATCTTCTTGATGTCGGTGGGGCAAACGCCACACGCTTCGACACGGACCAGCATCTCGCCGGGCAGGATCTCGGGCACGGGGACTTGCTCGATGCGGAGATCGTTCTTGCCGTGGTAGACAGCAGCTCGCACTAGCCGCCGAGCAGGCTGCGCAGGACGAAGAAGATGTTTTCCTTGCGCTCGCGCAGGCGCCGCGAGAAGTAGGGAAACCAGTGCGTGCCGTAGGGCACGTAGATGCGGACGTTGTTTCCGGCCGCGACCAGCTCCTCCCAGCGCTTCGGCCGCAGGCCGTAGAGCATCTGGAACTCGTAGCGCGCGCTCGCGATCTTCTGTTCGCGGGCGAACGCCAGCACCTTCTGCAACAGGCCTTCGTCGTGCGTGGCGATCGCCGGGTAGTTGCCCTTGTCGAGCAGCAGGGACGCGCACTTCATGTAGTTCTTCCGGATCTCATCCATGACCTGCAGCGCGACGCTCGGCGGTTCCTTGTAGGCGCCCTTGCAGATCCGCACCCGGTCGCCGCGGCGCACGGCCTCCTTCACGTCGTCCTCGGTGCGATGCAGGCAGGCCTGGAACACGATCCCGACGTTGTCATGCGTCTTGCGAAGCCTCTGGAACACCTCGATCGTACGCTGCGTGTGCTTGGAGCCCTCCATGTCGAGGCGCACGAAGCCCCCGAGCTTCTTCGCCTCGACCAGAATCCCGTCGGCGAGCTCGACACAGAAGTCCTCGGAGATCTCGAAGCCCAGCGTCGTGAGCTTGATCGAGATGTTCCGCTCCACGCCTTCCGGAACCAGCCGCAGCAGGGCCTTGTTCGCCTCGGCGCAGCGCCTCGCGGCCTCGCGGTCGAGAACGTCTTCGCCGAGCAGGTCGAACGTGGCGCTTATGCCTTTGGCCTTGAGCGCCTTCCCTGCCGCCACCGCGGAGAGCGCCGTCTCCCCGGCCACGAACCGGCGGACCAGGAACGCGAGAGCCTTCACTTGCTCCGCCTCGCGCCCGTCGCCGTGGAGCCTTCGACCGTGAGCCTGAGCGACTTCATGGTCGCGACGCGGTCGCCGTGGCTGATGCTGTGCTCGCGTCCGGAATGCCGGTTCGGAAGCGTCTCAGGGGCGGCCATGGGCCGAGGCGTCTAGCGCGATCCTCAGGTCGTGGGCGATCTGCTCGCGCAGCGCAGCCGGCCGCAGCACCCGGGCGTGAGGCAAGAAGCCCTTGATCCAGCTGACGAGCTCGAAGCCGGGCGCGACGCTCATCCGCAGCACGACGCCGCCGTCGGGCCCCTCCTCGAGGGCCTGGCTCTCGTGCCAGACTCGTTCCCGGATGTAACCGGCCATCGCCGCGTCGAAGGCGATCTCGATCTCCTCGGCCTTGCCGCCCGCGATGCCGAAGGCGCCGCGCGCGTACTCGGATACGCTGAAGTCCTTCGGCGCCTCGAAAGACAGCTCCAGGACTTCGATCCTCTCGATCCGCTCGACCGCGAAGGTGCGGACCTCCGCGTACTCGTGCGCGCGCGCGTACAGGTACAGCCCGCCGTGGTAGTAGACGACGCGGTACGGGTCGAGCGTGTACGACTTCGTTCTCTTGCTGTTGAAGGAGAAGTACGCGATCCGGATCTGGCGCTGGTGAAGCGTCGCATCGATCAGCGCGGCGATCACGTCCTGCTTCTTCGAGTAGTCCTTGGACGGGTCCGGGCGGGCGGAGAACAGGTCCTGGATGCGGGCCAGGTACGGCAGGCTCTTCGCCGGGAGCGCCTCGCGGATCTTGGCGAAGGCCGACTCGAGGTCCTGGGCGAAAGGCGCGCCGCCCAGGAACGAGAGCAGGTTCTTTCCGAAGTAGAGCGCTGCCAGCTCGGCGAGCGTGAAGGTCTGGGTCAGCCGCTGCTTGTAGCCCTCGACCAGGCGCCAGATCTTGCGGCCATCCACGCGTTCGTCGTAGAGCGGGAAGCCGGCCTCCTGCAGCGCCTCGATGTCGCGACGGATCGTGCGCTCCGTGACGCCATGCTCGTCGGCGAGCTGTTGCGAGGTCGTGTGACGCGCCGCTTCGACCCGCTTCAGGATCTTCCACTGCCGGATCACCTCGGCGTTGCGCAAGTTCTAGCGCCCCCCCGTGTGGGACCAGAAGCCCTGGCTCTCGAGGCGCAGCCACTCCGTCCTCAGGCGGTAGTAGTCGGCCTCGGGATCGTTCAAGAGAAGGGGCCTTGGGCTCAGAGCGCATCAGAGTATACTGCGATGCTTCCAATCGAAGGGGACCCCGCTTGCCCGACCGACCCTTGAGGCTAGGCGACGTGATCGACGACTACTGCCCGCGGTGCCGGCTCTTGCTGAACCACGACATCGCCAGCCTGACGCATGGCCAGGTCGCGAAGGTCACCTGTCGCACCTGCCACAACACCCACGACTATCGCCACGCCGAGGTGCCGCCGAAGCGGGCTTCGAAGAAGGTCACCGAGAAGCAGACGCTCTTCGAGCAGGTCCTCGCGGGGATGGGCGCGACAGCCCCGGCCCCCGATACCCCGGCCCCCGAGCCGCCCCCAGCGCCGCCCGTCCGCAAGAAGCGCGACCTGTGGGCCGAGCTAGAGCGGATCAGGAAGAAATAGCCCTTGCTCCGCGCCGTCGACGTCATCCAGCGCAAGCGGGACGGAGTCGAGTTGAGTCGCGAGGAGATCGCGTTCTTCGTGGACGGCTACACGCGCGGTGCAATCCCGGACTACCAGGCCGCAGCGCTCACCATGGCCACGTTCTTCAAGGGCATGACCCGCGCCGAGACGGTGGCGCTCACCGAGGCCATGATGAACTCCGGCCAGGTGCTCGATCTCTCGGAGCTGCCAGGTCCCAAGGCCGACAAGCACTCGACCGGCGGTGTCGGCGACAAGACGAGCCTGGTGCTGGCCCCGCTGGTGGCCGCGTGCGGCGTCTACGTGCCGATGATCTCGGGCCGTGGCCTGGGGCACACCGGCGGCACCCTCGACAAGCTCGAGGCGATTCCGGGCTTCAGGGTCGCCCTGTCGCTCCCCGAGTTCCGCGAGGTGCTGCGCCGCTCGCACCTCGGCCTGATCGGCCAGACGCCCGAGATCGCGCCCGCCGATCGCAAGCTCTACGCGCTGCGCGACGTGACGGCCTCGGTCGAGAGCCTGGCCCTGATCTCCGCCTCGATCATGAGCAAGAAGATGGCTGAAGGCATAGGCGCCCTGATCCTGGACGTGAAGACCGGTGACGGCGCGTTCATGCAGGCCTACGAAGACTCGCTGGCGCTCGCCGAGACGATGGTCGCGATCGGCAGGGGCATGGGCAAGAGGGTGTCGGCCCTGATCACCGACATGGACCAGCCCTTGGGGAGCGCCTGCGGCAATGCGCTCGAGACGATCGAGTGCATCGAGATCCTGCAGGGCCGGGGTCCCGAGGACGCGCGTGAGCTATCGATCGAGCTCGCCGCCTGGATGCTGCATCTCAGCGACTCGCCCTCGGGGCTGCCCGCTGCGCGGGTGCGGATTCGTGAGGCGCTCGGCTCCGGCGCCGGCCTCGAGAAATTTCGCGAGGTGATCGAACTCCAGGGCGGCGATCCACGCGTCTGCGACGACGTGACGCGCCTGCCGCGGGCACAGGCCAAGCTGGAGCTGCGCGCCGAACGCGCGGGCCTGGTGGCGCGCATCGGATGCCGGGCGGTGGGGCGCGCTACGATGCTGCTCGGCGGCGGCCGCGAAACGGTCGACAGCCGGATCGACCACGCCGTGGGCCTGGTGCTGCACAAGAAGGTCGGCGACCGCGTCGACGCAGGCGAGAGCCTGGCGACGATTCACCTGAACGACCGCGGCCGCGAGGCCGAGGTGCTGGCCGTGCTGCGCGAGGCGTTCGCGATCGGGGACGAGCTGCCGGCGCCCCGCCCGCTGATCCACACCGTCCTCGACCCGGACTGATCTGCAGGAGGTTTGAAGAACCCCAATGGAACGCTTCCTTCCCCTCGTCGGCATGGCCTGCATCCTGGGCATCGCCTATGGCCTCTCGACGGACCGCAAGGCAATTCGCTTGAAGACCGTCGCCTGGGGCCTCGGCCTGCAATTCGCGCTGGCGCTGTTCGTCTTGAAGACGCCCTGGGGCCGATGGCTGTTCTCTTTCCTCGGCGACAAGATCAAGGCCGTGCTGGATCTGTCCTTCAAGGGCTCCGAGATGGTCTTCGGCGCTTTGGGCGCGAAAGGCGGCGGTTCGTTCGGGTTCGTATTCGCCTTCCAGGTGCTGCCCACGATCATCTTCGTGGCGGCGCTGTTCGCCGTGCTGTACTACCTCGGCGTGATGCAGGTGATCGTGACGCTGTTCGCCAAGGTGATGACGCGTCTGATGGGCGCGAGCGGGGCCGAGAGTCTGAACGTCGCAGCGTCGATCTTCATGGGCCAGACCGAGGCGCCGCTCACAGTCCGGCCGTTTCTCAACAAGATGACCGAGTCCGAGCTGATGTGCGTGATGACGTCCGGGATGGCGCACATCAGCGGCGGCGTGATGGCCGCCTACATCGCCTATGGCATGGAGGCGCAGCACCTGCTCGCCGCCGTGATCATGACCGCGCCGGGCACGATCCTGCTGGCCAAGATCTTCGTCCCGGAGACGGGCCAGCCCGAGACGGCGGGAACGGTCAAGCTGAACCTGCCGAGGACGGACGCCAACATCATCGGCGCGGCCGCGCGCGGCACGAGCGAAGGACTGAACCTGGCGATCAACGTGGCGGCGATGCTGATCTCATTCCTGGCGCTGGTGGCGCTCGTGAACCTGCTGCTCGGTGTGGTCGGGCTGAAGCTCGAGACCCTGCTGGGCTACCTGTTCATGCCGATCGCGATCGTGATGGGCGTGCCGATCGCCGACTCCCAGGTGATCGGAAGCCTGCTGGGAACGCGCATGGTCCTGAACGAGTTCATCGCCTACTCGCAGCTCGGGCCGCTCAAGGCGAGCCTCGACCCGAAGTCGTTCACGATCGCGACGTACGCGCTGTGCGGGTTCGCGAACTTCAGCTCGATCGGCATCCAGATCGGGGGCATCGGCGCGCTCGCCCCCGAGCGGAGGAACGACCTGGCGCGCCTCGGACTGCGCGCGCTTCTCGCCGGAACATTCGCGAACTTCATGACTGCCTGCATTGCGGGGATGCTATTGTGAGCCTGCTCGAAGAGTTGTCCGAGGCCGTCAAGTTGATCCAGGCGAGATCGCCTTTGCGGCCGCTCGTCGCCCTCGTGCTCGGCTCGGGCCTCGGCGCCTTCGCCGACAGCCTCGAGAACGCGACGCGCATCCCCTTCGGCGAGATCCCGCACTTCCCGCGCTCGACGGCCATCGGCCACAAGGGCGAGCTGGTGATCGGCGCCTGCCAGGGCGTGCCGGTCGCGCTCATGAACGGTCGCGTGCATCACTACGAGGGCTACACGCTCCAGCAGGTCGTCTTCCCGATTCGGGTGCTGGGACGGATGGGCGTCAAGATCGCGATCATGACCAACGCGGCCGGCGGCGTGAACGTGAACTACAAGCCTGGCGAGCTGATGCTGATCACGGATCACATCAACTACATGGGCGGGAACCCGCTGATCGGGCCGAACCAGGAGAGCCTGGGGCCACGTTTCTTCGACATGACGGAGCCCTACGACCCGAAGCTACGGGAGATCGCCGAGAAGGCGTGCTGGAAGGTCGGAATCACGGCGCGCAATGGCGTCTACATCGCCTTTACCGGGCCGTCCTACGAGACCTCCGCGGAAATCCGCGCGGCGCGCGTGCTGGGCGCCGACGCGGTGGGCATGTCCACGGTGCCGGAAACGATCGCCGCGCGCCACATGGGGATCCGCGTGCTCGGCATCTCGGCCATCACCAACCCGGCCGCGGGCGTCCTCAAGAAGCCGCTCGACTACCGTGAAGTCCTGGACGTGGGCGAGAAACTGAAGGCCAGCTTGCTCGACGTCCTGTCACGCATCATCGTGGAAGCTGCAAAGACCGCATGAAGACCGCGCCGGGGTTTCGCGAGCTGGTGCGCTATGCAAAGAAGGCGCGAGCGAACGCGCACGCGCCATTCTCCCGCTTCAAGGTCGGCGCTGCGCTACGCACCCGCAGCGGTGAGATCGTGACGGGCTGCAACATCGAAAACGCGACCTACGGCCTCACGCTGTGCGCCGAGCGCACCGCCGTTTTCAAGGCAGTCTCCGAGGGCTTCAAGCGCTTCGACGCCGTTGCGGTGGTGGTGGACTCGCCGCAGCTCGCCGCGCCATGCGGCGCATGCCGCCAGATCCTCTGGGAATTCTGCGGCGACATCTGGGTCCACATGCAGAACCTCACGGGC
>CAYTWT010000120.1:0-29668 GCA_964442185.1 uncultured Acidobacteriota bacterium
GCGAAGGGCGCCAAGTTGCCGCGGGCGAGGCCGCGCAGCAGGCCCTGACCCTCCACCTCGAAGACGCGGTCGAGTGCCGAGAACAGCGAGGCAAAGGTGCGCTTCGAGGTCCAGGCCAGCAGCAGGATGCTGGGCCAGGTGAGATCCCTGGCCCGCTCGATGAACTCCCGCAGCGCGAGCAGGCTGGGCTGGTCGAGCTGGACGATCACGCCGCGCAGCAGGTAGAGCGTGCCCTGGTAGGCCGCATCGAACGAGCCCAGCACCGCGACGCCCAGGTTGATCACGAAGATCAGCAGCGGCAGGAGCGAAAGCAGCGTGTAGTAGGCGACGGCGGCCGCCCGGTCCGGGCCGTTGTGGTCGAAGAATCGGACCAGGGCCCGCCAGGCCAGGCGGACCGGGGCAGGGATCACGCCTGCTTCTGGGGTTGGGCCGGGCGCATCTCGACGCGCGAAAGGTGGGCCCCGTCGCGGGTACGGAGCAGGTCGAGGACGGTGCTCGCCACGTCGTCGGCCTGGAGCATCCAGGAGCTGTCACCCGCGCGCGGCATGCCCGAGAAGCCGGTGTCCACCGAGCCTGGCGCAAGCGTCGTGACCTTCACGCCCTTGTGCCGAACCTCGAGCATCAGGCAGCTCGCGAGCTGATCGAGGGCGGCCTTGCTGGCGCAATACGCCGACATGTTCGGGATCGCGTTCTGACCCGCGAGCGAGGAGATCATGAAGACGTGGCCGCCTCGCTCCATGAGGTGGGGAAGTGCGGCACGTGTCAGGCGAAAGACGGCCGTCAGGTTGGTGCCGAGGATCCGCTCCCACTCCTCGTCGGAGGTCTCGGCCAGCGGCGAGAAGCCGCCCACACCCGCGTTGTTGACGAGGATCTGCAAGCCGCCCCAGGCGGAAACCGCCGCATCGACCGCGCTGCTCGCGGCGGATGCGTCGCGAAGGTCGGCGACGTGCACGATGGCAAGGCCTCCGGCGGCGGCGATCTCGGTCGCGACGTCGTCGAGATCCTTGCGGCTGCGCGCCACCAGCGTCAGGTGCGACCCGGCGCGGGCGAGCGCCAAGGCAACGGAGCGACCGATCCCGCGACTTGCTCCCGTGATCAGGGCCGAGGCCGATGCCAGTTCCATGGCGCCCGAGTATAGCCTGCTCCGCCGTCTTGAAATACGCCTTCGCCTGACCCTATATTGCAAGAGTCAGCATGGAATACAAGGACTATTACAAGATCCTCGGCGTCGCGAAGAACGCCTCGGAGAAGGAAATCAAGGCGGCCTACCGGAAGCTCGCGCGCAAGCACCACCCCGATCTCAACCAGAACAACAAGCAGGCGGAGGCTCGCTTCAAGGAGATCAACGAGGCCCAACAGGTATTGTCCGACCCCGAGAAGCGGCGCCGCTACGACCAGCTCGGTGCGGACTGGGACAAGGTACGGCCCGGGACCGGCGTGGGCGGCCGCCAGGGCGGCTTCCGCGTGCACAGCGAGGGGTTCGACGTCGGCGGCGCGGGCGGCTTCTCCGATTTCTTCCGCACCTTCTTCGGCGGCGACGTGGGGGGCTTCGAGGAGACCTTCACGCGCGCCCGCACGCGCCGCGCAGCGCCCGTCGAGGCCGAACAGGACGTGGAGCTCCACCTCGACGAGGTGTTGCACGGAGCCAGCCGCGAACTCTCGATCAGCGAGGGTGCGCACAGCCGGCGCGTCGAGGTGAAGATTCCGGCCGGAGTGCGCGAGGGCTCGCGGGTGCGCGTGGCCGGCGAAGGCGGCGGGGGTGGCGACCTCTACCTTCGCGTCAAGATCGCGCCGCATCCGCTGTTCGAAAGGCGAGGCGACGACCTGGCTTCGCGCGTCAAGGCGCCGCTCACTACCGTGGTTCTGGGCGGCGAGGTACAAGTACCGACGCTCGAGGGCCCGGTCGGCATCCGGATCCCGGCGGGAAGCCCGGCCGAGCGCGCGTTTCGGTTGCGGGGCAAGGGCTTGCCGCGACTCGAAAAGCGCGGGGAGCGTGGCGACCTGCTGGCCTCGGTCGAGCCGCTGGTGCCCACGGAGCTGTCGCCGCGCGAGCAGGAGCTCTTCGAAGAGCTGAAGCGTCTGGGCCGCTGACTCGTTGACCCTCGGAGTCGCGCTCGGATATAGTCGAGCTTGTTTAGTGGGGAGGAGACGCGCATGAAATCCAAATGGGGCCTTGCCCTTGCAGCTGCGACGTTTGCGGCGCTTACCAGCGTTTCGGCGGCGGCGGAGCGGCCAGCGGTGGCCGTCATGGACTTCGAGTTCGGTTCGATCGACAACTGGTGGGGCCAGTACGACATCGGCAAGGGCATGGCCGACCAGGTCGTGGACGCCCTCGTGAACGACGGCACGTTCCGGGTGATCGAACGCAAGAAGCTCGACACGGTGCTCGCCGAGCAGGACTTCGCACAGTCGAACCGGGCGGATCCCAGCGCGGCCAGCCTGGCCAAGCTCGGTAAGATCAAGGGCGTCAAGTACGTCGTCGCCGGCTCGATCACCAAGTTCGCGACCGAGTCCCGTGGCGGCGCCGTGCGCATCAAGGGCATCGGCATCGGGGGTAAGAAGGCCAAGAGCGAGATCAACCTGACCGCACGCCTGATCGACGTGACCTCGGGCGAGATCGTGGCCTCGGTGAAGGGGCACGGCGAGTCGAGCAAGGGCGGCGGCGCCAGCTTCTCGTCGGGTGGCTTCGGGGCCGGGACCGACTCGGACGAATGGCGGCAGAGCGGCCTGGGCGACGCCCAGGAGAAGGCCTGCAACGACTTCGTCGCGCAACTCGTCCTGAAGAAGGATCGCCTCCAGTAGTAGCCGTTTTCTCCCCCAAAGGTCGAAGGCGAGGGCCGTCGCCGCTGGCGGCGGCCCTCACGCATCATGTCCGAGCCCGTCCTCACCGTCGCGAACCAGCTCACTATCCTGCGGATGGCGCTCGCGCCGTTCCTGGTCGTAATGGTTCTCTCCCGCGAATTCACCTGGGCGCTGGTGCTCTTCGTGGTCGCCGGAGTCACTGATCTGCTGGATGGGTTCATCGCGCGGCACGGCCACCAGAAGACGACCCTTGGGGCCACCATGGACCCGATCGCGGACAAGATCCTGATGGCCTCCTCGTTCATCGCGCTCACCTGGGGTTCCGAGGTCTCGGTCCGTATCCCGGCCTGGCTCACCGTGATCGCGCTGTCGCGCGACGCGATCATCGTGCTCAGCGTGGCCGTCATCAATCTCACGCTCGGGCGACGGGTCTTCTTCCCGTCCGTCCTGGGTAAGCTCTCGACACTCCTGCAGCTGCTGACGGCGGGCGTCGTGCTCTTGCTGAATGCGACCGGCGGCTCCTTTCCCCGGGTGCGCTGGCTGTTCGTCGCAACCCTGCTGGCCACCGTCGCCTCGGCCTTCCACTACGTGTACCTTGCCTCTGTGAGCCGCGGTGAAGGGGCTTCGGCGTGAGGGAGTTCTTCAAGAGCCGCGGTGCCCGGCTGGCGCTGTTCGTAGCGGGGATGGTGCTCGTGGTGCTCGCCCTGCGGGCCCTGGCCGGGCCGCTCACGCCCTTCGCCGCGGCGCTGGCCCTCGCGTACTTCCTGAACCCCGCGGTCACGGCGATGGAAGCCTTCTTCGCGCGCCGGGCGTGGCTCAGCCGGCGCGTCCGACCGCGCACGCTGGCGGTCGGCTTGCTCACCTTCACGGTGCTGGCGGTCGTCGTCTTGAGCCTGCTCTTCGTCGTGCCGGCGGGCTACCACCAGGTGGCCGATGCCGTCGGCAAGGCCCCGGACTATTGGCGCGTGCTGCGCGCCAGGATCGAGCCGCTCTACCAGCGCCTCAACCTCAAATACCCGGAGCAAACCGAAGAGGCACGCCAGCGCCTGGCGGAGGCGTTTCGCAGCCAGGCGCCGCAGGTCGTGGGCCCTCTCACGCGCTTCGTCAGCAGCATGTTCTCGAGCCTGCTCGGCTTCGTGCTCACGATCCTGAACCTGCTGGTGATCCCCGTGTTCACGGTGTACCTGCTCTTCGACATGAACCGGATTCAGGCTGCGATCCGCGATCTGGTCCCGCACCGGCTCCGCGGCTACGTGTACTCCCGCTTCGGAGCGGTCGACAAGCTGCTGTCCGCCTTCGTCCGCGGCCAGATCACGGTGGCGCTGATCCTCGGCGTCTTCTACGCGATCGCGCTGACGCTGTGCGGCGTGCCGATGGGGCTGTTCGTCGGCTTCTGCATCGGCTTCTTCAACCTGATCCCGTTCATGTCGTACATCCTCGGCCTGCCGCTCGCGCTGACGCTTTCCTGGGTCGACGACCAGAGCCTGAGCCGGCTCGCGGTCGTCGCCGCCCTCTTCACGTTCGGCCAGTTCGTCGAGGGCAACTTCATCTCGCCCCGCATCGTGGGCGACAGCCTGGGCCTGCATGCGGTGGTGATCATGCTGGCAGTGCTGATTGGCGGCTCGCTGTTCGGCTTCGTCGGGATGTTTCTGGCGGTGCCGATGACCGCGAGCCTGTCGGTCTTCTGGGCTGACCTGCGAGGGCTCTACCTGCGCTCCGATTTCTACGGTCGTGGCTCGCCTGCGCCGCCCGAGTCGCCCGAAGTCGGCCACTCGTAATCGATGCTCGAAGAGGCGATCGTCGACTGCCCCGGTTGCGGCGAACCCGCGGCTCTCAACGTGGACACGACGGCAGGCGAGGAGCAGAGCTACTTCGAGGACTGCCCCGTCTGCTGCAAGGCGATGGAAGTCTTCGTCCGCTGCCGCCCGGGCCAGATCCTGTCGCTCAGCGTCACGAACGACTGACGCTTCTGACTCGGCGTGAGCCCAGGTCGTGGTGGACGTCTGCCCGCCGGAATACAATCCCTGGCCATGGCGGAGGCTCGCCGGAGTGCTGCGCTCCTCACCAGCCGCAGAGGGCAGCAGCTCGCCTGCGGCCTGATGGCCCTCCTGGTCGTGGTCGTGACCCTGCTCGTGGCGCTGCAGCCCGGCCGGAGGTCCGTGACCCCGACATACCATCTGGCCTCTCAGGACTGGTGGGCCGCCCGAGAGCTGTATCACGGCGGCATCTGGGGCTACCTCTATCCCCCTCAGTTCGCGATCCTCTTCACGCCTTTTGCAGCGGCGCCCTCCCCCGTGGGCGACGTGCTCTGGAGATGGGTCAACCTGGGCCTCTTCCTCAGCGCGCTCGTGCGGCTGGCCCGCCTCCCAGGCGGCGAGGGCCGGCCGCCCCTCTTCGCCCTCGTCACCGTGCTCTCGATCCCGGCCTGTCTGAGCAGCGCTCGCAACGGCCAGGTGAACATGACCGAGGCCGGGTTGCTGATCCATGCCGGCGTGGACATCGCGCGCGCGCGATGGTGGCGCGCCTCCCTCGCGCTGGCCACTAGCGTGTTCCTCAAGCCCGTGGGCCTGGCCATGACCCTCCTGGCCGCGGCGATATGGGGGAAGCTGCGATCGCGCGTGGCCCTGGCCGCGCTGGCCCTACTCGCCCTGCCTTTTGCAGCGGGGGACGCCCACTACGTGATCCAGCAGTATCAGGCGCTCTTCGGGAAGTGGTCCGTCTCCGTGACCCCCAGCGATCCCTTTTGCGACCTGAGCGGTCTCCTCACGAAGCTCGGCATCGCTCCATCGGCGCGGGTCCTGATGGCGGCCCGCGCGTGCGCAGCGCTCGCGATGCTAGGGCTCGCCGCCGCAAGCAACCGCCGACGGCCCGCCGACCCTCGCGAAGACGACTCTGCCCCGCGGCTGCGGACCGCGTTGCTGGTTCTGGCCCTGGGCGTCACCTTCGCGACGGTCTTCAACCCGCGCACGGAGACGAACGGCTATGTGATGCTGGCGCCCGCGGTCGCGGTGTTCGCCGGGCTGGTCTGGCAGGTGCCGGGAGAGAAACGGGCCTTCTGGTTGCTCGTGGCCATCGCTGTCGGATTGGGCGCCGACAACTACCCCTTCCATCGGCAGACCGACTTCTGGCTCAAGCCGCTGTTGGGCCTGCTCTTCTTCGCCTACCTGGCTTGGAGGACCCTCGACAGAGGGCAGGCGAGCTTGCCTGTGGCGCCGCTCCGCGAAGCCGGGCCTTGAGTACCGGGATTGGATCGGCCGCTTCGCCTGCAACCGGGGAGCCCTAGATCCCGAGCTTCTTGCGGAAGTAGGCGAGGGTGACAGCCAGGCCCTGGTCGAGCGGGACCTGGGGCTCCCAGCCGAGCAGCGTGCGGGCGCGCGTGATGTCGGGCTGGCGGATCTTGGGGTCGTCCACCGGCAGCGGCTTCAGCACGATGTGACTCTTCGAGCCGGTGAGCGCGATGATGGTTTTGGCCAGCTCGAGGATCGTCATCTCGCGCGGGTTGCCGATGTTCACGGGATCGGCCACGTCCGACATCATCAGCCGGAAGATGCCCTCGATCAGGTCGGACACGTAGCACAGGCTGCGAGTCTGCGTGCCGTCGCCGAAGACCGTGACGTCTTCGTTGCGGAGCGCCTGCGATAGGAACGCCGGGATCGCGCGGCCGTCCTCGACACGCATCCGCGGGCCATAGGTATTGAAGATGCGCACGATCCGGGTCTCGACGCCGTGGAAGCGGTGATAGGCCATGGTCATGGCCTCGGCGAAGCGCTTCGCCTCGTCGTAGACACCACGCGGCCCGACCGGGTTGACGTTGCCCCAGTAATCCTCGCGCTGGGGGTGGACCAGCGGATCGCCGTAGACTTCTGACGTGGAGGCGATCAGGAAGCGCGCCTGCTTCGCCTTGGCGACGCCGAGCGCGTTGTGCGTGCCCAGAGAGCCGACCTTGAGTGTCTGGATCGGCACGCGGAGATAGTCGATCGGGGAGGCGGGGCTCGCGAAGTGGAAGAGACAGTCGAGCGGGCCCTCGAGGTTGATGTAGTTCGTGACGTCGTGCTTCACGAACACGAAATCGCGACCGGTCAGGTGCTCGACGTTCGACTTGTCGCCCGTGAGCAGGTTGTCCATGCCGACCACCGAAAAGTTGTGATCGAGCAGGTACTCGGAAAGGTGCGATCCAAGGAACCCGGCGGCGCCAGTGACGAGAGCTCTAGGCATTAGGTACCCGAAGATGAAACAGCGGCCAGCGTCTAGTATGCATGGTCTTGGCCGAAGCCGCGAAGCAGCGTCAGGATCAGGATCTTGAGGTCTAGCAGCAGCGACCAGTTCTCGATGTAGTAGAGGTCGTACTCGATGCGCTTCTCGATCGAGGTGTTGCCGCGCCAGCCATTCACCTGGGCCCAGCCCGTGATCCCGCTCTTGACCCGATGCCGCAGCATGTATTGCGGAATGCGCTCCCTGAACTGCCGCACGAACGGCGGCCGTTCGGGGCGCGGGCCGACCAGGCTCATGTCGCCGAGCACCACGTTCACGAGTTGTGGCAGCTCGTCGAGGTTGTGGCGGCGCAGGAGTGCGCCGATCGGGGTGCGGCGCGGGTCCTCGCTGCTCGCGAAGACCGGGCCGGTGTAGCGCTCGGCGTCCTGGTGCATCGAGCGGAACTTCCACATCTCGAAGGTCTTGCCATCGACGCTGACGCGGTCCTGGCGGTAGAAGACCGCCCCGGAGCCGCCCCTCAGCTTGATCAGGATCGCGATCAGGAGGAACCCGGGCGAGAAGGCCAGGAGCAGCAGCGAGCCCAGGAAGATGTCCATGAGCCGCTTCAGCATGCTGTTCCAGCCACGCAGTGGCACTTCATTCAGGCTGATGATCGGGATCCCGTCCAGGTCCTCGAGCGAGGCTCGGATCGTCGCGTACTGCAGCAGGTCCGGCACCACCTTCAGGTCGATGCACTCGTTGCCGACGCTCTTGATGAGCTGCAGCAGCTTGCCGTGGTCAGCGAGCGGCAGCGCGATGTAGAGCTGGTCGACGCCGAGCCGCGCCGCAACCTCGGTGCTTTCGGCCAGCGTGCCGAGCACGCTCAGGCCCGCATGGCCTTCGCCGCCGGGCGTGTCGTCCACGAAGCCCACCACCCGGTAGCCGAGCTCCCGATGGGCGACGAGCGTGTCGGCGACGGTGCGGCCCAGTTCGCCGGCCCCCGCGATCAGCACCTTCTTGACGTTGAGGCCTGCCGCCCACATCCGCTCCAGCCAGGCGCGCAGCGCCCAGCGTCCGGCGTTGAGCGCCAGCACGTCGAGGCCGGCGAAGAGCGCGAAAGCTAGCTGGCTGTACTCCCACTGCGGTGCGACCTCGGGTTGATAGAAGTGGTAGACGCGGAGGTAGAGCGTGAAAGCGAGCGTGATGCCGGAGGAGATCAGCACGCTCACCAGGATCGCGAAGAACTCGTCGATCCGACTGCGGCCGCGCTTGACCTGGTAGAGGCCGTGGAAGTACAGGACGGTGGGCCACACCACGGCCATCAGCGGGAGGAGCAGCAGATAGCGGTTGAAATCAGGAACGCCCTTGGGCGCTTCGAGCAGCCCCGAGTGGAAGCGCACCGCGTAGGCGAGCAGCCACGCCAGGGCCGTCGCCACGACGTCGGTCAGGACGAAGGCGGCGACGATGCGGCGGGCTTGAAAGCGAATCATGAGGGGGAGCGATGCCCGGCCGAAGCCTTGTCGAGAAACGCCTTGAGACGCGCCTCGAAGGCCTCGGTGCCAAAGGCTTCGGCCCGTTGGCGCAGTGCCCGGCTATTAAAACGCACGCCTTCCAGCGAGTCAACGGCCGAGCGGAGCGCCGAGGCGGTGGCCTCACGGAAGATGAGGCCGGTCACGCCCTCGACGACGGTCTCCGGCCCGCCGCCCTCGCCGAAGACGATTGCGGGCCGCCCGCAGGCCATCGCCTCGAGCGGCACGATGCCGAAGTCCTCGACGCCCGGCATGAGCACGACCCGACAGCCCCGATACAGTTCGCGCAGGCGCTCGTCCGAGACGTAGCCGAGGAAGCTCGCCTCGGCCGGGGCGAGGCGCTCGAGGCGGGTGCGCTCGGGGCCGCTGCCTACGATCCGGAGCGCCCGGCCCGTGCCGCGGTAGGCATCCAGCACCAGCTCGAGGCGCTTGTACGGCGCAAGGGCCGAAACCACGAGGTCGTAGTCGCCCGGCCGATCCTCGCCCGGCGTGAAGAAGCCCACATCCACGGGCGCATGGATCACGTCGGCTTCGCGGCCGTAGTAGCGCCTTATGCGCTCCGCCACGTAGGCGCTGTCGGCGACGAAGCGGTGGACGCGCGCCGCAGTGCGCGCGTCCCAGCGCCTGAGCCAGGCCGCGATCGGGCCGACCACCCAGCGCAGCGGCGCCGGCAGCCGGCCCGGGCCGAAGTAGTCGTCGTAGCGATCCCAGACATAGCGCATCGGCGTGAAGCAGTAGCAGACGTGCAGCGCGTCTGTGCGCGCGATCGCTCCCTTGGCGACACAGTGGGAGCTGGAGATCACCAGGTCGTAGGCGGACAGATCGAGGCTCTCGATGGCGCGCGGCAGGAGCGGCAGGTAGTGGCGATAGAAGCGGCTGACCCCGGGCAAGCTCTGCGCGAAGCTGGTGTGGATCTCGCGGGCTTCGAGTTCGGGCGAGAGCGAGCCCTCGACGTGCAGCAAGGTGTAGATCGGAGCGTTCGGATACAAGCGCGCCAGCGAGAGCAGGACCTTCTCGCCGCCGCGCATGCCCGTGAGCCAATCGTGAACCAGAGCGACCTTCAGGATTCCCCCGCCTGAGATGAGAGTTACCGCACAGGATAAGGGAAGCGGGCGAAAGGCGGTGAATCAGTGGCTGCGAGGCGCGGGAACGGCCGGGACCGGAACGCCGAGGACCTTCATATAGGTGTCGTGAATGGACTTGACCGAGCGCTCCCAACTGAAGCTCGCGGCGCGAAGAAGGCCGCGGGCGATCAGGTCGGTGCGCAGCGCCTCATCCTCGAGGACCCGCGCCAGGCCGTCCGCGATGGCCTCGACGCTGTACGGATCCACCAGGACGGCCGCGTCGCCGACGACCTCGGGCAGCGAGGAGAGCTTCGAGGTCACGACCGGAGCGCCGCAGGCCATCGCCTCGAGAGGCGGCAGCCCGAAGCCTTCGTACAGCGACGGGAACGCGAAGACTGACGCCAGCCGATACAGCGCCGCGAGCGTCGAGTCAGGGACGAAGCCGAAGAAGCGGACATCGTGCCGGACCCCGGCGCTCTCCACCGCGCGCCGCAGCGAGCCGTACTTGTGGATCTCGTCGCCGATGATCAGCAGCTTCACGTCCTCAAGCCCGTTGCGCCGCTTGAGCAAGCCGAAGGCCGCGATCAGGCGATCGAGGTTCTTGTGCGGCTTGATGTTTCCAGCGTAGAGCACGAACCGGCCCCGGATCTGGTAGCGCTCCCGGACCCGCTCGATCTCCTCCTCGCCCGGATTTTCGATCAGGCTCGGATCGATGGCGTTCGGCACGACCTGGACGCATTCCTCGTCTGCCTCGGGATAGAAGCGCAGGATGTCCTGGCGTGAGGCCTCGGAGACGGTAAAGACCGTGGCGCTGCGCCGGATCGCCTGGCCCATCATGAACCTCGCGTAGCCGAGCGCCATGCGGTTCGGCAGGTACTGTGGGAAGAGCAGATGGATGCAGTCGTGGATCGTGACGACCGAGCGTGTCGGCGTCAGCAGCGGCAGGACGTAGTGAGGCTCGTGGAGCAACTCGATGCCGAGGCGCTTCAGCTTGATTGGGATCGTCAGGTGTTCCCGCAGGCTGTAGCCCGGCGACTCGTCGACCACCGGCACGAAGTTCGCGGCCAGGTCGCGCAGCGTGAGGACGTCGGCCTGGTCGCAGAAGAGGAAGTAGGTGGTTTCGCGATCGATGCGGGCGAGGTGCCTGACCAGATTGCGAACGTACGTGCCGATCCCGTAGTCCCGCCACTTGCGCACGTCGATTGCGATGCGGGCCATGGAGGAAGGTAGCATGCGCCTCGCGCCCGGACCAAGAGCTTTCTGCCCGGGCGAGACCAGAGACAGCCGCCCAGCCGCTCCACGCGAGAGAGAGCCTACCGAATCCCGCGGAGGCGTTGGGCGAGCCAGAGGGCCGCGACCGAGAGCGGCTTGCTGTGCTTCCGGTAGTAACGCAGGTGGCTGCGGTGGTATTCGGCGAGTGCCCGGCCGGACGAGCGGGCCTTGCTCACGCCCTGCTGATGAACCACCTCGGCCCTCGGCGTGAAGACGATGCGCCAGCCGGTCTGGCGCAGGCGGAGGCACAGGTCGATGTCCTCTTCGTAGAGGAAGAAGCCCTCGTCGAAGAGACCGACTGCGAGGAGCGCCTCGCGTCGCGCCAGCCAGCAGGAGCCTGAGACCCAGTCGGGCTCGTGCTCGCGGCTCGCGATCTGCTCCGCGTGCGTGAGCGCGCCCGGCAGTCGTGCTTCGACGCCCAGCACGAGCCGGCGCTGTTGCCACTCGGCGAGCAGCCCCGGGAAGCGGCCCCAGGACACTTGGATGGCTCCGTCGGCGAAACGCGTTCGCGGGCCGACCACGGCGACCTCGGCGTGGGCATCGAGGATCGCGACCATCGCCTCGAGGGCGCCGTGGCGGAGCTCAGCGTCGCTGTTCAGGAGCAGCACGTAGGGCGCCGTGGCAGCTCGGATTCCCTGGTTGCAGGCGCGACCGAATCCGAGGTTCTCGCCGTTCTCGATCACGCTTACGTCGGGATGCTTGGCTCGCACGGCCGCCACGGACCCGTCGCTGCTGCCGTTGTCGACGACGAACACCTCGAGGGGCAGGCACGTCGCCGTCAGCGAGGCGAGGGCGCACAGAAGCTCGTCGCGCGTGTTCCACGAGACGAAGATCGCCGAGGCGCGCGCCGTCATGCCGAGGCGGCCTCGTGCAGGAGCGCGTGGGTGCGGGCCGCGGCTTCGGGCCAGGAGTGGCGCGCGGCGAGCGCTCGACCGCGGGCGACGAGGTCGTCCCGCAGCAGTCGCCTTGACAGGACCCGTTCGATGGCGTCGGCCACGGCGGCGGAATCGGTGGGCTCGACCAGCAGCGCCGCGCCCGCGAAGATCTCGCCCGTGGCCGGTCGCGTGCTCGTGATGACGGGCACGCCGCGAGCCATCGCTTCCAGGACCGGCAGCCCGAAGCCTTCGTATTCCGACAGGTAGACGAAGACGTCGGCGGCGGCATAGCGGTCCGCGAGCGCCGCGTCGTCGACGAAGCCCGAGAGGCGGACGCGCCGCTCGAGCCCGAGATCCAAGGCTACCCGACGGAGGTCGCTCCGGGGGTGCGTACGGTTCTCGCCCACGATGTCAAGCAGGGGCGCAGGCCCCGGAGGGGCGAGGCGGCGCAGGGCTTCGAGCAGAACGCTCACGCGACGCCGGTTGAGGACGGTACCAACGCTCAGCACGAGCGGGGCCGTGAGGCCCAGACGCTGTCTCGCCTCATCACGAGCCGGCGGCGGGGGCAGGTCGTCGTCCGGACCCTCGCCCACCACGGCGACCCGGCCCGCGGCAGCGGGGAAGCGGGCCAGGATCTCCCGCCGCGTGAAATCGGAGACGGCCACGATGCGTGCGGAGGCATTGACGCTGGCGGCGACTAGCAGCCGGCGGCGAAACGCATCGCGCGCAGTGAAGTCCGCCGGCCAGGAAAAGAACGACAGGTCGTGGATCGTGGTCAGGCGCGGCGTGTGCATTCGGAGCGGGCAGCTGTACGCAGGCGCGAAAAAGACGTCGAGAGCGTCGTGGCGCGCCGCCTCGGGCAGCGGCCATTCCTGCCAGATGATGCCGCGGCTTCGGCCGTCTCCGACCGGGCGCGCAGTGACGGATGGGTGCTCGAGGACCGGGTCCTTTGGCCCGGGCCCGTTGAAGTAGAGGACGAGCGTATCGCCGGGGTTTTCGCGCCAGTGGCGAAGCAGGTTTCGCAGATAACGCCCTGTCCCGGTGGGGCGCCCCTGCAACTCGCGGGCGTCGACGCCGATGCGCAGCCTACGACCCCAGGATTTTGCGATAGAAGGCGAGCGTCGCCGCGGCGGCCTTGTCCCAGTCGAACTGGCGGCTGCGTTCGAGGCCGAGGCGACGCTGCGCCTCGGCCCGCGCCGGCTCGTCGAGGAGCTTCTCGATGCCGCGGGCGATCGACCCGGTGTCGAGAGCGTTCACGAGCATCGCGGCTCCGCCAGCCACCTCTTCGAGGGCCGAGCCGCGCGAGCACACGACCGGCAAGCCCGCCGCCATCGCCTCGGCGACGGGCAGCCCGAAGCCCTCCTCGAGCGACGGCATCACCAGCGCGGCCGAGGCGGCCATGAGCGCGCGAATCTCGCGCGTCTCGAGGTAACCGGTCGCGTGGATCTGCGCCCCGCCGGCGAGCGAACCGCCCTGGCCCCAGTGCGAGCCAGGTCCGACCAGGATGAGCGGCGGCAGGCGGCGGAGTTTGCGGGCGAGACCCATGTAGGCCATCGCGAGGTTCACGAGGTTCTTGCGCTTTTCCTCGCTGCCGACGTAGAGCAAAGCACCCCGCGGCAGGCGACGGCGGCTGAGCACGGCGTCCACCTCTTCGGGCGACACGGCCTCGCGGTAGGCCGGGTCGACGCCGTTCGGAATCACCGCGATCTTCTCGGGCGGGACGTTCAGGAGGATCCGGGCTTCGCTCGCCGTGTGCTCCGAGACGCAGATGACCCCGTCGGCCCGGCGCACGTGCTCGTGGACGAGGGGCAGGTAGTCGCGCCGGATCTCGGCGTCGGTCAACTCCGGGTGCTTGAGGAAGAACAGGTCGTGGATCGTGACCACGTGCTTCGCCCGCTTGCCCGGGATGATCAGCGGCGATGGCGAGTGGATCAGGTCGAGGCTTGCCCCGACGAGCCGGTCGAGGGGCGGCCAACCCAACCGGTTCCAGGCGTAGTTGAGCGTCTTGACCGGGATCGGGCGATCGACCAGCGTCACATTCGCCGGCCACTCGGAAGGGGGGTAGCGGTTCTTGAGCGAGGCCGAAAAGTAGTGGAAGTGATCGTCCTTCGCCTGAAGGGGAAGGCGTTTAGCGAGCGCCAGGACGTACGCCCCGACACCGGTGGGCTTGGCCAAGGCCGGTCGCAGATCCAGACCGAAGTGGCGAGGGCTCACTCGTCCTAAATCATAGCAGATGTGCTAGATTCCTCGTTCTCTTTGAACTCCGAGGCAAATAACAGGATGAAGATCGGCGTCGTTGGAACCGGGTATGTGGGGCTCGTGGTCGGGGCGTGCCTGGCCGAAAACGGCAACACCGTGACGTGTGTCGACAACGACGCCCGCAAGGTCGAGGCGCTCAGCAGGGGCGAGATTCCGATCTACGAGCCCGGGATCGAGGAGATGCTGCCGCGGAATGTTGCCGAGGAGCGCCTTCGCTTCACGACCGACCTGCCGGCATCGGTGAAGGCGAGCGACATCCTGTTCGTTGCGGTGGGCACGCCCCAGGACGAGGACGGCTCCGCCGATCTCACGCATGTCCTGGCGGTCGCCCGCGCCATCGCCGATGCCATGAACGGCTTCAAGATCGTGGTCCTCAAGTCCACGGTGCCGGTCGGCACGGCAGGCAAGGTGCGCGCCGCGATCGAGGAACGGACCGCTCATCCCTTCGCGGTGGTCTCGAACCCCGAGTTCCTCAAGGAAGGCGCCGCGGTCGACGACTTCATGCGCCCCGATCGAGTGGTGATCGGCACCGACGATCCGAAGGTCGAGGCGATCATGCGCGAACTGTACGAGCCGTTCGTGCGCCAGGGTCACCCGATCCTGGTCATGGACCACGCCTCCGCCGAGCTGACCAAGTACGCCGCGAACGCCATGCTCGCCACGCGCATCTCTTTCATGAACGAGATGGCGAACCTGTGCGACAAGGTCGGCGCCGACGTTCGGCAGATCCGGCTAGGCATCGGCTCCGACGCCCGCATCGGCCCGTCGTTCCTCTATTCCGGCATCGGCTATGGTGGCTCGTGTTTCCCGAAGGACGTGAAGGCGCTGCTCCGCACGGCGCAGGATGCAAAAGCCGAGATGCTCGTGGTGGACGCGGTCGAGCGCGCCAACGAGCTGCAAAAAGCCGTGCTGGTCCCGCGCATCGAAAAGCATCTCGGCGGCCTCGCCGGGACGACGATCGCGGTCTGGGGCCTCGCCTTCAAGCCGCGCACCGACGACATGCGCGAGGCGCCAGGGCTCGTGGTCATCGAGGAGTTACTCGCCAAGGGGGCGAAGGTCCGCAGCTACGACCCGAAGGCGATGGCGCCGGCGCGGCAGTATCTGGGCGATCGCGTGACCTGGTGCCAGCGCAGCTACGAGGCCGTCGAGGGCGCCGATGCCCTGGTGATCGTGACCGAGTGGGGCGAGTTCCGCGAGCCCGACTTCGCGCGCATCAAGTCGCTCATGAAGCGGCCTGCGATCTTCGACGGCCGCAACATCTACAAGCCGGAGTTGCTTCGCGAACTGGGCTTCCACTACGAGGGGATCGGCCGGCGTTGAAGCGGGCGACACCGCTCGAAGACCCGCTGCTCAGCGTCGTGATGCCCGTCTACAACGAGCGGGCCACGGTCGAGGAGATCGTGGCCCGGGTGCTCGCCGTGCCGGTGCGCATCGAGCTGATCGTGGTGGATGACTGCTCGAGCGACGGCAGTCGCGAGCTGCTCGAGCGCCTGGCCAGGGAGCGCGGCTTCAAGCTCGCACGGCAGGAGCGGAACCAGGGCAAGGGCGCGGCGCTGCGGCGGGGGATCGCCGAAGCGACGGGCGACGTGATCGTCGTGCAGGACGCCGATCTCGAGTACAGCCCAGAGGAGTATCCCGACCTGCTCGACCTGATCGTCAGGGGCAAGGCGGACGCCGTCTTCGGCAGCCGCTTCATCGGCCGGCATCGCTGCTTTCTCTTCACCCACTACCTCGCGAACCTGTTCCTGAACCTCGTCACGAACGTGCTCTACAACACGACGATGACGGACATGGAAACCTGCTTGAAGGCGATTCGCGCCGACATCCTCAAGGCGATGCCGCTCAAGAGCGATCGCTTCGGGATCGAGCCCGAGATCACGGCCAAGCTGTTCAAGCGCGGCGCGCGGGTCTACGAGGTCCCGATCACCTACGAAGGTCGCGACTACTCCGAAGGCAAGAAGATCACCTGGCGCGACGGCTTCCCAGCCCTGTGGACTCTGATCAAGTATCGGTTTACGGACTGACGGTCCGTGCTCGCGCACGAGCTTCGCTGGCTGAGGGATCGCCAGCCCGAAGGGCCTGGGGCGTGCATGGTTGCGGAGCCCTCCGATCTGCCTGTGGACGAATTGGGGGTGGCAGGAGTATAATCATGGGCCGGCCCCAAGCACGCTAAGACGTGACTCTACAAGGAGATGAGGTCATAGCGCTCCCGGCGATCCCCCCGGTGGAAGCCCTCCCGCCGCTGCCCAAGACTCGCCGCCCCTCTCCATGGCGTCGCCGATTCGCCACGGCGTGGGGCGATCTGACGCGGGTGGCGCGCGAGATTCGTCGCCTTTTCGCGTACACCCGGCCCTATCGCGGGCGCCTGCTGACCTCCTGGCTGGCGACCGCGGGTTACGCGGCGGCGGGCGCCTTGCTCGCGTACATGGTGAAGCCGATCTTCGACGACGTGCTGATCCAGTCGATCAACGTCGGTCGGGTGGCCTTCACGATCCTCGGGCTCTACATGCTGAAGGGCCTTTGCTCGTACCTCTCCACGACGCTCGTGGCGTCGGTAGGGCAGCGAGCGGTCACGGATCTGCGCAACGCCCTCTACGAGCACGTCCTTGGTCAGTCGTTCAGCTTCCTCTCCAACCACACGACGGGCTCGCTGATGAGCCACATCACGACCGACGTCGAGAAGATCCAGAGCGCCGTGGCGGAAATGGCGGGCGACCTGCTGAAGGAAGGCCTGACGGTGGTCGGCCTGCTGATCATCCTGTTCGTGCAGGACTGGCGCCTGGCGCTCGTCGCGCTCTTCGGGATGCCGCTCGCCTTCTACCCGCTGATCCGACTGAGCAAGCGGCTGCGCTCTTCCAGCGAGACCTCGCTGCGGCGCTGGCGCGACATCAGCGAGATCCTGCAAGAGACGATCTCCGGCTTCCGCATCGTGAAGGCCTTCGGCATGGAGCCGTTCGAGATCGAGCGCTTCCGCCGCGGCGCCTCGCGCCTGCTGCACGTCAACCTGCGGATCACGCGGACTACTGCTTTCCTGCCGCCGCTGATGGAAGCCGTGGGTGGCTTCGCCCTGGTGTGCGCGCTCTTCTACGGCAGCCATGAGATCAGAAGCGGTCTGCTGACGCCGGGCAAGTTCGTGTCGTTCCTCACGGCGCTCTTCCTGATGTACACGCCGGTCAAGCGCCTGTCGCAGGTGAATGCGACATTACAGGGCGCGCTCGCCGCCAGCTCGCGGATCTTCGCGGTTCTCGACACGCATCAGGAAGTGCGCGAGGCGGAAGGCGCCGTGACGCTGCCGCGGATGCGGCGCGAGATCGAGTATCGCGACGTCGGCTTCCGCTACGCCGACGGTGGCGGAGAGGTGTTAAGGCGCCTCAGCTTCGTGGCCCGGGCGGGTGAGGTGCTCGCGATCGTTGCGACCAGCGGAGCCGGCAAGACGACGCTCGTCAACCTGCTGCCACGCTTCTACGACGTGAGCGAAGGCGCGATCAGTATCGACGGGACCGACATCCGCCGCGCCACGCTCAGCAGCCTGCGGGCGCAGATCGGCCTCGTCACCCAGGAGACGGTGCTCTTCAACGACACCGTGCGCGCGAACATCGCGTACGGCCTCAAAGACGTCGACGAGACCCGCATCGAGAGCGCCGCGCGCGCGGCCTTTGCGCACGACTTCATCCTGGATCTGCCGCGTCGCTACGACACGGTGATCGGTGAACGCGGCAGCCGGCTGTCCGGTGGTCAGCGCCAACGCATCGCCATCGCCCGCGCCATCCTCAAAGACCCGCCGATCCTGATCCTGGACGAGGCGACCTCGGCTCTGGATGCCGAATCGGAGCGGCTGGTGCAGGGCGCGCTCTCGAACCTGATCAAGGGCCGCACCACGCTCGTGATCGCGCATCGGCTGGCGACCGTGCGCAAGGCCGACCGGATCATCGTGCTCGACGCTGGCGAGGTGCGCGAGACCGGAACGCACGAGGAGCTGATGAAGAGCGGCAAGCTGTACAGCCGGCTCCATGATCTGCAGTTCTCCGAGGACCCGGCGCTGTGAGCCCGGTGCGCTCGATGACCGGCTACGGCGCTGCCGCCGCGGAGACGGACGCCGTGCGCGCAGGCGTCACGATCCGCAGCCTGAACCACCGCTTTCTCGAGATCGGTCTCAGCCTGTCACGATGTGTGGCGGAGCTCGAGTTGGAGGTGAAGGGGCTGATCCAGTCCCGGCTGCAGCGCGGGAAGGTCGAGGTGTCGATCAAGGCCAGTTTTCCAGGCTCGGGCGAGAGTTCGGTCGTCGCCAGGGACGCCGTGGTCGCCGGCGCCGTGCGGGCGCTGCGCGGCGTTCGAGAGCAGCACAAGCTCTCCGGCGATGTGAGCGTTTCCGACATCGCGCGCTTTCCGGGCGCCTTCGACGTGGTCGAAACCGGGGAGAGCCTCGACGCAGGGCGCCGGCGCTGCGTTCTGGGCTTGGTGGCGGAAGCCCTCGACGGTCTCGACGCGATGCGCCGGGCCGAGGGCGACCGGCTCGCGGAGGAGCTCACGCAGCGGCTCGTGGCCATTGAAATCGCGGCGGGCCGCGTCGCAGCGCTTTCGGCCGAAGCCAAGGCCACGAGGCGGGACACGCTGCTCGTGAAGGTGCGCGAGTTGGCCGCGGAGCTTGGCCTCGAGGACGCGCGCGTCTATCAGGAGGTTGTGCGCAGCGCCGATCGCCTGGATGTGAGCGAAGAAGTGCAGCGGCTGCGCAGCCATGTGGCGATGGCGCGCGAGTTACTCGCCTCGGCGGCCCCGGCGGGCAAGCGTTTCGACTTCATGACGCAGGAACTCGCGCGCGAGGCCAACACCATCGGCAGCAAGGCCGCCTATGCGCCGCTGGTCCAGGAGGTGGTCGGCCTCAAGAGCGAGATCGAGAAGCTGCGCGAACAGGTCCAGAACGTTGAGTAGCCGCGGGCCCAACGTGATCGTGGTTTCGGCGCCGTCCGGGGCCGGCAAGTCCACGATCCTCGGCCGGGTGCTGCGCGAGGTCGCAGGGCTACGTTTCTCGGTCTCCCACACCACGCGCGAGCCGCGCCCGGGCGAGACCGACGGCGTCGAGTATCACTTCGTCGACCAGGCAGAGTTCGGCCGGCTGCGCGACGCCGGCCGGATGCTGGAGTGGGCCGAGGTCCACGGCAAGCTGTACGGTACGGCCCGCGTCGAGTACGAGCGCGCCGCGAGCGAAGCTGTCGACCTACTGCTCGACCTCGACGTCGCCGGCGCGGCGCAGGTGCGGATGAAGATGCGCGACGCGGTGTCGGTCTTCATCCTGCCGCCCTCGTTTCGGGACCTCGGGGAGCGCCTGCACAATCGTGGTCTCGACGAAACAGACACGATCGAGCGGCGCCTGGCCGTGGCCCAGGAGGAGGCGAGCCTCTACACCGAATACGACTTTACGCTGGTGAACGACGATCTCGAGCGCTGCGTCCAGTCGCTGAGTTGCGTGATTCGCGCCACGCGCTGTCGCACGAGCCGGATGGCGCCCGAGGCCGAGCGGATTCTCAAGACCTTCGCAACCAATAGGGAGTGAATATGGCGAACAGTTTGATTCTTCCGAAGGACGTGGACAGCAAGTTCCGGTTGATAACGGTGGCGGCGCAGCGCTCGAAGCAGATCCAGAACGGCGCCAAGGCCCGCGTCGAGACGCGCAGCCGCAAGTCGACGCGCGTGGCGATCCAGGAAGTGCTCGCGGGGGCGATCTCGTGGGAACTGACGGAGGCGGTCGCGAAGACGCTGCCCGTCGAGCCCGAAGAGGCGTAAAGGGGACAGCCCTTGCCCACGGTCGTTCTAGGCGTCACCGGCTGCATCGGGGCCTACAAGGCCTGCGAGGTCCTGCGCGAGTTGCAGAAGCGGTCGGTGGAAGTTCGGGTCGTGATGACCCCGAACGCCGCGCGCTTCGTCTCGCCTATGACCTTCGAGGCCTTGTCAGGCTCACCCGTCTTCCTGGACCAGTTTGCCCTCGGCGAAAGCAGCGACATCCAGCACATCAGCCTCGCGGATGCCGCGGATCTGCTGCTGGTGGCGCCGGCGACTGCCAACACGCTGGGCAAGTTCGCCCACGGTCTCGCCAACGATGCGCTCTCGACGCTGTACGCAGCCACCAAGGCGCCCGTCCTCATAGCACCCGCGATGAACCTCAACATGTTCGAGCATCCGGCGGTGGTCGAGAACATGGAGCTGCTGCGCTCGCGGGGTGTCGGCTTCGTCGATCCGGGGTCGGGGTATCTCGCCTGCGGCTGGCTGGGCAAGGGTCGCCTGGCGGAGGTAAGCGACATCGTGGAGGCGGCGATGCGCGCTCTCGCGCGCCGGAAGGATCTCGCGGGCGAGACGATAGTCGTCACCGCCGGGCCGACCATCGAGGACTTCGATCCGGTCCGCTTCGTCTCGAATCGCTCCAGCGGCAAGATGGGCTATCGGCTCGCCGAGGCCGCGCGCGATCGCGGCGCGCGTGTCGTGCTCGTCTCGGGACCCACGTGGCTGGGGCAACCGCACGGCGTCGAGTACGTGATGGTGCGCTCGGCCCAGGAGATGCAGGCGGCGGTCCTGGCTCACGCCGAAGCCGCCACGGTGGTTGCGATGGCGGCTGCCGTCTCGGACTACCGCCCCGCGAGCGCCTTTGCGCAGAAGCTCAAGAAGGCGGACGGCGCGCTGAGCGTCGAGATGGTTCGCACCCCCGACATCCTGCGCTCGCTGGGCGCCGCCAAGGGCTCGCGGTTCCTGATTGGTTTCGCGGCCGAGACGGAAGACGTGCTCGAGTCTGCGCGCAAGAAACGACTCGAGAAGAACGCCGACCTGCTGGTCGCGAACGACGTCTCGAGCAGCGGCGCGGTGTTCGGCCAGGAGCAGAGCGCGGCCGTTCTGATCGATGCCCGGGGCGAGACCGCCGTGCCGCGCGGGAGCAAGCGGGCGCTGGCCGATCGGATCTGGGATCGGGTGCTGGAGCTGAAGGCCGCGCGTGGCTGAGCGCGAGGAACTGGCCGCCGATCTCGCCGAGTACGCCCGCTTCCTGGGCCGGATCACGACGCTCGGTGCGCCGGTGGTGCCTCGACTGGAGCCGCTACCGACGACAACGCAATCTGCCTCGCTGACGACGACCGCCGCGACCGCGAGTGCGCTCACGGGCGGTTTGACCGCGCTCCGCGAGGTACTGGGTGACTGCCAGCGTTGCAAGTTGGCGTCCGGCCGGAAGAACATCGTCTTCGGCCAGGGCAACCCGCACGCGGCGCTGATGTTCGTTGGGGAAGCGCCGGGGGCCGATGAAGACGAGCAGGGCCTCGCGTTCGTCGGCCGGGCCGGCCAGCTTCTCACCGACATCATCGAAAAGGGCTTGAAGCTCAAGCGCTCCGACGTCTTCATCGCGAACGTGCTGAAGTGTCGCCCACCTGGCAACCGCAACCCCGAACCCGACGAGATCAGTTCCTGCCAGCCGTTCCTCGAACAGCAGATCGCGGCGATTGGGCCAAAGGTGCTGGTGGGCCTCGGCAAGTTCGCAGGCCAGTGGCTGCTGAAGACTGCCGAGCCGATCTCCCGCATTCGCGGGCGCCTGGGCGACTACGACGGCATCAAGGTGATGCCGACCTATCACCCGGCCTATCTGCTGCGGAACCCCTCCGCGAAGAAAGACGTCTGGGAGGACATGAAGATCGTCATGGAGCTTCTTCAGTCCTAGCGAGGGCAGCAGGGCGCCCGGTGCTCCGGTCCCTTCGCGACAGCGGCCAAGGGTAGAGTAGCCGCTGCATGTCGACGCGCGTCGTGGCGGTGGCGCTGCCGCTTCCCGTTCAGCAGGCCTTCTCGTATCGCGTGCCCGAGGCGCTGCCGCTGCCGGACCGGGGCGCGCGCGTCCTGGTTCCGTTTGCCGGGCGGCGGGTCGTCGGTGTGGTGACGGGGGCGGGTGAACCGTTCGACAAGCTCAAGGACGTCGTCGACGTCCTCGACGAAGTGTCGCTCGTCACGCCACCCCTGCTCGACCTCGCTGCCTGGATGGCCGATCATTACCTGGCGCCGCCGGGCGAATGCTACCGGCTGTTGTTGCCGCCCGCGGGAGTGCAGGCCAGCCGGGCCGTGGCTCGACTCGTGGCCCCGCTGGCAGGTCCGCACTCCGATCCCGTGCTCGACGCGCTGCGCGCTGGGCCGGTGCGCGTCGCGAGCCTGATGCGTCGTCTCGGCCGCGATCCCTCGGCGCGTCTCGCCCGGCTTCGCGATGCGGGCGTCGTCAGCATCGAGCAACAGATCGAGCAGCCTGGCTTCCGACAGGTACAGCTAGCCGTTCTCAAGCAGGACCGGCCCTCGGTGCGGGGCTCGGCACAGACCGAAGTCGTCGGCCGCTTGCAGCGGGCCGGTGGCCGCCAGCGCGTGGCCGATCTGATCCGCGACAAACCCTCACTGCGCGGAGCGGTGAGCCGGCTTGCCGCTCTCGGGATCGTCGGCATCGAATCTGAGCGACAGATGCGGGCGTCCGAGATCCTCGAAGGACCCGGGGTCCGCAGCCTGACGGCCTCAGGGGCGCAGGAGCAGGCGATCCGCCCGCTGGAGGCGGCGATCGAGGCCGCCGCGTTCCGGCCATTCCTGCTGCACGGCGTGACCGCGAGTGGCAAGACCGAGGTTTACTTCCGTGCCGCTGAGTGTGCGCTCGCGCATGCGCGGGGCGCGCTCTTCCTGGTTCCGGAGATTGCGCTCACGCCGATGCTGGTGCGGGCCGCGTCCGCGCGTTTCGGCGGGGCGGTCTCGCTCCTGCACAGTGAGCTCTCGGCGGGGGAGCGTCACGACCAGTGGTGGCGGATCCGTGAAGGCGAGTCGCGCGTGGTGGTGGGGGCCCGTTCCGCCCTGTTTGCGCCGATTCCGGAACTGGGCCTGATCGTCGTCGACGAAGAGCACGAGGCGGCCTACAAGCAGGACGAAAGCCCGCGCTATCACGGGCGCGACGCCGCGGTGATGCGCGCCAAGCTCGAGGGCGCCACTGTCGTGCTCGGCTCCGCGACGCCGTCGCTCGAATCCCATGCCAACGCCGTCGCTGGAAAATACCAACGTATCGCGCTACCCAACCGCGTGAGCCCGCGGGGCCTGCCGCGAGTCGAGATCGTCGACCGTCGCGAGGTGATGAAGGCGGGGGGGGATCCCATCCTCACGCCGGCGCTCGCCCTGGCGCTCGGCGAGCGCCTCACACGGGGGGAGCAGTCGCTGCTGCTTCTGAACCGGCGCGGCTACGCCACGAGCCTGCTCTGCCGCGAGTGCGGGCTACAGGCGAGCTGCCCCAATTGCTCGGTGGCGCTCACGCTGCATCGTGCGGGGGCGACGAGCGAATGCCACTACTGCGGATACATGGCGCGAACGGCCACGGCCTGTTCCGCCTGCAAGGGCGAGTACCTGAGGCTCACCGGCTTTGGCACGGAGAAGGTCGTCGAGGCGGTGCTCGCGGCGCTGCCGAAGGCGCGCGTCTCGCGGCTCGATCGCGATCTGGCGCGCAGGCGCGGGGCGGTGGCTCAGACGCTGAGTGATTTCGAGGCGGGCAAGATCGACATCCTGGTGGGCACGCAGATGATCGCCAAGGGCCACGATTTCCCGAACGTGACGCTGGTGGGTGTCGTGGACGCCGACGTCGGCCTCGGGATGCCCGACTTCCGGAGCGCGGAGCGAACGTTCCAGTTGCTCACCCAGGTCGCGGGCCGTGCGGGCCGTGGCGAGCAGCCGGGCGAGGTGATCCTGCAGAGCCATCTGCCGGACCACTACGCGCTCACGCTGGCCTGCGAACAGCAGTACGAGGCGTTCTTCGAGCGCGAGATGGAGTTTCGGCGCACGATGGCCTATCCGCCCACGACCGCGCTCATCAATCTGGTGATTCGCTCCCAGGACGCTGCCAAGGCGGGCCGCGAGGCCGATGCCATCGCGCGCGCGCTGCGTGCCGGGGCCGGCCGCTCCTTCCGCGTTCTGGGCCCCGCTCGCGCGCCGCTGGCCCGGCTTCGCCGGGAGCATCGCTGGCAGATTCTGCTCAAAGGCCGCCGCGCAGCGATGCGCGACGCGGTGCGCCGATCACTCGTGGCTCGCTACGGTGTCGTGCGCTGGCCGGGCGTCGCGGTGGACGTCGACCCGCTCAGCGTGATGTGAGCGTGCCCTCGGCGGCGCGACGCGCTAGTACCCGAAGGCTTCCAGCATGTCGTTCCACGAGACCATGAACGGGCTGGGCGTGAAGCACACGGCGAAGATCACAAAGCCGAAGAGCCCAAGCAGCAAGCGGCCGCGGCCGACAGCTTCCCAGTCATCGAGCGTCGGCGGGTGCGGGCGACGGCCCAGCAGCAGGAGCAACACGGCCCATAGCAGCCAACTCGGGCGGAAGTAGAGCAAGGCGACGCACACGAGCATGCCCGCACGGGAGATCGAGAGCGCCCGGCGGGGCCAGAGGGCGTACGTCACATGGCCGCCGTCGAGTTGCCCCACGGGCATCATGTTGAGTGCCGTGACCAGCAGGCCGAACCACGCGGCCATGCCGAGCGGGCCGATCGAGAGCGTCATGCCTTCGGGTGTGGGGCCGCGCAGTAGTGCCACGGCCCAACTGAACAGCATCGGCTCGCCGAGGTAGCCGGGGCCTTCGCCGCCGCCTACGAGCGGCGTCCAGGCTCCCTCGAGGGCCCCCAAGAGCAGCACGGGCAGGCAGACCACGAAGCCAGCCAGGGGCCCGGCGATGCCGATGTCGAAGAGCGCACGCCGATGCGGAATCGGGGCGCGGATCCGGATGAAGGCGCCCAGCGTCCCCGCGAGCCCGAGCGGAAACGGGATGAAGTAGGGAAGCGAGGCATCGACGCCGTAGTAGCGGCACGCGAGGTAGTGGCCCATCTCGTGCGACAGCAGGATCGCCAGCAGGGCCCCCACCAGCTTGAGCCCGGCCACGACGTGGAGTCCGATCACCAGATCGCCGGTGAGATCTTCCTGCGTCTGCAGACCGCCGGTCAGGAAGACGCTGACGGCCGTCAGCAAGAAGAAGATCAGGCTCCGTAGCAACTCTCGTCGAGGGATCGGCGGCAGCCGAGGGCGGTCCCAGGTGGGGACAGCTTCGCTTGGCCATGCAAACGCCTGGGGCAGAGTCACCGTCGGGGCAGGAGGCTACTGGCTCAGGTTCTGGAGGTCCTTGCCGGGCTTGAAGCGGATCGTGCGCCCCGGCGGAATCCGAACTTCCTTGCCCGTGCGTGGGTTGCGCCCGATCCCGCGCTTGCGCGGCTTCACCTGGAAGACGCCGAACCCGCGCAGCTCGATCCGTTCCCCCTTCATCATCGAGGATTTCATGGCGTCCAGCACCGCCTCGACGGCCACCTCGGCCTTCACCTTGGTGATGTCGGCCGCCTTCGAGACCTCGTTGATGATGTCCACCTTGATCATGGGGATGGACCTCCTAGGGGCGATATTATAGCGCATGATCCCGATCCCCAAGGTCGCCCTGGTCGGGCGGCCCAACGTCGGCAAGTCCACGCTGTTCAATCGGATCTGCGGACGGCGGAAGGCCATCACCGACTCCCGGCCGGGCTCGACCCGGGATCGCAACTACGCGCACACCTCGTGGCAAGGGGCGGCCTTCGAGTTGATCGACACCGGGGGCCTGCTGCTCGGAACGGCGGATCCGCTGCTGGGGCCCGCGGTTCACCAAGCCGAGTTGGCGATCGCCGAGGCCGACCGCGTGGTGCTCATGGTCGACGCCCGGGCGGGCCTGCTGCCCGACGACAGCGCCATCGCAGCGCAGCTTCGGCGCGCCGGGAAGTCGGTGGTCGTCGCGGTCAACAAGTCGGAGGCCCTGGACGAGGGCCTCGGCGAGTTCAGCCGCCTCGGTTTCGACAGCCTGCTGCCGATTTCGGCCGAGCACGGGATCGGTGTCGGGGATCTGCTCGACGCGGTGCTCGAGGGCCTGCCGCGCGCGGAGGTGATCGAGGAAGAACCGGCGATACGACTGGCGCTCGTGGGTCGCCCCAACGTCGGCAAGTCCTCGCTGCTCAATCGGCTGCTCGGCCAGGAGCGCGCGGTGGTGTCGTCGATCCCAGGAACGACGCGCGACTCCGTGGACAGCGTGTTCGTGCGCGGCGAGGACCGCTACGTGTTCGTAGACACCGCCGGGATCAGGCGCATCCGGCTGCTGAAGGAGAGCGTCGATCACGTCAGCGTCGTGCAGGCGCAGAAGGCGATCGACCGCTCCGACGTCGCGATCCTGGTGCTCGACGCCGAGGATGGGCTGCGCGACATGGACGCGACGATTGCCGGCCGCATCCAGGACGCACGGCGCGGAGTCGTGATCTGCGTGAACAAGTGGGACGTCGCCCACGACAAGGCGCTGAAGCAGAAGGTCTTCGAACAGGATGTTCGCGAGCATCTCAAGTTCCTGGCTTTTGCGCCGATCCTGTTCGTGTCCGCGACCACCGGGCGCGGGCTCGTGCCGCTGCTCGGCGCCGCCAAGCGAGTCGCGACCGCGTGCAGGACTCGCGTCACTACGGGGCAACTGAACCGGCTCCTCGCTCGGGCGTCCAAGGGCTATGCCCCGAAAGCCGCCAAGGGCGGGCACCCCGTCACGATCCTTTATGGGACGCAGATCGGAGCCGCACCTCCCACCTTCGTGATCTCGCTCAGCCACCCGGTCGACCTGCACTTCTCCTATAAGCGCTACCTGGAGAACCAGATCCGGGAGGAATTCGGCTTCGAGGGCTCGCCCCTGATCCTGAAGGTTCGAACCCGAAAGCACTAACTAGGCATTCCTTAAGGTTTTTCTTGACATTCCCCGGCCGATTCATATAATGGTTGAAGTCTTCAGGCTAAGTACAAGCAATCACTCGATTTTGTGGGGCATCGACGCCTCCATGACCAAGGCTGACATCGCTCGGATTGTCTACGATCGGCATGGCGGTATCTCAAACCGCGAGGCAGCGCGTCTCGTGGAAGTGATTTTCGATTCGATCAAGGGCCGGCTGGGCCACGGTGAAAAAGTGCAGATCACCGGCTTCGGGACCTTTCTGATCCGCCAGAAACGGGAAAGGCGAGGACGCAATCCCCAGACTGGAGCGGAGATGTTGATCAAGCCCCGCACTTCGGTCGTGTTTCGGCCCTCCAAGCTCTTCGGCACCCCCGGCGAATAGCGCTTCAGGACCTGACCCCTCATGGAACGCAAGGTCCCGAACAAGCTCTTCTTCAAGATCGGGGAGGTCTGCGAGATCACCGACACGCAGCCCTACGTGCTGCGTTATTGGGAATCCGAGTTCCCGGCGCTCGCTCCGGCCAAGAACTCTTCCGGCCAGAGAATCTACCGGCGCCGCGATATCGAGACCGTGCTTCGTATCAAGGAGCTGCTCTACTCGGAGGGCTTCACCATCGCGGGCGCCAAGAAGCGGCTCGATACTGAGCTTGCGGGCCGGCCCGACACGCCGCAATCCCAGGCTGCGGCCAACCTCGCCGGCGATCCGACACGCGTAGCACTCGACCAGGTGCGCGATCAATTGCGCGAAATTTTGACTCTCTTCGACAGGAATGATAAAAATCGCTGCTGACGCCTGATCGGGATGTAGCGCAGCCTGGTAGCGCACCTGCTTGGGGTGCAGGTGGTCGCGAGTTCAAATCTCGCCATCCCGACCAATCACCCTTTCCGTCCGCATCGTCCTCAGAGATCCCCGGGGGGTCTTGCTGATGCCCCTCATCTTCGTCACCAACGACGACGGTGTTCACGCCCCGGGCATCCGCGCGCTCGCCGAGGCGCTTCGGCCGCTCGGACAGGTGGAAGTCGTGGCCCCAGACCGCGAGGTCTCGGCCTGCTCGCAGTCGCTGACGCTCAAGCACCCGCTGCGCGTGGAGGAGATCGAGCCGGGCTATCATTCTGTCGACGGCACGCCCGCCGACTGCGTGAACCTCGCGTTCGTGAAGCTGCTGCCGCAGCATCCCGACATCGTGGTCTCGGGCATCAACCGCGGCGGCAACCTTGGTGACGACGTGTTCTACTCGGGCACGGTGGGCGGCGCGCGCGAGGGCACGTTCTTTGGCGTGCCCGCCGTCGCCTTCTCGCTCGCGTCCAAGGCGGAGAACGATTACACGCACGCGGCCGCCTTCGCGCATCTGCTCGTCGCCGAAGTGCTGGCGAGAGGACTGCCGCGCTACACGCTGCTCAACGTCAACGTGCCGGTGGGGGAGCCGAAGGGTGTGGTCGTCACGGTGCAAGGCCGCCGCGAGCACGAAGGCGAGGTGCTCGAAGGACTCGACCCGCGCCGGCGCACATACTACTGGATCGAGGAAGGCCGCGACCTCTGGGTCTCGGACGAGATGTCCGACGTTCACGCGATCCGCTCCGGGCTCGTTTCCGTGACGCCGCTTCAGACGGACACGACGCATCATGGCGCGCTCGCGAGCCTGCGGCTGATTGTCGCCGGACTCGTGAAGGTTGCGCCCTAGCCAGGCGACAAGGCCGCTGCGCTTGTCGCACGCGCGGGGCGCGTGGTAAACTCCTAGCGGACCGTCGGGGCGTGGCTCAGCCTGGCTAGAGCGCTTGGTTCGGGACCAAGAAGTCGGAGGTTCAAATCCTCTCGCCCCGACCAATCTAATCAATAACTTACGAGGGGCCTCGAAAGAGGCCCTTTTCCGCTAATGGAGCGGATGTCTCCACGAGCCATAGACGCCGTTTTTTTCTCGGGCTTACTCGCGAGATTGCGCCTCGGGGGCGCCGATCCACGCGGCGCGGCTTCAGGCGTGCTCGGCGAGCTGCTGCACGCGCTGGTGCGAGATGTTGAGCAGCTCCGCGGCGTCGCGGCGGCTCAGGCGCTCCGCGAGCCGGCGCGCTACGGCGTCCGCCTGCTTCCGCTCGCGCTCGGCGCGCTTCCGCGCCGCCCGGAAGCTGATCACGAGGCGCCGCATGTCCGCCGGCAGGCGAATCTCGTCCGTAAGCTGCGCGCGGGCCGCGTCGTGCACGAACAGGCCGAGCGCCTCACGGACGCGCGAGCGCGCCTCGGACAGCGAGCGCCCGTAGCTGTGGCACCCCTTCACGCGAGGCACAGTCGCGATCCAGTGCCCCGACTCGTCCAGTTCATACACGACCCGGTAGCTCTTCACCGCTTTAGCCATCCCTTCCCGAGGCAGGGCTCCAAGTCCCGTTCAATCGCCCGGAGCGTGCCGGGCGGTAGATCCTGCCCCGCGTGGACGGGGACCGTCGTCGCGTATTTTCCGCACTCGACGCGGATGTGAGACCCGCGCTTGCGGATCTCGCGGCACCCGACGCCCCGAAGCTGCCTGAGGACATCCTTGCCGGTCACCCAGTGGCGACCGTACCACAGCCGGGGCTGATTGTCTAGTGGGCTAGACGAATCGCTACTCGGACGGGCGCGGGGCGTGGCCGGTGTCTGGGTGAGCCGCCCGCCTCGTCCATCTCGTACAGATAGCCGTCTGTCGTGTTCAGGCGCTTCGCCGGCGAGCCGTCCGGCGCCGCCTCCCCCCGCGCGGATGTTCACTGGCGTGCCTGAGAGCCGGCGAACAGGAGGCGAAGGTCGCTACTAGCATCTAGAATAACGGGAATGAGGGTTGTGGTGGGAGTCGTAACGCGTCACTACACGGCCCACGCCTCCGATTCCCTGGTCACCGTCGCCCGGCCAGGCGGCCGCTTGGAGGTCGTGGAAGACGAGGCCCCCACGCTGGTGCGTGTTCCTGCCTGGCG
>CAYTWT010000121.1:0-2881 GCA_964442185.1 uncultured Acidobacteriota bacterium
GAGGGCGACGGTGCGGTCGAGCCTGGTGTCCTTCGCGCGGTAGACCTCGCCCATCCCGCCCGCCCCGAGGGGGGCCAGGACTTCGTGGGGCCCGAGCTGAGCGCCAGGTTCGAGGGGCATCGACTCGCGAGAGAGGGCCCAGTATAGCGGAGGTCGTGTGCTACGATCCGAGCATGGTGGCGTCAGCGCCGAGTGTTCCCGCGACGGCCGACCAGCGAATCGTGTTGAACGGTGTCGCGTGGTCCCACTACGAGGCTCAGCTTGCCCTGCGTGGCGACGGCTCCGTGCCTCGCGTGTCCTACCTCGAAGGAGCGATGGAGCTGATGAGCCCCTCTCAGGACCACGAGCGGATCAAGTCCTACATCGGATGTCTGGTCGAGGCGTACGCCCTCGAGAGAGGAATCGACTTCTCACCGTATGGCGGTTGGACGTTGAAGAGCGCTCCCAGAGAAGCAGGGGCGGAGCCAGATGAGTGCTACATCATCGGCCCCGAACAGCGAAAGGACGTCCCCGACCTGGTGATCGAGGTGGTCTGGACGTCGGGCGGTCTGGACAAGCTCGAGATCTACCGGCGCCTGGGCATCAGCGAGGTGTGGTTCTGGGAGGCTGGACACGTCCAGATCCATTGCCTGCGCTCCGAGGCCTATCAACGCGTCCGCCGGAGTCGGCTCTTCCCACACCTCGACGTCGAGCTTCTCGTCACGTTCCTGGACCTGCCTACCGCCTCGCAGGCCATCCGCGGCTTCCGAGAGGCGCTTCGCTCAGCCAAGACCGGCGGTCCACGCCGCCGGCGTCACTGATCTGCTGGGACGCTGGTCGCCGACGGCTAGCACCACTACTTTTTCAACTCCGCCGTCCAGTTCTGGACGACGGTGATCGCGTTGGGCTGCTCCTCCGCGACGATCGTGATGACCAGGAATCGCATCCCGTCAGAAGAGACGTCGTACGGGTAGCCGGAATCGCTGCTCGTGACTTGGATGTTGAAGAGCCCCCGGGGTACCCCGGCCTCGAATCCGGGTCCGGCCTTGATCTCTACTGCCATGAGTCTCTCGTCGACGCCGATGTAGAAGATCTCTTTCCCATCACGTTGCCATCTCGGATAGGCGCCGCCGGCGCTCTCGCCACACTCTCCGGGGGGCCCCGCCCAGGCCGAGGGGGAGGGAGAATCGAGGACTGGAACATTCGGGGAGATTCGCGGCTCTGTGGTGTGAGAAGCAGCCCACCGAACAGAGCGGCCAGAGCGGCGACCGTGAACGCGCTCCACGCCAGCCGTTCTCGGCTCTTGCGAGAGGCTGTGAGGGCTGCCGGGACTCCCGCCTGTGAGCCCTCCGCGACCCACTTCAGCTCCTGCATCACGTCGTGGGCGGTCTGAAGGCGGTCGTCGGGGTCCTTGGCCAGGCACACCTTCACGAGCCGCTCGAGCGCCGGCGGGGCCATGGGCGTCCGGAGCATCGCGGCACATCTAGCGTCGAGGTCCAGGCCCATCCATGGGGCCGAACCCCAGGACAGGAGATGCACTCCGGTCGAGCCTCGTGCCCTTGGCGCGGTAGACCTCGCCATCCCGGTCGTGCGGTATGCCTGTATTGGGCGTATCATATGCCTATGAGGACGACCTCCATGAGACCCGTGCGGTACACGCGCAAGTCCTTTTTCGTCGATGCGCAGGCCATCGACCGGGCACGCAAGCTACTCGGTGCGGACACGGACGCCGAGACCGTCCGCCTGGCCGTCGAGCGCGTCGTCGACATGGAGAAGTTCTGGCGCTTCATGACGGGAACCCGACGAAGCCTCAAGCCCGGGAGCATCGAGGCGCCCTGAGGTGTGGGGTGTGATCGACACCAGCGTCTACATCGGCCACTGGGAGCGCGGCCTCTACGAGGACGCGCTGGCGGAGGTCCGAAGGGCCTTCGTCATCCGGCACTCGGCGGTCGTCCTGTCGGAACTCAGGCGAGGAGCGCGAACGCGTGAGGCCGAGCGGACCGTCAACCGGCTACATGACCTTTCCCGCGGCGGCTGGGAGCCCACGCCCAGAGACTGGTGGGATGCCGGCCAGATCATCCGTAGCGTGGGCGATGCTCATGACTGGGATCCCAGCAAACGCCGAGACTTCCAGAACGACGCCCTCATAGCCCTGACGGCCAGAGGGCACGGGGCGACGGTGGTGACCGCCAACCGTGGCGACTTCGAGATCCTCGGGAAGAGGCTTGGTGTGGCTGTCCTCCTCGTCTAAGGAAAAGCGCGTCCAGGTCGAGGCCGATCCATGGGACCGAAACCCAGGACAGGAGACGCACTCCGGTCCAACCTCTCGCTGGAGCTTCCAGGCTCCGGGTATTGTGTCGGATATCGTTGATGATATACTGTATCAGATGAGATACACGACTCTCCCCCACCAGATCCGCGCGGCTCGCCGCCAGCAGGCCCTCAGCCAGGCGGCGCTGGCCGCCCGCAGCGGCACCAGCCGGGTCACGATCGCGCGGGTCGAGGGCGGCTCCGCCCAGGATTTCCGACTCGGGACGATCTCCCGCCTCTGCGAGGCGCTCGGACTCGAGCTCACCGCGGTGCCGCGGGGCGCGCTCCTGTCCCTGGAGACGCGGCTGTTGCGCGAACGCGAACGGGCGAGCCGCCTGGACCGCCGCCGCGCTCACGCGGTGCTCGCGGCGCGCTTGCTCGCGGCCCCCCGGCCGGAGGCCGCCGCGCTCGTGAAGCGCGCGCGTTCCGTCGTCGAGCGCTGGGAGCGCGAGCGCCTGTGCAGCCATCACTACGTCTCGCGCTGGCGCGGGATGCTCGGGGGGCCGGTCAAGCGCGTGGCGCAGTCGCTGCTCGATCCGGGCGAGTGGGCCGACGCGTTGTTCCAGAACTCGCCCTGGACGTTCGCTCTCGA
>CAYTWT010000122.1:0-2329 GCA_964442185.1 uncultured Acidobacteriota bacterium
CGCGCCAGAGGTTCCACTTGAGCTCCGACGTGGAGACCCCGGAGACGCCCGAAACCAAGAGCGCCCTCGCGCGATTGGACGGGCTGCTGCCGCTGATCGGCCGGACGCCGCTACTCGAGATACGCTACCGCCTCGAAGGGCGTCCGCGGCGGCTGTTCGCCAAGTACGAAGCGCTCCACCTGACCGGCAGCGTGAAGGACCGGATGGCCGCCTTCGTCGTGCGCCGCGCCTACCAGGACGGGTGCTTGCTCCCCGGCGACACCATCGTCGAGGTCTCGAGCGGCAACGCGGGCATCTCCTTCGCAGCCCTGGGCCGCGCGCTTGGCCATCCGGTGCGGATCTACATGCCCGACTGGATGAGCCACGAGCGCGCCGACCTGATCCGCGCTCTGGGGGCCGAGGTGGTTCCGGTCTCACGTGACGAGGGCGGTTTCTGCGGAGCGATCGAGAAGGCCGAAGGCTATGCTCTGGGCAACGGGCGCGCGTTCCTGCCACGGCAGTTCGAGAACGTAGCCAACGCGGAGGCCCACGAGCGCACGACCGGGCCCGAGATCGAGGCGCAGCTCGCCGCGCGTGGACTCTGCGCCGATGCGTTCGTGGCCGGCGTGGGGACCGGCGGGACCGTGATGGGTGTGGGGCGCTGTTTGCGGAAGCGTGGCCGCGTGCGAGTTCATCCGTTGGAGCCCGCGGACTCGCCGACGCTGCGCACCGGCCACAAGGTCGGGAAGCACCGCATCCAGGGCGTCTCCGACGAGTTCATCCCAGCACTCGTGCACCTGGACGAGCTCGATCACATCGTCGACGTCCGCGACGGCGACGCCATCCTGATGGCACAGGCGCTGGGCCGGACCCTGGGCCTGGGAGTCGGCATTTCGTCGGGCGCCAACGTGCTGGGGGCGATGCAGCTGGTGGAGGGCCTCGGAAGCGACGCCACCGTGGTGACGATCCTTCCCGACAGCAACAAGAAATACCTGAGCACGGACCTGTGCCACGACGAGCCCTCGCGCGAGGGCGACCTGACGCCGTGCGTGACACTCGAGAGCTTTGTCGCCATTCCCTGTCCCCCCTGAGGCGCCTGTGCCGGCCGCCCGACTCGTTGGGGGGGCAGCCTCAGCGCCGCTGCTGCTTCGCCTTGACCTCGAGCACGGGCTTGCCGAGGACCCGCAGGCGCGGCTCGATGCCCAGGCCCGCAGTCGTGGCGGCGGCCATGCGGCCGTTTCGCCGCCGCGGGGCGCCCCTGGCCGTGCTGAGGGTGACGTAGCTGTTGAAGTCCGTCGCCGAGAAGCGCAGCTCCTCCGGAGTGGAGTGGGCCAGGTGGGCGATGGCCGCGGTCGTGATGTCGCCACCCCAGGAGTCCTCGATGATCATGGCGATCCCGAGCGAGACGCATAGGTCGCGGATCTGCCGCGCCTTCGACAGTCCGCCCAGCTTGGAGATCTTGAGGTTGATGACGTCCATGGCGCCCGCAGCATGGGCCCGGAGCAGCGCGTCCACGGAGTCGATGCTCTCGTCGAGGATGAAGGGATGGTCGGTGCGGCGGCGGATGGCCAGGCACTCGTCGAAGGACAGGCAGGGCTGTTCGATGTAGACGTCGACGTCCTTGACGGCCCGGATCACCCGCGCCGCGTCGTGCATCAACCAGCCGGTGTTGGCGTCGGCTACGAGAACGTCGCCCTTCTTGAGCTTCGCCCGTACCGCACGGATCCGCGCAATGTCTTCATCAGGATCGCCGCCCACCTTGAGCTGGAACTTGCGGTAGCCCTCCGAACGATACTGGGACACCCGCGCCGCCATCCGGGCCGGAGCCTCCTGGGAGATGGCACGGTAGAGGTCGACCCCGTCGCCGAAGCGGCCGCCCAGGAGCGTGCAGACGGGAAGTTCCGCCGCCTTGCCCAGGATGTCCCAGCAGGCCATGTCGATCGCCGACTTCACGTAGGGATGCCCCTTGAGGGCCGCATCCATCCGGTGGTTGAGAAGCCCCAACTCCCGTGGATCGAGCCCGATCACGTGGGGCCCGAGCTCGCTGATGCCGGTGCGCGCGCCTGGGCCGTAGGCGGCCAGGTAGAACGGCCCGAGCGGACACACCTCACCCCAGCCGGTAACCCCGGCGTCGGTCTCGACGGCGACGATCGTGCTGTCGAAGACCGACACCGACTTACCGCCCGACCACTTGTAGCTTCCCTCGTGGAGAGGCAGGGCGACCTGGTACGCACGGATGCGGGTGATCTGCACGAAGTCTCCTGGCAAGCCGCGGTTACGGGGTCAAGAGCAGCGGCGCCCCGATCGTATCCGACAAGCTCGCCTAGAAAAGCGAAATGATCCAGTAGAT
>CAYTWT010000123.1:0-2581 GCA_964442185.1 uncultured Acidobacteriota bacterium
CGGAGGCTCATGCGCGCGGCTCCTGGAGCCGGCGCCGCATCTCGTGGATGGCGCGATGCAGGCTGCTCTTCACGGTCCCAAGCCGCATCTCGAGGATCCCGGCGATCTCCTCGAGGCTGCGCTCCTCGTAGTGACGCAGCACGAACACCGCGCGCTGCCTTGCGGGCAGGGCGCGCAGCGCTGCCGCGATCCGCAAGCTCGTCTCGGAGCCCGCGGCCCGCGCTTCGGGCGACGGCTCCTCGGTCGAGAGCGTCTCGTGATGATCGCCCTCGGCCAGCGGCTCGAAGCTCGCGCGCCGGCGCTTCTCGCGCCGATAGCGGTCGATCGACTGGTTCACGGCGATCTTGGCGAGCCAGGGCCCGACCTCGGAGTCGGCGTGCCAGCGCGCGGCGTGCTCGAAGGCCTTCACGAACGTGTCCTGGACGACGTCGAGCGCGTCATCGACGTTCCGGAGATACGCGAGCGCGATGCGATGCACCCGCCGCGAGTGGCGCTCCATGAGCGGCGCCAGGGCCTCCCGATCGCCGCGGGCGAGCCGCCCCATCAGCTCCCGGTCGGACGCCTCCACGCCGGCATTGGACCATGATTCCAATCACTACCGAAGCCAGATGAGGACCTGATCGCCGCCCTCTTCGTCGACCTCGAGCAAGACGCCGCGTCCGGCCTTCGCGAGGTTTTCTGGAGTCAGGCAACGACGCGCGAAGGCCTCACCCTCGCCGTCCGGGTCGTTGCCGAGCGCCAGGTTGCCGACCTTGCGGACGAGCCACAGCGGGGCGCTGACGCTCACCAGCTCGTGGTCCGACGGGTCGTAGACGAGCACGTTCACGTGCCCCGGTTGCCCCGGCTGGCCCTCCACCCTGGCCGCCTCAGCCCGGGCCCGGGCGAAGTGGGGCGCCCCGTCGTCGACCGTGTTCACGCTGACCAGGCAGCCACACAGGCCAAGCGCCAGCGTCGCGACCCCGGCCGCCCGGACCAGTGCGTTCATGGTTAATCCTTAACGCGCGAACCCACGCATCGGTTCCGCGCCGCCGCTTTGCAAGGTATCATTTCGCGAATTCGTTGCAGGAGATAGGCTTGGACTCCATCCGCGACCCCATGCTCGAACTCAACGTCAGGGATACCTGGCGGATCTTCCGCATCATGGGGGAGTTCGTCGAGGGCTTCGAGACCCTGGCCCAGATCACTCGGGGTGTTGGGATCTTCGGCTCGGCCAGCAGCCAGCCCGGCACCCCGGACTTTGCCCGGGCCGAGGCCATGGGCGGAGCACTCGCGGGGGCCGGCTACACGGTCATTACCGGTGGCGGCCCCGGCGCCATGGAGGCGGCCAACAAGGGAGCGATCGAAGCCGGAGGCGCGTCGGTCGGACTCGCCATCGAGCTTCCCTACGAGCCGCGCCCGAACCCCCACCTCACCAAGACCGTGACGTTCCGCTACTTCTTCGTGCGCAAGGTGATGTTCGTGAAGTACTGCAAAGCCTTCGTGATCATGCCCGGCGGGTTCGGCACGCTCCACGAGCTGTTCGAGGCGGTGACGCTGATCCAGACCACCAAGATTCAGCCGTTCCCCGTGATTCTCGCCGGCGAGGACGACTACTGGGACGGCCTGCTCGACTGGCTCCGCAACACCGTCGTGGGGCGCGGCAAGGCTCGCCCCGAAGACATGGAGATCCTGATACGGGCGAAGACGCCGCCGGACGTCCTCGCGATCCTCGAGGCGAAGGCGATCTCGTGAGCTACACCGTCACGCTCATCCCCGGCGACGGCATCGGTCCCGAAGTGATGGCCGCCGCGGTGCGCGTGCTCTCGGCCACCGGGATCGATTTCGAGTGGGAGACCGAGCCGGCCGGACTCTCGGCCATCGGCGAGCACGGCACGCCGCTGCCCGCGCGCACGCTCGAGTCGGTGCGCCGGAACAAGGTCGCGTTCAAGGGCCCGACCGAAACGCCCATCGCCGGCGGCCACCGCTCGGTCAACGTCGAGCTGCGCAAGAAGCTCGACCTGTACGCGAACCTGCGCCCCGTCGAGACCCTGCCGGGGGTGAAGAGCCGCTACGACGGTGTCGACCTGGTGGTGGTGCGGGAGAACACCGAGGACCTCTACAGCGGGCTCGAACACGTGGTGGTGCCCGGTGTCGTGGAGTCGATCAAGATCATCACCGAACGGGCCTCGACGCGCATCGCGCTGTTCGCCTTCGACTACGCCCGCACCCATGCCCGCAAGCGCGTGAGCGCCGTGCACAAGGCGAACATCATGAAGCTCTCCGACGGGCTGTTCCTCGACTGCTGCCGGACCGTCGCGAGGCAGTATCCCGAGATCACTTACGACGAGATCATCGTGGACAACTGCTGCATGCAGCTCGTCCTCGACCCCACGCGCTTCGACATGCTGCTGCTCGAGAACCTCTACGGCGACATCGTCTCGGACCTGTGCGCCGGCTTCATCGGGGGCCTCGGCCTGGCCCCCGGCGCCAACATCGGCGAGCACGGCGCGCTGTTCGAGGCCGTGCACGGCAGCGCGCCCGACATCGCCGGCAAGAACCTCGCCAACCCGATGGCCGTGATCCTCTCCTCCGCGCTCATGCT
>CAYTWT010000124.1:0-12416 GCA_964442185.1 uncultured Acidobacteriota bacterium
GAACCGGGAAGACGGCTTTGAAGTTCGGGGGCTCGGCTCCCTCGAAGCCGACCGGCATCCAGATCTCTGTGGAGGAATCAGGCGCCGCCACGCCGCTGGGGCGCACGAGCTCGGGAGAAGTGGGGAGCGAGGGTGCGGAGCCATCGCCGGCGCCGCAGGCCGCGATGCCGAGGCTGAGCGCATACAAGGAAATCTGGCGCAGCGCTGAAGACTTCATACCTGACCTCCAGGACTCTGGCAGTAAGGGGCGGGAGTGACTCAGCCTATACCACGGAGGGTGGAACGTGTCAAAGCCTTTGAAGCGGCTCACTGGCCGGGAGGGGTCACGCCTGCGTTTTGCCTCTCGATCCTGTCGAGGAATTCGCTCAGCGCGTCTTCCCGCAGGTTCAGCACGCGAAGCTCCGTCCAGAGCGGCGAGGCCGGCGGCGATTCGCCTTCGAAGCGAACCAGGCTGTAGCCGTCGAGGCCGAAGAGTCGAAGCGTGACCATGAGCCGCAGTCTCGGGCACAACCGCTCGCCGCCGAGGCGGTCTTGGGACAGTTTCCGGAAGTGTCACGAGGCGGAGCGCCTTGGCTCGTGCTTTGACAGGCTCGCTGGCGGGCGCGTAGTGTCGGCCGGATGGCCTTGCCCGCCCGCTCCTGGTACGTTCCCTACCTGATCTTTCTCGGCCTCACGCTGCCCTGGGTCCGAGCGCTGCCGATCTGGGACGGCATGTACTACTTCTCCTGCGTTCTGCGCGCCACGCAGCCGCCTTTTCCCTTCGCCGACTTCTCGTGCGCCGATCATCCACCGGGCTACCTGTTTCTAGCTGGCTGGCCCCAGTACTTTCTGCACGGCAGCGCGGTGGCGCTCAACCTCGCCGACATCGCTTGGATGTGTCTCTCGATCGGCGGCGTCTGGAGACTCCTCCAGACGCTCGTGGGCGACTCGGTTTCGCGAGCGGAGAAGGCGCTCGTCGTGAGTCTGTTTGCCAGCGCGCCGCTGGTAGTCGCCGTCACGTATCACTTCTCCACAGACCTCGGGCTGCTCGTCTTCTACCCGTGGGTGATCGACGGGATGCTCCGGCGGAATCTCGTTCAGACGCTGTTGGCCGGCACGGGCCTGGTGTTCTCGAAGGAGACCGGCGTCGGGCTCTACGCCATCGTGTGGCTCGTCGGCGTGGCGCCCTCGGCGAGGCGGATCCTCGCGGGCGACCGGCGCCTCGAAGAGCTCGCGCGCGGGGGAGCGCTGCTCGTGCCGCTGCTGCTGTTCGGGTTCTACCTGCTCGCGCGGCAACACGGCGGGCTTGCCTGGTTCAACGACGAAGGCGCGTTCGAAACCGGCCTGGGGCCGGCGACGCTGACCGGCTACGCGATCATCCTGCTGCTCAACTTCAATTGGGCGCTTTGGGGCTTTCCGCTGCTGGCATACATCGTTGGCTGGCTCCGGTCGGCGGACCGCAGGCTCCTTTCGCTGGATGGCAAGCAGATCCAGGTCGGCTTCATTCTGTTGATCAGCACGCTGGCTCTGACGCGCAAGGTGCCGTACGAGAACCCGCGCTATTTCGTGACCAGCTACCTGCCGCTCCTGCTCTTCTCCTACAGCCTGCTGCGGAAGGCGCGCGTCGATGCCCGGCTGCGTCTGGCTTATCTCGGACTGCTACTGGCCCTCAACGTCGGTTCCAACTACTTCTCGTTCGACCCGATCTCGGTGGCCCGCTTCGGGGTCGCCAGGTACGGTGGCATGCAGATGTACTGCCATTACGGCAGCGCGGAGCGCTCGTGCTGGGGCCAGGACCAGATGGTCTACAACCAGCAGTTCCTCGAGCTTCAGGCGGCCCAGAACGTCCTGTTCCGGGAACTACGGCCCACCTCGGACACGACCTTTGTCGTGTCGCCGTTTGCCACGGCCTTCATGCACAGCCCGCTCGATGCCGACAGCTTCGAGAAGACCGAACGCGGCGGCAACACGGTGACGCCGCGCTTCGTGAGCGTCGATGTCGTGGCGAAGGAAGAACCCAAGCCCGCGACGCTCTACGTGCTCGATTACCCTCGCCTGGGCGCTGCGGGCCGCCGCAGGCTCGAACCCAACTACCACGTCGTCAGCGAAGCGAGCTACGGCACGAGCCGCCTCAAGATCCGCGTCACCACGATGAGCCGGAACTAGGGGAGGAGGACTGTGAGCTCGAGCGACCAGCCCCCCGCGAACGACCCGCCGTCGCTGTTCCGGTCGTCGACCACGTAGAGGCTCCAGGTGCCGCTCGGGTCCGTGCCGTTGAACACCGCCAGCGAGGAGCCCCCGGCGGGGGCGGGCGCCGGAGCAGGGAATGTGTCTACTCCTGGGAAGTTCGTGGGCAGGAAGGTGCCGCTCACGATCGCCGGAGGACTGCCGGTGGGCAGCCCCGAGCCCGCGGCGCCTGAGAGCGTCAGCGTGACGTTGACCGCGTCGTCGGAGCCGCCTACGTCGGACAGGATGATGGCATTGGCGCCGGTCGGTCCGACCAGGAGAACATCGATGTCGTCAGGAAACAAGTGGCTGAAGTTGTTGAGGGTGACGATGGCCGACTGCACCAGGGTGCCCGCCGGCAGCGCAACGGCGATGTTGGACGGGTAGGGTGAGACGAGGCGCGGGGCCGGGGCCTGAATCGAGATGCTGGACGCGTTGGAATAGGTGAAAGTGGCGACGCCCCCCGTCGGCGGCGGGGTTGGCCCTGTCCCTGGCTCTGACACTGGCACTGGCAGGCTGACCTTGAAGGCCCGGCAGGCGAAGTGGGTCCCCGGCCCGTGGACCCGCGGGTCGCCGCTCACGACGCAGATGTTCGTCTCGAAGAGCACTTTTCCCCTCGCCTGCGGGAACCGCCTCACGTCGTACTTGTGCTCTTGCTGGCAGGCGTCACCGGTCCCGACGACGTCTGCCACGTGGTTGAAGTCCCAATCGTAGAGATAGGAGAGCGGCTTGTCGGCGTCGGTCCTCGAGCTACAGACGTCGAAGTGCACGGTGAGCGGCGAATCGCCCTGGATGATGCCTTCCGTGTCGGGTTTGGGGTTGACGCGGAAGACGGCTTTGAAGCCCGCGGGCTCGGCTCCCTGGCTCGTGACCGGCATCGAGACTCCGGGGGAGGAACCAGGCGCCGCCACGCCGCTTGCGGGCACCGCCTCGGGAGAAGTGGGGAGCGAGGGTGCGGAGCCATCGCCGGCGCCGCAGGCCGCCATGCCAAGGCTGAGCGTATACAAGGAAATCTGACGCAGCGCTGAAGACTTCATGCCTGACCTCCAGAACTCTCGAGGCAGCCTAAGCAGAGGGAGGATTGAGGCTGGCGAGTATAACACAAGGCCGGCCCGGCACCGAATTGACCAGAAAGTGTGGTCGGGGCGGCGAGATTCGAACTCGCGACCACCTGCGCCCAAGGCAGGTGCGCTACCAGGCTGCGCTACGCCCCGTTACTAAACGCGTCGGCTCGACGAAGGCCCGCAACGTCGAGCCTCCTGAGAGCCGCGTCCTCGGTCGGGCGCGCCATCGAGTTCCGCCGTCTCGGGAGTGAATCCCTCGACGGCGGCATGGAAGCCCGACCTGCGGGCGCTCCAAACGGAATCGACCGGTCCAGATGATAGCGCACGGTACCCTGGGCCGTCTGCGGCGGGCTTGCGTCGGCTCGACGAAGGCCACGCGCTCCAAACGGAATCGACGCTCCTGATGATAGCGCAGGGCGGGCCGGGTATGATCGACGTTCGCCGATGCCGATGGCCGACCTCCTGCTCGCGAGCCAGAATCCGGGCAAGCTCGCGGAGATGCGACAGCTCGTGAACGGCTTGCCGTTTCGGATCCTGGGCCCGAAAGACGTGGGGATCAGCGACGCGCCCGAGGAGACGGGAACGACGTTCGAGGAGAATGCGGCTGTCAAGGCCCGCTACTACGCGGCGCGCTCGGGGCTGCTGGCCGTCGCCGACGACTCCGGCATTTCAGTGGCTGCGCTGAACGGCGCGCCTGGTTTGTACTCGAGCCGATTCGGCGGGGCAGGGGCGACCGACGCCGATCGCAACCGGCTTCTGATCGAGAAGCTGAACGGCGTCCCGCGCGACGAGCGGGGTGCGCGTTTCACGAGCGCAGTCGCGCTGGCTCGCAGTGGCGAGATCGTGTTCCAGGTGGCCGAGTTCGTGGAAGGCTTCATCGCGGAAGCGCCGAAGGGCACGAACGGCTTCGGTTACGACCCGCTCTTCTTCTACCCGCCGTTTGGGAAGACCTTCGGCGAGGTGAGCCGCGTCGAGAAGGACAAGGTCAGCCACCGCGGCAAGGCCTTCGCGCGCCTGAAGCAGTTCCTCGCCACCCTCCGCTAGAACCCGCGCCGGAAGGCGACCGGCTATTTCTGCTTCTTGAGCGGCAGGTCGCCGAGCACGGCCTTCTGCGCCGCGATCAGCTCCTGGATGCCTTTGTCGGCCGAGGCCATCAGTTGCTGCAGATCGTCCTGGCTGAAGGGCTTCTGCTCCGCGGTGCCCTGGATCTCTACGAACAGGCCACGACCGGTCTTCACGATGTTCATGTCGACTTCGGCCTTCGAGTCTTCCTCGTAGGCGAGGTCCAGCAGGATCTGCCCGCCCACCTTGCCGACCGACGTCGCGGCGATGTAGTCGAGCAGCGGCAGCTCGCCGAACGCGCCATTCTTCTTCAGCTGCTGCAGCGCCTCGACCACCGCCACGAAGGCGCCCGTGATCGAGGCCGTGCGCGTGCCGCCGTCGGCCTGGATCACGTCGCAGTCCACCCACAGCGTTCGCTCACCGAGGCCTTTCACGTCGATCACGCTGCGCAGCGAGCGGCCGATCAGGCGCTGGATCTCGTAGGTGCGGCCCGTGGGCCGGCCCTTCGTCACCTCGCGCTGCATGCGCGTGCTGGTCGCGCGCGGCAGCATCCCGTACTCCGACGTGATCCAGCCTTCGCCCTTGCCCTTGAGAAACGGTGGCACCCGCTCCTCGATGCTCACGGTGCAGATCACCTTCGTGTCGCCGACTTCGATCAGCACCGAGCCCTCGGCGTGCCGCGTGAAATGCGGCGTGATCGCGACCTCACGCAGCTGATCGTTGTGCCGGCCGTCGAAGCGCGGGCCCGTGCCCTGCTTGCCCAGCACGGCCGGATCGATCTTGGTCTTGAAGTCGCCGAGACGGAAGCTCACCGCGCCATCCCCGCGTCGGCTGAGCGCTGCGCTGGCGCGCCCAGGTCGTAGATCCGGCGATAGTGCTCGCGGTTGGCCAGGATGATCATCACGTACTGGCGCGTCTCGGTGAAGGGAATGCTCTCCACGAACTCCTCGTCTCCCATCTCCGGGCGGCCGCTCGTCCAGGCGTCGACGCGATGGGGACCCGCATTGTATGCCGCGAGCACGCGCTCGACACGGCCGCCGAAGCGGTCGAGCAACTGGCGAAGATAGCGCGTGCCGTAGTCGAGACTCGTGGCCGGGTCGTAGAGGCCGGCCGTCTTGTAGCGGACGCCGAGCGAACGGGCGAGCGAGCGGCCCGTGGGCGGGATCACCTGCATCAGGCCGCGCGCCCCGGCCGAGCTCACCGCACCCGGGTTGAACGTCGATTCCTGGCAGATGATCGCGGCGACGAGCGCTGGATCGAGGCCCTCTTCCGCGGCCTTCGCGCGCAGCAGGTCGCCGAACTCGAGCGGATACAGGATGCGCCAGACCTCGGGCGGGAGCCGATCGCCGGCCTCCGAGATGTGCTCGGGATAGGCGCGCTTCATCGCCGTGATCGCCGGCCGCAGCCGGCCCTGGCGATTCTCGATCCAGGCGATCGTGGCCTGCGACAAGGCCGACGCCGGCAGCGTGCTCAGCTCTTCCTGCGCGGCGCCTAGCTCCCCGATCAGGAGCAACTGGCGGATGCGCGTGAAGGCTGGCCCCGGGATCTCGGTCTGCGGGTCGGGTGCTCCGGCCACCAGCAGCGGCAGCTTGTCGGCGGGCCGCTTGGCAAAGCCCCCGAGGAGCAGTCGGGCGCGCTGCCCATGGTAGCTGTTCTTGAAGCGGCGGACCGTCTCCTCGAACAGCTGCCGCGCGCGCTCCGTGTCACCGGTCTCGAGGCGGGCGCGGCCCGCCCAGTACAGCAGGCCCGCCGAGAAGGCGGTGGCGGGCCGCAGTCGCGCCGTGCGCTCGAGCGTCTGTGCGGCCTCGGCGAAACGGCCGGCACGATACTCGCCCCAGCCCACGCGCCAGCCGGCGCGGTCGGTGTGCCGGCCATCGGGATAGGCCTCGAGGAGTCGCCGATAGTAGGGGAGCGCCTCCTCGTCGCGGGCGTCCTTCTGGTAGTTGTTCGCGAGCGCCAGCAGCGCTTGCTCGGCCCAGGGCGTTCCGGGGAATCCGTTCGCCACAGCCTCGTACGCCTGCATCGACTTCGTGCGCAGCGCTGCCATCTTCGCCCGATAAAAGGCGGCCTCAGCCGCGTACGGAGAGCTCGGGGCGATGGCAGCGAGCTCGGCGCTCGCTTCGCGCGTGCGCGTGAGGGCCAGCGCGCTGCGGCCCAGCCGGACGCGAACCAGATCCAGGTCGGCCGCGGCCAACGGCTTCGTCTTCAGTGCCCGCAGCAGCGGCGCCGCGTCCGAGGGCAGCCCCGCGTCGCACAGCGCGAGGGCCTTCTTCAGCTCGCGCCCGAGGCGCTCGTCGTCTTGCTCGGCTGGCAAGAGCGAGCGCAGCGCCGCCAGCCGATGCAGCGTGCTGCGGGCCTGGGCCGAGGCGGGATACTCGCGGTCGAGGCGAGCGTAGGCCGCCGCGGCCGCGGGCAGGTCCTTGCGCCGCTCCTGCAGACGCGCCACCTCGAGGAGCGCACGCGGTTCCTGGCCGGCGCAGGCCGACAGGGCGCGTGTCAGCGCTTCGAGGGCTTGCGGCAGAAGCGACGAGCGCTCCAGGCTCTCGGCCGCGCGGAACAAGGCCACGCACTCGACCGGCCCGCCAGGCCGCCCGTTGGCCGCAGCGAGATACGCGGCCGCCGCTGCGGCCGCGTCGCGCCTCGCTTCGAGCGCCTGGCCAATCGCCAGCTGCACACGATCGCCGAGCGCCGTGCGCGCGAGATCGGCGTGCCGCAGTTGTTCGAGCGCCAACTCGGGGCGGTTCGCTTCGACGAAGGCGAGGCCAGCCGCGAGCCGCGCGAGCCCGCCGCCAGGGCTGCCGCTGCCTGCCTCGGCCACGCGGGCGAGACTGGCGGCCGTCGACTCGGGTCCGGCGAAGGCGCTCGTCTCGAGCGCTTCGCGCAGCGCCGATTCGGCCGGATCCTCAGGCGCCGGCGAGAGCCAGAACGTGCGCGCGACGGCCGCTGCGGAACCCGCGGAGAGCAGAAAAGCGAAGAGCGCGAAGACGCGGGGGAACAAGGGCAGGGCGGGCGCTTTCTCCCGCTCTACATGGGGCCCAGGGCGCTGGCATCGCCCCCGGCGAGGATCCGCAGCAGTTCGTCGAAGAAGTAGTTCGTGGTGTCGCGAATGCGTGGCGGCACGCGATCCGCGTACATTTGCCGGCCGCGCTCGATGTCATCCTTCAGGCGCCCGTAGAGGTCCTTCAGGCGCCGCCCCTCGTTGACCTTGGTCTCGTTGTAGAGCTTGATCTCGCTGACCACGAGCCGCGCGAAGCGCTTGGCGTCCTCGTGGGCCTTCGGGTCGCCGGGGGCTGCTGGCGCGGCGGCTGCTGGCGCGGGGACGGGCGGCGCGGCGGGAGCCGGCGGCGGAGCTGCAGCGGGGGGGGCCTTGGCCTGCGTCGGGAACGTGCCCGCCTTGAACATCACCGTCGAGGAGCCCTCCTCCACCGTCAGTGGCATCGGGGACGCAATCGGGCGAGGCACGCCCGCGCGCTCGCGGATCTCGTCGCCGCCGGCGCGGATCGCAGCCGCGCGTTCGGGCGTCGAGCCGACGCTGGTGCGGGCCCCTGCCGCGGTCGCGGGCCTGGGACCGAGCGAGAGCAGGTCGATGCTCTTGCCCGCGAACAGCACCAGCACCTCGATCAGATTCGCCTGGGGCCCCGGGACTTCACCCTTGCTGCTGTCGCAATAGAGGATCGCCGCCAGCTTGTCGCGCAGCACCAGCGGCACTGCCAGCAGCGCCTGCGGCCTGCCGCCCAGCCGGGCGACCGCCTGGGCCGTGCCCGGCGTGTGGGCGAGCGGCAGGCGCATCGACTGGCGCGAGTTCGCGACGTTGCGGAACACGGTGTCGGCGCCGAGCGGGATGTTCACCTGCTTGACGGCCTCGCCGGGCTCGATGCCCCGCGAGTACCAGCCGATGGCATTCGTCCCCTTGACGATGAACATCGCCGTGCGGTCCACGTACTGCGAGACCTCGTTCACGAGATAGCTGAGCACCTCGGAGAGGCTCGTGCCCTTCTCGATCTCCGCGAGCGAAAGGCGCAGCTTGTCCATCCCGGGGCCGGCGAACACCGGCGGCGGAGGCGGGGGCGGAGGAGGCTGCGCGGCCACGACCTGGGCCATCGCCGCCGCGATCTCGGCCTCGTTGATCTTCTCGTCGTAGCGCGCAACGAATTCCGCCAGCTCGTCGAGCGTCTTGACGAAGGTTCCCTGGTGATCCTGGATCTGGCGCTGGATGTCCACCACCCAGTTCGCCATCTGCTGGCTGATCAGCGACAGCGCCCTCGCCTTGAGATCGTCTTCCAGGCTCATCTTTCCCTCAACGGCTTCCCCGAAATCATGGCTTTCGATGCACTTAGCCGCCTTCGGATTATGTGGGATGCGGAAAGGCACTGTCAATCAGCGCTCTCGCGGCCATCCCTCTGGTATGGTGCGGCATGCGGCGGCGCCTGCTGGCATTCTACAAGCGCCTCCACGCGGCCTACGGACCTCAAGGCTGGTGGCCCGGCCAGACGCCCTTTGAGGTCTGCCTCGGGGCGATCCTGACCCAGAACACCTCCTGGAGGAATGCCGAAAGAGCGCTGGCGCAACTCCGAAGCAAGGGTCTTGTGTCGTATCGCGCGCTGCGTGAGGTTCCGCCGATGCGGTTGGCGCCTCTGATCCGCTCCTCGGGCTACTTCAAGTTGAAGGCGCTTCGGGTGTCGGCGTTCGTGGGCTTTGTGGGCCGCGAGTACGGCGGACGCGTGGCCGCCATGCGGCGTGACACGCCTCGAGCCTTGCGCACGAAGCTGCTGGCGGTGCGGGGCATCGGGCCCGAGACGGCCGACTCGATAGTGCTTTACGCCGCGGGCCTGCCGCTCTTCGTCGTGGACGCCTACACGCGCCGGATCTTCGCGCGGCTGGGAATGATCTCCGGGCGCGAACCCTATGACGTGGTGCAGGCGCTCTTCATGAGCTCGCTGCCTGGCGACGCCGGCCTCTACAACGACTACCATGCCCAGATCGTGCGCCTCGCAAAGGAAGCGTGCCGAAGGCGACCACTGTGTGGACGCTGCCCGCTCGAGACTCTTTGCCCGAAGACCGGTGTCGCGAAGGCGGGGCCTGCAAGCCGCCGCCGTTCCCGCCTGAGAAGCACGGGGAGCGGGGTTCGTCGCTCTAGACAAAGAGCGGTCCCCTCCCCCCACGTGGGGAGGGATACGGTGGGGGGTCGATGACAAGATTGGTTCGGGTCCGAGCTGCCGCCGCTGCCCTGACGCTGTTCGCCGGAGCGGCTTCCGCCGACGACTTCTGGGCCCATTGGGGCGACGGCAAGGCCGAACTGAACGGCTATCGCCTGACGCAACCGCGCTATGGGGCGTTGCGCGAGGGCACTGGGATCCTCATTTATGTGACCGAGGAGATGAGCGACTCGCGGCGCGTCAAGGCCGACCCCGGCAAGCACCCGAGGTCGGACGTGTACCCCGTCCTCAAACTGAACGCGATCCGGGATTTCCAGACGGGGATCTACGACTACAACGTGATGACCTCGGTGTTCGCGCGGGTCGCGCCGGGCTGGCCGCTCGCCAAGCTGAGCTTCTCGAGCCAGGAGTGGTGCGGCCACGTCTGGCATCAACTGATTCCCCGCGGCGGACGGATCGGCGGCGTGTCGCACAGCTACTTCGACGGCGAAGCGGACGGCAAGGACGATCTCGAGCTTGCCCCGGACGGCGTGTTCGAAGACGCGCTCCCGATCCTGCTGCGCGGCTGGGGCACGGCCTACATGAAGCCGGGTGAGTCGCGCACTGTGCCGTACCTGCGGAGCCTCTTGTCGGCGCGGCTTGCGCACCAGCCGCTCGCCTGGGGCAAGGCCAAGCTCCGGCGTGCGGCGGGGAACTCGGCCGAGGTCGTGCCGGCCGGGAAGTTCGAGGTCACGCAGTGGACCGTGGCGGAAGAGGGCGGGCCGACGACGACCTTTGCTTTCGAGGTGGACCTGCCGTATCGGCTGATCCGCCGCTCGAGCGATCAGGGCGAAGACGCGGCGCTGCTGGGCTCGACGCGGCTGCCCTATTGGCAGCTGAATGGCCCCGGAGGCGAGAAACACCTGAAGGAAATGGGCCTCACGCCCCCGCTCAAGCACGGTCCCGCCGTCAAGCCCTGAAGCCGGTGGGGCCGCCTTGCGCAAGGCCTGCGGAGCCTCGCAGTCGAGGCCGAAGTTCTTGCCGGCCTGGAATCAGCCAACCCCTCGGCAGCGCCCCTTCGCAACTCCTTGCGCCGGCATCACGCTTGCAGTCCAGAGAGAGGAGCGGAGGTGGCCCATGGCAGCCACACGAGTCCAGATCAAGCACGTGCTTTGCCCGACTGACTTCTCCGATTTCTCGGCCCGCGCCCTCCGCCACGCGGTTGCCATGGCGCGGCGCTACGATGCCATGCTGAGCGTGCTCCACGTAGTCCCAAATCCGGTCGTCTACGGCGGGGACATACCCTACTTCCCGAACCCCGCCCTCGACCACGCGGAGATCCGCAAGGAAGCCACCGGGGAACTGCGCCGCTTCGTGGAGCCGGCGCTTCTCGACCGCGTGCGGGTCACGCTGGAGGTCAAGGACGGTGTGCCGTGGCGCGAGATCCGGGCCACGGCCGCAGCACTTCCGGCCGATCTTTTGGTGATGGGGACTCACGGCCTCTCGGGCTTCGAACACCTCCTGCTCGGCTCCGTCACCGAGAAGCTGCTGCGCAGCGCCGAGTGTCCGGTCCTGACGATTTGTCACGAAGAAGGGAGGACATGGCAGGCGCCGGGGCTGATCTCGCGAATCCTGTGCGCGACGGACCTGTCGGAATCCTCCGCGGGCACGACCTCCTTCGCGCTCTCGCTCGCGGCGGAACAGCAGGCCCACGTCCGCTTCCTGCACGTGATCGAGAGCCTGCCGCAGGTCGGCGCCAGCGGCTACCCGCCGCCGTTCGAGATCGGGCCCCTGCGCCACGAGGTCGTGCAGCTCCTGCGCCGCAAGCTCCACGACGCGATCCCGGATGACGCCCGCGCCGCGTGTGAGATCGAGGAGCAGGTCGAGGTGGGCACGGCCTACAAGGAAATCCTGCGGCTCGCCACCGAGGAGCGAGCGGATCTGATCGTGATGGGGAGCCAGGGGCACGCAAGCCTCGGCGCGATGCTGTTCGGATCGACGTCGCAGCACGTGGTTCGTGCGGCGACGTGCCCCGTCTTGAGCGTGCGCCCGTCGCGCAAGGCCGAGGTCGCAAGCTCGCTTCGGGCCGGTGTCGGCCTGACCGCGGCAGGCTGACGAGCTCGCTCAGGAGGAGGCAAGGCAATGATGAGAGCGCTTCGGGGCGCGTTGTTCGTGGTCGCAGTGGCCTGCTCCGCAGTGGCTGAGGAGCCGGCCAGCGCCGCCAAGGAGATGGGCAGCTCGATCTATCGTTTGTACTGCTCGAGTTGCCACGGTTCGGAGGGCAAGGGTGATGGTCCGATCGCGGACGGGCTGCGGATTCGTCCGCCCGACCTCACGCTCCTGGCGGCGCGCAACAACGGCAGCTTCGCCGCGGAGGAGGTGTTCAAGATCATCGACGGGCGCAAGCCTGTAAAGAACCACGGCGGCGCGGACATGCCTGTCTGGGGCGACGCCTTCAAGAGTTCGCGCGAGGGCTACAGCGAGGAGGCGGTGAAGCAGAAGCTCGAGAGCCTCGTCGAGTTCCTGGAGTCGATCCAGGCGAAGAAGGCGAAATAGGCGGCCGTCTGGCCGTGCTACACTCGTCCCGTGGGGGCGTCACGGTTTCGACGGGAACGGTGACCCCGGTAGATGCAAGCCGAGCGTGCTACCGGCTCGTAAATCCGGTGGAAAGACATACCTGCCAACGATAACTTGGCACTGGCCGCCTAACTAACCGTTAGGTAGCCCGCTCCCCCGGATCCCCGCCCACGGGGTTCGGACGGAGCGTCATCAATGTGGGCTCTGCCCCGAGCCTTCGGTCCGTAGGCGACGGGCGAAATCAATCGGACTAGTCCTCGCCGGTTTTGTCCGGCCTTCACGGCGGGGGCGAAATTTAGAGGTCGGACTAAGCTTGTAGAGTCTACCGTCGGCGCGCTTCCGGACGCGGGTTCGACTCCCGCCGCCTCCACCA
>CAYTWT010000125.1:0-3263 GCA_964442185.1 uncultured Acidobacteriota bacterium
GAGCTGCTCTTCGAGCTACGCGGCGTGGACCAGCAGGACCTGATCGCCCGAGCCGGCAAGGACCTCCCGCTCGCGCGGAAAGGGCCGGCGCCCGGGAGGCTCCTCGCCGAGGAAGGGCTCTCCGAGCTGTTCGGCATCGACCTGACCGAGGCTCCCGCACCCGCCAAGCCCCGGCGGGCAGCGCGGCCAGGTCCTCGGCCCGCCCGGCGGAAGTGAGCGTCCAGGTCAGCCGGAATACTCCCCGGCCCACAGGGCGTCGAGGAACTCGCGCCAGGGCAGGATCGTCACGCCGCCGACCTTGCGGCGTCGTGGCTCGAGGCTGACGCACACGGCACGCTTCAGCTTCTTCTCCTCGGCCAGGGCCTGAAGCGATCGCAGCTCCCGCGGGGCGACGTTCGCCTTTGCCTTGACCTCGATCGCGGTGTGGTCGTCGAGCACGAAATCGACCTCGAAGCCTGAGGCCGAGCGCCAGTGCGAGATCGCACTTCCGCCCGCATAGTCGCGGTGACAGACGAGCTCGTGCAAGAGGTACGTCTCGAAGGCCGCGCCGAACTCCGGCGTGCCACGCCGCACGAGGCGTCCCTGCAGGGAGGACACCACCCCCACGTCGAAGAAATAGTATTTGGAGGAGACGAGGGGCTTGCGCGTCTTCGACTTCGTCCAGGCCGGCACCTCGTGCAGGATCAGCGTATCGCGCAGGATCTCGAAGTATTCGTACACCGTTGTGCGCGCGACCTGCGCGTCGCTCGCGACCTGGGTGAAGTTGACGACGGTGGCGTTGCACAGTGCCGCTACCCTCAGGAAGCGGCTGAAGGCGGGTACGTTGCGGGTCGCGCCCTCGGCCGCGATCTCCTGCTGCAGATAGGTGCCCGCGTAGGCCGCGAGGTCCGCGGCAGGGTCGTCCGAGAAGTAGATCGACGGGAGGAGGCCGCGCTCGACGGCCCGCGCCAGGTCGAAACGTGGACCCAGCTCACGGCAGGTGAGCGGATGGAGGTGCCGCGTTCGGGCCCGGCCGCCCAGGAGGTTGACGCCACCGCGCCGCAGCTTGCGGCCGCTCGAACCGGTCAGCACGAAGCGCACTCCCCGCTCCTCGATCAGGCGGTGGACCTCGTTCAGCAGCTCGGGCAAACGTTGTACCTCGTCGATCACGACGAGGGCGTCGCGCGCTCCGAGCTCCTCGCCCAGGCGGCCCGGGTGCTGACCGAGTGCCAGGAAGACCGAGCTGTCGAGCAGGTCGTAGACGCGGGCACGCGGGAGTTGGCGGCGGATGAGTGTCGTCTTGCCCGTCTGCCGGGGTCCGAACAGGAAGAGGGACTTGCGGGCCGACCAGGCCGCAAGCTCGGCCAGCCGCTCGACGTAAGGAGCCTCGCCCGGCCGATCAGACGCCATAGTCGTCATTTATCCTGCCAAATGACGACAGACCCGTCAACCGCGATCTCGGGCCCCGAGCCACTGTAGAGCGCCGAGCACGGTACTCCGGACCTTCGCCGTCCATTCGCCATGAGATCCTCTCCGTCCGGGAGGTATCATGGGAACCACGATGTCGCGCCGCGCCACGTACGACGACCTGTTGAACGTGCCCGAGCCGCTGGTCGCCGAGATCGTCGACGATGAGCTGATCACGAGCCCCCGGCCCGGGGCGCGTCATGCTCATGCGAGCTCGGCGCTCGGGGGAGAGTTATTCGGGCCCTTCCAACGCGCCCGGGGCGGTCCTGGCGGCTGGTTGATCCTCGACGAGCCCGAGCTGCACCTGGGCCCCGACGTGCTCGTCCCCGATCTCGCCGGGTGGCGGCGCGAGCGCATGCCGTCTGTGCCCGACACGGCCGCGTTTTCGCTCCCGCCCGATTGGATCTGCGAGGTGATCTCCCCTTCGACAGAGCAGATCGATCGGTCGCGGAAGCTGCCCCGCTACGCCCGCGAGGGTGTGGGCCACGCCTGGCTCGTCAATCCGCTGGCGCGGACGCTCGAGGTCTATCGCCGATCGAGCGAGCTCTGGCTGCTCGTGGCCACTCACGCCGACGTGGAACGCCCGCGTGCCGAGCCCTTCGAGGCGATCGAGCTGGATCTGCCGTCGCTTTGGGACGATCCGGCGAGGACCTGACAGCGGCTCGAGGTGGGGATCGCCGCCCGGACCGAGCAGACGAGCAACGCTGCTCTTGCCGTCTTGATCAGGTCCCGCGACCGGCGGCGCCGGCGATCCTTCCGCATTGGCCAGGTGAGGAACGCGCTCGTCCACAAGTTCGTTGCCGGGGCACGGTCGAGGACAAGATCGACCGCCTGATCGACTCGAAGCAGCTCTCGAAGGACGTCCTCGAGGGCGGTGCGGAGCGCCTGCTCACGGAGATGCAGGACGCCGAGATCCTGGACTTCCTCGCGCTCGACCTGCGCGCGGCCTCGGCCGGGGAGTGAGCGCGGCGGCGGGGGCCGCGTCTGCGGTGGTAGGTGCACGTCCCAGTGTCGGTAGAATGATGCCCGGTGCGCACACCCGCGGAGATCGCCCGCATCATCCAGGTGCAGGCCAGGGACGAGAAGCTTCGGATCACCCAGCATGGCCAGCAGGAGCTGGTTGAGGAGGCCATCACCCTTGACCAGCTTCTCCAGGCCCTTCGTGCTTGCCAGATTGTTGAGCACTATCCAGAGCATCTTCGTGGCGCGTGCTGTCTGGTGTTAGGCTATACGGAAGCGGGGCGGCCGCTGCACGTTGTCTGCACGACTTCACTGCCCATCTTGGTCATCATCACGGTCTACGAGCCGCAGCCGCCCAAGTGGGTCACTCCGACCCAGAGGGGCCGTTAGCGATGCAGTGCTCCATTCGTGGTTGTCCCGGAACGCTCGATCCCAAGCGGGTTGTGCATACCGTGCGACACCGCGGCCGCGTCATGGTCATCGACAACGTGCCAGCTGAGGTCTGTAGCGTCTGCGGAGACATCTTGTTTCCGCCCGAGACGGTCCGTCACATCGAGGCCATTCTCACCGGTCAGGCCGAGCCCAGTTCCACGGTACCCCTCTACCAGTACGCCTGACGCGGGCCATCGGGCGCGTCGTGAAAGCCAGTATTCTCTGATAAACTAGTAACATCCATGGCCGCGGTGACGCCGCCCGGCGGCGCCGACTACGAAGGGACCGAGCTCCGGGATACCCACCTCTGGGACTACCTGCACGTCCTGTTGCGGCGCCGCAAGCTGATCCTGGCCGTCTTCCTGGCGTGCAGCGCCTACGCCACCTTCAAGACCTACATGACCCGGCCGGTGTACCAAGCCACC
>CAYTWT010000126.1:0-4298 GCA_964442185.1 uncultured Acidobacteriota bacterium
GAACGCGGCAGCACTGGCAGGGCTTTCCTTCTTGATGTACTCGACTGCGGACCGAAGATCAGCCTTGGCTCGTCCCGCCCACTTTACGGCTCGAGCCACTGTGCAGCTTCTCGCTCGACTTCTTCCTGCGTGAACACCCGGCCATCACGAATGTCCTGGCGGCCTTCTTCGAGGAGCTGCCGAAGGTAGAGGCGGTAGGCGGCGTCTCCAAGAGTGCAGTCGTCCGGAAGTGCCTGGACGATCCCTAGTGCGATCTGTTTGGCCGTAGCCGCCTCGTCCATGATGTCGCGTCGCACTTCAATCATGCGGTCCGGCCGGATGCCCAGGAAGTGCCGGTCGAAGGCCGCGTGGTGCCTCCCCCTTCGGATGCCCGTCCGGCAGGATGCGAGCAGCCTCCAGCAGCGAAGGCCCTCCTGGTGCAGGCGGCGCTGCGTCGCCCAGCGGCGGAACTGGATTCCACGCTCCGAACGCGCCCGGGATCCACCGCCAGGATCGCGTCGAGGCTCTAGTGTCCCAGCCCACCGCGCGCGCGCCCTCGCGGCGAACGATTCGGAATTTCCGAATAGTCGGGCCCGGCGCCAGTTCGCCTTATTCGTAGAGGTTCCTCGGGTGCTCAGTCTGGTAGAGGAGGATCTCCCCTCTGGGCGGTACGGGGTTGCTGATGACCCAGCGCGACGAGCGCCTCTACGTCGTCAACGTGGACTGAGCCCGACTTCGGGCCTCACGGTTCGGCCTCGCTCTCGCCGGCAGCCTTCAGGATTTCATCGCGGACATCCTTGCGCAGGCGGAAGCCGGCGGCTCCGAGCGCATCCAGTGGCGGCCGCACGCAGGGGATGAGGCCGCGCTGCTTCGCCAGCAAGAGCACGCCCGCCGTCCCGATGACGTTGAGGCCCAGGCGCAGCGCCACTCGCCTTGCCGGAAGGTCATCGAGGATGACCGTTCGACCTTGGCTTCAAGCGCCACTGCGCTCGCTTCGGTCTCGCCTGGATCGAGGCTGGCGGCGAGCACGCGAGCATCGAGTGGCTGGCGCGCAGTGCGTGTCTGGATCCAGCCAGGGGTCTGCGGCAGGCTCGGCGAGACGTCGCGCGCGACTTCCGCCGGGATGACGATCTCCCCGAAGAGCCGCTGGAGCAGGGAAAGCTGCCCGATCTGAGCCAGGGCGATCAGGACGCTGGCATCGGCTACGACTTCGGCCACGCGTCGAGGGTCGCCTTCTCGGTCTCCCAGTCTTCCTTGGTCAACTGGAAGTAGGCGATGTCCAGCTCGGCGGCGCGCCGGGCGAAGCTGACTCGATCCAGCCCGAGCAGAGCGCAGGCCTTCCCGGTCGAGATCTTCCCGCGGCGGAAGAGATCCATCACCAGGCTTTCCCGGGCGGCCTGGTCGAGGGGCTTCTCGCCCTCCAGGAGTCCCGCCAGCTCATCGTCCACGACCACGGTTCGCATCGCAGGCTCCATTCTACCGCGACGAATCGCCTCACGACACCCCTACCGGCGTCGAGCGAGGAGAGCCTACGCGACTCGGCTGCGGCAATGGGTCCCCTACCCCGCCTTGCGAAACACCTCGAAACGCTCGGCCAGGAACTCCCGCGCCGCCCGATGACCAGCCGCGCATGGATGCGCGCGCCGCCTCCGCCCTGCTTGGTGGCATCCGCGAGCCGCGCCTCTCCGGAACGCCAAAGACCTTTGATCTCTGCGGCCGACGCTGGCTCGCGCTTGAGCTGGCCGATCCGGACGAGGCTCTCGAGCTCAGTCGAGGTCATTGTTCGAGCCGACGATGAACAGCTTCGGCTGCGATGCGATGCGGGTGGCAAACGAGTCCTTGCGCGACCGCTTCGCGCGCCACTCGGCGTATTTGAGAACAGTGGGATTGACCGTGCGCGCCAGGGTCGCTTCGGCCTTCTGGAGAGCCTCGAACAAGTCGGCGTAGCGCAGCGAGTCAGAGATCACCATGAGATCGATGTCGCTTCTCGCCTTGTCGCTGCCCTTGGCGACCGAGCCATAAACGAACGCGGCGCGGATTGCAGGCACCTTTCCCTTGAGGGCCTGTCTCAGGGGCTCCGTCAGGCCGACTGTCTTCACGATGACACCGTGCAACTCGCGGAACACCGGAGACTCACGGTTGGCCTGGTAGTGCTTCTGGTTTCCGACGTTCGTGACCGTCACAAGGCCGACGTCCGCCAACCGCCCAACCTGCCGATGAACCGCTCCGGTGCCACTCTTCGCCAGGCGAATCAGCTCCCCGCTCTGAAAACGCCGGTCCGGCTGGCCGTAGAGCAGCCCCAGTACGCGTTGCTGGACGCTGGTGAAGAGCGCGTCAGCCAGGCCGGCGCGCTTTGCTCGTGTTCCCATATCAGGAAGGATCATACCCATTCTGGGAAGAAGGGCAAGTTCTTCGTCGCTCATCCCGGGGCTTGTGCGGCAACGCCCTGCCAGGGGAGGTCACAATCTGAGAACACCTACCCGGCCTTCCGAAACACCTCGAACCGCTCGGCCAGGAAGTCCTGCGCCGGCCGAAGCCAGAGCCGCGCGCGGCGCAACACCTAACTTCGGCCTCGTCCATGATGTCGCGTCCCACTTCAATGACGAGGTCCGGCACCGACTGCCTTGGCCCTGAGTTAGCCTTTGCTTTCGGTGTCCAGCATCTCGGCCACCTGGCGTTGCAGGACAGGCAGGTCGCGCTCCACGGCGGCCCACACCTCATCGAGATTCAGACCGAAATAGTCGTGAACCAGGATGTTGCGCATGCCGATGATCGCCGGCCAGGGAATCTCTGGATGCCTGCCGCGGAGATCCTCCGAGAGACTGCGGCAAGCCTCGCCCACGATCTCCAGATGGTGAATCACCCAGACTTGCACGAGCGGCTCAGCGTCGAAAGCGCCGCGCCCTCGACTGGTCTGCTGCTGGATCCGGTCAATCGCCTCGAGGATATCTTGGAGACGCTCGAGGTCGCGCCTCAAAGCGGCACGGCCTCCGCGAGCACGCGGTCCCGGACCCGGGGTCGGAGCCCCTGCTCCGTCGCGACGTCCACCTTGCAGCCCAGCAGGGCTTCGAGCTCCACCATCAAGGCGGCGTGGTCGAGCAAACTGCGGCCCCTGTCGAGAACCACGAGCAGGTCGAGGTCGCTGTCTGGCCTCGCGTCGCCTCGCGCCACCGAGCCGATCATCCGAACGTTGTGTGCGCCATGGCGAGCTGCGGCCCGCAGAACCTCGGCGCGCTTGTCGTTCAGCCGCTCCCTGACATTCACGCTTGGAGTATAACCGGCTCGCCACCTACCCCGCTTTCCGAAAACACCTCTCTCAAGGTGCCGAGCGGCCCCGCTTGTTGCGGGGTGCGGGTTCACCCTCGAGCCGCCACGCCTCGACGACCTCCTCGGGCCGACCCCAACCTCCCGTGACGACGACGCGGAGCGTGAAGGCGACCGCTTCGGGGCAGTTCCTGTCGCGAAGCCGCTTGGCTGATGATGGTGTCCCGAGCCAGTGCCCGGCAAGGTCAGCGTGCGTCATACCGAGGAGTTCCTGCCGGAGGGCCGATGTCGTCGCCGAGAACAGCCTGCGCCCGATCGCCCGCGGCCGCGTATTGGCCGAGTCCTCTAGAGCCGAAGCTGCGCCAGCGCGGGCTTCCCAGGCTCGACGCCTTCCGCCGCGGCGGCCTCGCGGAGCTTTCTTGCGGCGGTCCGCTCGAGCCCTGCGACAAGGGTGTGGAAGTCGCGTTCATTGCGGACGTCGATGAACGCCTTCCCCGGGCCGACGTACACGACAACGGGCTTGTGCTGCCCGATCAGCCGCAGAACGTTCAACAGCGTGCCTCGGCTTTCGGCGTCCCAGATCATCAGACCGACTGTCGCCTCGGCGGCCATCGCGCGGTCCTTCGTAGCGTAGTAGTCAAAATCCCGTCGAGCATGAGCCGGGCGCACCACACGGACCGGCCAGTCCCCGACGTTGTTCCGCGGGGTCGCGTCCGAACTGAACACCTCGACGCGTTCGTAGGCCCGCTCTCGCAGGTACCGCTGAACAGCCTTGTCGGCGCCGTTCGCGTCACCGATCAATACAGGTATGCCCTTCTCAACGATACGGTCGATCCTCGCGCGGAGCGCGTCGCTGAGACGGCTGATGCGCCGCGAGCCGCCGATGAAAACCTGAGTCATTGCTTGCTCCGCGTCCGCGTGATCGTCAGGGCAAAGACGTCTTCCGCACCGCCGGAGTCGTAGAGGGCTGCTGTGATGCTATTCATCGTCGCTCCAGAGCGGAAGAGATCGTCGAACAGCAAGATCCTGCGACCTGCTGTTCGGGCCTTGTCGAT
>CAYTWT010000127.1:0-9463 GCA_964442185.1 uncultured Acidobacteriota bacterium
GCCGCATGATCGGCCGGGTGGGGGAGCGCCGCGCGACCTCCTTGAATCCCGCCTCCCGGAAAGCCGAGGCGAGGCCGGTCCAGGCGAAGGCGTCGGCCGTCGACCGCGGCTTGCACGGCGGCGAGCGCCGCCAGCCGTTCTCCCAGCAGCTTGTGGTTGGACGCCACGCTCGAATCGGCGGCGGCCGCTCGGCACGTTTCGAGTTGGCGCTCCGCCTTCAGGATGCTGGCTTCCATCTGCTCCCACTCGCGCTGCTCGAGGTAGCCGAGACGCTTGCGGCGATCACCCGAGGCGGTGGGCTTCGGCGCCACCGCGCTCGCCGGCGCGCTCTGCTCCGGACCGCCACGCCGGGCGGCTTCCCATTGCGCGTAGTCCGCGTACGGGATCGCACCGCCGCGACCGTCCAAGGCCAGGATCCGGGTCGAGACGCGGTCGAGCAGATAGCGATCGTGGGTGACCAGCACCAGCGCGCCGGAGAACTCGAGCAGGCTCTCCTCGAGCACCTCCAGGGTGGGGATGTCGAGGTCGTTGGTGGGCTCGTCGAGCAGCAGCAGGTCGGCCGGCTCCAACATCAGCCGGGCGATCAGCACCCGGGCCTGCTCGCCACCCGAGAGGCGGCCCACCGGTGTGTCGAGCTGGTCGGCGCGGAACAAGAAGCGCTTGGCCCAGCCGGCGACGTGGACGGCGCGTCCGTCGAACAGCACCGAGTCGCCGCCGGGCGCCAGCGTGCGCTTCAGCGAAACGGCCGGGTCGAGGCGCGAGCGGTGCTGGTCGAAGCTCGTGACGCGCAGCGCCGGCGCGCGCTCGAGGCTCCCCGCATCGGGCGATTCGAGCCCGGCCAGCAGCCGCAGCAGCGTGCTCTTGCCGCTGCCGTTGGCGCCGAGCAGACCCAGGCGCATGCCCGGCGAGAGCACCAGGTCGAGGCCACGCACGACCTCGCGGTCCCCGAAACGCTTGGTGAGGCCGTTTGTCTCGATCAGGCGGCGCGTCTTGCGAAGGGTTCCCGCGAAGTCGATCCCGGCGACCTCGGCGGAACGCCCGCGCGCATCCAGGTCGCTCAGCTCGTCCTTGAGGCGGCCGGCTTCGTCGATGCGCGCCTGCGCCTTGCGGGTCCGCGCCTTGGCCTTGCGCGACAACCATTCCAGCTCGGAGCGCACCCGGTTGCGCAGCGATTCCTGGTAGGCCGCCTGGCCTGCCAGCGCTTCGTCCTTCCTGGCCAGGTACTCGCTGTAGCGGCCCCGCACGTCGAAGATGCCGGCGGCGAAGGCGCGGTTTAGCTCGAGCAGCCGGCCGGCCACGGCTTCGAGAAAGTAGCGGTCGTGGCTCACGGCCAGGAACGCCTCGGGTTCGTGCCGCAGCAGCTCTTCGAGCCACAGGATCCCGTCCACGTCGAGATGGTTGGTGGGCTCGTCGAGTAGCAACAGCTCGGGCTCCCGCGCCAGCGCGCAGGCGATCACCAGGCGCTTCTTCCAGCCGCCGGAGAGCTGCTCCGTCGCTTGCTCAGGGTCGTCGAAACCGGCCTTGCCCAGCGCGACAGCGATGCGCCCCTCTGTCGCAGGTTCGTCCTCGCCCGAGGCAAAGACGGCCTCCCGAAGCACGGACAAGACCGTCGTTCCGGCAGCGAAGCCCGGATCCTGCGGCACGTAGCCAACTCGCAGCCGCTTGCGCGCCGCGCGAGTTCCGCTGGACGGCTCTTCGAGACCGGCCAGGATCTTGAGCAGCGTCGACTTGCCAGAGCCGTTCGGGCCCACGACGCCGAGGTGGTCTCCCGCGAAGACGCCGAACGAGAGGCCTTCGAAGAGCGGCGCGGCGCCGAAGGCCTTCGTCAGTTCCTGGCAGGACAGCAGCAACTCGGGCATGGCAGCCGCCAAGCCTACTACGAGCGCAGCCGCGCAGTCGGACAAGCACGCCGCCAGGATCGTCTAACTTTGTGGCCCAGCGAATGCGCCTCCTGGAAAGGCGCGACAATGAGGTCGTGCGATTGCTGCTTCGGGTTCTCGTCGTCGCGCTTCTTCCCGAAGTGGCGTCCGGATCCGAGTACGGCCGCATCCATGGCCAGGTCCTCGAGGCCTTTTCGGGTCGGCCGATCGCCGACGCCGAGCTTCGGGCGGCGGGCTTCACGCAGGCGACCGACGCTGACGGGCGATTCGCGCTGAGGCTCCCCGCGGGAAGCTTCACGCTCGAGGTCAGCGCCCCGGGTCGTCTCACGGAGTCGAGGCCAATCGCGATCGCCGTGGGGGCGGACGTGAGCCTCGACCTGTACCTGATCGAGCGCCACCAGCTTCAGGAGACCGTCGAGGTCACCGCCACGGTCGGGAGCGACGATGCCCCCGCCACGATCCTGGTCCACCCGGCCGACGTGATGAAAGTGGCCGGCGGGGCCGAGAACATCTTCCGCACGCTGCAGACGCTGCCCGGCGTCGCCGCCACCGACGAGTTCGGCAGCCGGCTCGCGGTCCGCGGGGGCGGGCCGGACGAGAACCTCACGGTCATGGACGGCGTCGAGATCCACAACCCGTACCGGTTGTTCGGCCTGACCAGCGCCTTCAATCCAGAGACCGTGCGCAGCTTCGAGTTGTACACCGGCGCTTTTGAGGCGAAATACGGCGACCGGCTCTCCTCACTGCTGGTCGTCGAGAACCGCGATGGCACGAACGCGAAGCGCCTCTCGGGTTCGTCGGCGCTCAGCATCACCGACGCAAACCTCGTCCTGGAGGGCAGCCTGCCGGGTAGCGCACGGGGCTCGTGGCTCGTGACTGGCCGGCGCACCTACTACGATCTCGTGGCCGAACGCTTCACGAACTCGGATCTGCCCGCTTTTGCCGACCTGCAAGGGCGCGCCACCTGGACGCCGCGCTCAGGCCATCGGCTCTCGCTGTTCGCACTGCGCAGTAGAGAATCGACCGACGCCAGCTTCGAGGGCGACCGCGCCGGAGAGCAGGGCAATCTCGTGACGGCGGCGCGCAACGACCTCGCGGCGCTGCAGTACGACTTCCTGCTGGGCCAGCGATTCGCATCGCGCGCGACCGCTGGCTACTATCTCAGCGCGGACACGATCGACGTCGACGCCCAGTTCCGAAACGACGTGAAGCGCTCAAACGCCCAGGGCATCGACGACGGCTTCAGCGACGCGAACGTCGTCTTCACTCGCGACCTCAGGGTGCGTGATTTCTCGTTCCGCGAGGAGCTCACGTGGCAGGCCTCGGGGCGGCACGCTGTCGAGGCCGGCTTCGAGGCGCACGGCCTGCGGACCAGCGTCGGCTGGAAGATCGAAGGCGACCGGAACCCGAACGCGGCTAACGGCTCGAGTGTCCAGGGCGGCACGGGACTGCCGAGCCTGCTCGACTCGGCCAAGGACGGAACACGCAGCGGCGCCTATCTCCAGGACCGTTGGCGGATGATGCGGGGCCTGGTGCTCGAGCCGGGGCTGCGTTTCGACCACTCGAGCGTGAACGGCCGCTCGACGCTGTCACCGCGCCTCCGCGCCAGCCTGGCCCTCGGCGCTGGCACCCGCCTGCGAGCCGGCCTCGGTCTCTTTACGCAGAGTCCGGGCTACGAGAAGCTGATCCAGGGCGACTATTTCTTCGATCTGACCGACACCGGGCAACTGCCGCTCGAGTACGAGCGCGCCAGGCACGCGATGCTTGGCGTCGAGCACGACCTCGCGCCGGGCTTCGTGATGCGCGTGGAGGGCTACTACAAGCGCTTCGACCGGCTGATCGTTGGCCGGCTCGAGACCGAAGCGGAGCGCGAGGCGCGCCTTGCGAGCTACGACTTCCCCGCCAGTCTCCAGGACCAGATCCCGACGGAGCCGCAGATCACGAGCTTCCCGCTAAACGGCGCCCTCGGCCGAGCTTACGGGTTCGAGGCATACGTCGCCAGGCGCGCAACCTCGGCGGCGGAGCGCTTCACGGGCTGGGCTTCCTACGGCTGGGGACGCGCCGACCGAGACCAATACGATCTCCGCTACCCGTTCGACTACGATCGCCGCCACGCGTTCAGCCTGGTCGCCGATTGGCGTGCCAGCGCGAAGCTCGGAGTGGCGACCACGATCCGCGTCGCCTCGGGCTTCCCGCGGACGCCAATCCTCGGTTTGCGCGTCTCGGCGCTGGAGGACGGGAGGGATCTCGACCACGATGGCAACACGGCGGAGCTGATACCGGAGCGCGATCCGAGCGGCCTGCTGGTCTGGACGACCGACCTGGGCAGCTTCGCAAACCTGAGCTCTGCCCGGCTGCCTGTCTTCGCGCGCCTCGATCTGCGGGTCAACTTCTCGCCGCGCGGGTCCAGGGGCCGCTGGTTGTTCTACCTCGACGTCATCAATGCGCTGAACCGCGCCAACACCGGCGCCTACCAGGCCGAACTCAAGTACGACCCGGACTCCGATCAGCCCCGGATCGTCGAGACTTCCAGCCAGAGCCTGCCGTTCGTCCCGTCTTTCGGCGTCCGCTTCCGCTTCTAAGGGGCGCGAGAGGGCCGGCGCTGCTGCGCGTCGGTTAGAATCGGGTGACGCTACGGAGTGCTGAGGAGGCGCCATGAAGCAGACGGGCTACACGCGGCTCACCCATCCTCTGGTAAGGGACAACGGTGAGCTGCGCCGGGCCACGTGGGATGAGGCGCTTGGGCGCGCCGCGGCGGGGTTCAGCCGCGTCAAGGAGCAGAAGGGGCCACAGGCGTTCGGCCTCTTCAGTTGCTCGAAGGCGACGAACGAGATGAACTTCCTCGCCCAGAAGTTCGCCCGGCAGGTGATGGGCTCGCACAACGTCGATTCCTGCAACCGGACTTGACACGCCCCTAGCGTCGTCGGTCTGGCGACGGTTTTCGGGGCAGGCGGCGGAACCAGTTCCTACCGGGAGGTCGAGGAAACCGACCTGATCCTGCTGTGGGGTTCGAACGCCCGCGACACTCATCCGATCTTCTTCCACCACGTCCTCACGGGCGTGCGGAACGGGGCGAAGCTGTACGCGGTCGATCCGCGTCGCACCAGCTCCGCACAATGGGCCGACGGCTGGCTGGGGCTCGACGTCGGTTCCGACATCGCGCTTGCGAACGCGATGGCCCGCGAGATCATCGCCGCGGGCCTCGTCAACCGCAGCTTCGTGGAGCGCGCGACCACCGGCTTCGAAGCTTACACGCGGAGTGTCGAGCCCTTCACGCTCGAAGAGGGCGAGCGCATCAGCGGCGTTCCGAGGGACCTGATCCGACAGGTCGCGCACGAATACGCCCGTGCCGATCGCGCGCAGATCTGCTGGACGCTCGGCATCACCGAGCACCACAACGCGGTCGACAACGTCTTGGCACTGATCAATCTCGCGTTGCTCACCGGTCACGTCGGACGCTACGGTTCCGGCCTCAACCCGCTGCGCGGCCAGAACAACGTCCAGGGCGGCGGCGACATGGGCGCGATCCCGAACAAGTACCCCGGCTTCCAGGACATCGAGGATCCCGCGGCCCGAGCCAAGTTCGAGCAGGCCTGGGGCGTCCCCTTGCCGCCCAAGCGCGGCTGGCACCTGACGCAGATGTTCGAGGCGATGGAGCGCGGCGAGCTCAAGGCCGTCTACGCGATCGGCGAGAACCCGGCGCAATCCGAGGCCGACATGCAGCGGGCCGTGAAGCTGCTCGAGAGCCTCGACCAGCTCGTGGTGCAGGACCTCTTCCTCACCAGGACGCCGCAGATGGCCGACGTCGTGCTGCCCGCGGCGGCGGCCTGGTGCGAGTCCGAGGGAACGGTGACGAGCAGCGAGCGGCGCGTGCAGCGCGTGCGCAAGGCGCTCGAACCGCCCGGCGAGGCGCGCCAAGACACCTGGATCATCGCCGAGCTGGCGAAGCGCCTGGGCCGGGACTGGGGGCAACCGACCGCGGAGCAGATCTGGAACGAGCTGCGCTCGCTCTCGCCGATGCACGCCGGCATGTCCTACAGGCGGCTCGAAGAGCTCGGCGGCATCCCGTGGCCGTGCCACGACGAGAACCATGCCGGCGAGCGTTTCCTGCATGGCCGGCTCTGGGAAGAACCGGTGCGCGGACCCCGAGCGCCGCTTACGCCGGTCGCGTTCGAGCCGCCCGTCGACGCGCTCGACGCGCAGTTCCCGCTGCGGCTCACTACGGGCCGCCGCCTCGATTCGTACAACACCGGCGTGCAGACCGGCGGCTACAACTCGCCGCTGCGCCGTGGCGAGTCGCTCGACCTCTCTCCCGAAGACGCGAAGAGCTACGGCGTGGCCGAGGGCGAACGCGTGCGCGTCTCGTCGCGCCGCGGCTCGGTCGAGGCGCCGGTGCGGCTAGACCCCAGCCTGCGCCCGGGCCTCGCGTTCATGACGCTCCATTTCCCGGACGAAGTCGCCACCAACCAGCTCACCATCGATGCGACCGATCCCAAGTCCGGCACGGCTGAATTCAAGGCGACGGCGATTCGCGTCGAGAAGCTGAAGACGCCGGCCGAGAGCGTCGGCGCACACGCCTGATGGATCTCTACCTCAGCAAGGCGCGTCCCTCTGCGACCGAGCGCCGGGCCATCGACGCGCTGCTCGGGCCGGCCACCAGCGGCTGGGAAGGCGGCAAGCGTCGGTCGGACGTGGATGGCCGCGTAGCGCGCGGGGGCCGCGAGGCGCGCGCCCAGCGGCATCTTCTACTACCGGCGCTACATGAGGCCCAGGGCCGGATCGGCTGGATCAGCGAGGGCGCGCTCAACTACATCTGCCAGCGGCTCACGATTCCGCCCGCCGAGGCCTACGGCGTCGCATCGTTCTATGGGATGTTCTCGCTCGAGCGCCGCGGACCGAACGTGGCGCACGTCTGCGACGACGTGGTCTGCCGCGTGAAGGGCGGCGAAGCGCTGTGCGGCGCGATGGAAAAGGCGCTCGGCAAGCCCGGAGGCAAGAGCAAGTCCGGCGCGTGGCTGCGCAGTCCGTGCCTCGGCCTTTGCGAGCAGGCCCCCGCCGCTCTCGTCACGCGTGCGGGTCAGGCGGCGAGCGAGCACGCCTTCGGCGCGGCAACGCCGGCCCAGGTGCTCGCGGCGTTGCAGAGTGCCGTCGCGCCTGGCGGCGAGCCGCCGCTGCCGCAGTTCGGGGAGCCGGGCTTGCGGCTGTTGCGACGCATCGGCCACATCGATCCGACCAGCCTCGACGAGTATCGGGCCCACGGCGGTTATGCCGCGCTGCGGCGGGCGATCGAGCTCGGAGCTGACGGTGTCGTCCGCGAAGTCACCGACTCGAAGCTGCTCGGCCGTGGCGGCGCGGCCTTCCCTACCGGCCGCAAATGGGAGGCCGTCGCCAAGGCCTCGGTACGGCCGCACTACCTCGTCTGCAACGCCGACGAGTCCGAGCCTGGCACCTTCAAGGACCGCATCGTGATGGAGCGCGACCCGTTCGCGCTGATCGAGGCCATGACCATCGCAGGTTACGCCACGGGCTGCGAACGCGGCTACCTCTACATTCGCGGCGAGTACCCCCTCGCGACGCAGCGCCTGTCCGGTGCGATCCAGGCCGCACGGGCCCGGGGCCTGCTCGGCGACGACGTGATGGGCCAAGGCTTCCGCTTCGAGATCGAGCTGCGGCGTGGCGCCGGCGCCTACATCTGCGGCGAAGAGACGGCGCTCTTCAACTCGATCGAGGGCTATCGCGGCGAGCCGCGCAACAAGCCGCCGTTCCCGGTGGCCGAGGGCCTGTTCCGCAAGCCCACGGTCGTCAACAACGTCGAGACGCTCGTGAACGTGCTCGAGATCGTGACCGGGGCGGGTCCCGCCTACGCCGCGATCGGCACGCCTGACTCCACGGGCACGAAGCTGTTCTGCGTCTCCGGCCACGTCGCGCATCCGGGCCTCTACGAAGTCCCCTTCGGCACGACGCTCGCGGCCCTGCTCGCGCGCGCCGGCGGCGTACCCGGCGGCCGGAAGCTGCGGACGGTGCTGCTCGGCGGGGCGGCCGGCAGTTTCGTGACGCCCGACGAGCTCGACGTCCCGCTGACGTTCGAGGGCACGCGTGCGATTGGCGCCAGCCTCGGCTCCGGCGTCGTCATAGCGCTCGACGATTCGGTGGACTTGTGGGACTTGATCCTGCGCATCGCCGCCTTCTTCCGCGACGAGTCCTGCGGCCAGTGCGTCCCGTGCCGTGTCGGCACGGTGCGACAAGAGGAAGCCCTCCAGCGTCTAAGGCGCCTCAGGCCGCAGGGCTCGATCGGCGACGAAACGCGGCTGCTCGCCGAGATCGGCCAGGTGATGAGCGACGCCTCGATCTGCGGCCTGGGGCAGACCGCCGCGAGCGCCGTGGCCTCGGCCGTGACCAAGCTCGGGCTGCTGAACGGAGGTCGAGCTTGAACGAGGCGCCAGCAACGCCGCTCCGCCAGGTCGAGATCAGCATCGACGAACACGCGGTGAGGGTGCCGGAAGGCCGGACGCTGCTCGAGGCCTGCCGACAGGAAGGTATCGACACACCGACGCTGTGTTTTCTCGAGAACCTGACGCCGGTCAACGTGTGCCGCGTCTGCGTCGTCGAGGTCGAGGGCGCCCGCACGCTGGTGCCGGCCTGCTCACGCAAGGCCGAAAACGGCATGAAGGTGAAGACCGACTCCGAGCGGGTGCGCCTGAGCCGGCGCCTGGTGCTGGAGTTCCTGGCTTCGTCGGTGGACCTCAGCACGGCGCCCGAGGCGCAGGCCTACCTCGAGCGCTACGCGGCAAAGCCGGAGCGCTACGGGGCGTCCGCGAAGCCGGCGAAGGAAGGCGTGCGCGACGCCGCGGTCGCGGGCCATCACCACGAGAGCGATGGCAGAACCGCTACCGTGCGCCAACCGGTCAAGCTCGACAACGAGCTGTACGTGCGCGACTACTCGAAGTGCATCCTCTGCTATAAGTGCGTCGAGGCGTGCGGCGAGGACGCGCAGAACACGTTCGCGATCGCGGTGGCCGGCCGCGGCTTCGACGCGCGCATCTCCACCGAGTTCGCGGCCCCGTTGCCCGATTCCGCCTGCGTCTATTGCGGCAACTGCATCGGCGTCTGCCCCACCGGCGCGCTCATGTTCAAGAGCGAACACGACATGCGGCAGGCCGGCACGTGGGACGAAGACAAGCAGACCCAGACGCGAACCGTCTGCACCTATTGTGGCGTCGGCTGCAACCTGAACCTGCACGTCCAGGACAACAAGATCGTGAAGGTGAGCTCGCCGCTCGACCACGAGGTCACCAACGGTCACCTCTGCATCAAAGGCCGCTTCGGCTGGCAGTCCGTCCAGAACCGCGAGGAGCCGTAGCGGCATTCGCCTGTCGCCATTGCTCTACACATGATCTCTGTGTAGAGTATCTGTGTCATGGCGACAAATCTGGCGATTGACGACGACCTCCTGGAGCGGGCAAAGGCGCTCGGTGGCTATCGGACCAAGCGGGAGACCGTCAACGAGGCGCTCCGCGAGTTCATTCGCCGCCGTGCGCGACGTGAGCTGAGCAAGCTGTACGGCACGATCGACTACGAACCGG
>CAYTWT010000128.1:0-7376 GCA_964442185.1 uncultured Acidobacteriota bacterium
GGGGGAGAGGCGGCGCTGCGCTTCTTCCAGCCCAACCTGGGCAAGGAGGGCTCGTACGCCGACGGCCTGCTCTGGATCGACGCGGGCGGCTTCCAGATTCCGTTCAGCCTGCTGCTCGACCCGCTCTCCGCCGTGATGCTCCTGACCGTCACAGGCGTCGGCTCGCTGATCCACATCTACTCGCTGGGCTACATGGCCCACGACCCCGAGCGGGTGCGGTACTTCTCGTACCTCAACCTGTTCTCGTTCTTCATGCTGCTGCTCGTCCTGGGTGGCAACCTGCCGCTCCTGTTCGTGGGCTGGGAGGGCGTCGGGCTGTGCTCCTACCTGCTGATCGGGTTCTGGTTCAAGAAGAAGAGCGCCTCCGACGCGGGCAAGAAGGCGTTCATCGTGAACCGCATCGGCGACGCCGGCCTGATCCTCGGGATGGTCCTCGCCTTTCACACCTTCGGCACGCTCGACCTGTTCGAGCTGGCCGAGGCGGCCAAGAACCTGCCGTACGAGCCGGTGCGAGCCGGCGGCGTGGTGACGGCGCTGTGCCTGCTGTTCTTCATCGGCGCCTGCGGCAAGAGCGCCCAGATTCCGCTCCACGTGTGGCTGCCCGATGCGATGGAAGGCCCGACGCCGGTCTCGGCCCTGATCCACGCGGCCACGATGGTCACGGCCGGCGTCTACCTGGTGGCGCGCCTGGCGCCGCTGTTCCGCATCTCCGAGGCCGCGATGCTGGCCGTGGCGTGGACCGGCGCCATCACGGCGCTGATGGCGGCGACGATCGCGTTGGTGCAGACCGACATCAAGAAGGTGCTGGCCTACTCGACCGTCAGCCAGCTCGGCTACATGTTCCTGGCCTGTGGCATCGGGGCCTTCGGGATCGGCATCTTCCATCTCTTCACGCACGCCTTCTTCAAGGCGCTGCTCTTCCTCGGCTCGGGCTCGGTGATCCACGCCATGTCGGGCGAGCAGGATTTGCGCAAGATGGGTGGGCTGCGCAAGAAGATCCCGTGGACCTTCGCCACGTTCGCGATCGGCACCGCCACGATCGCCGGGATCCCGTTCCTGGCTGGCTTTTACAGCAAGGACGAGATCCTGCTGCATGCGCTCGTGCGCGAGCGCCTGCCGCTGTTCGCGATCGGCCTGTTCACGGCGGCGCTCACGGCCTTCTACATGGCGCGGCTGTTGTTCATGACGTTCTTCGGCGATTTCCGGGGCGACCACGAGGCCGAGCATCACGTCCACGAGTCGCCGTGGTCGATGCTGTTCCCACTCGTGGTCCTCGCGGCGGGCTGCTTCGTGGTGGGGCAGGTCCACATCCCCGAGTTCGTGCACGAAGCGGTTCGCTCACCCGACGAGAAGCGCCTCCTGGAGCCGGAATGGTTCCCTTACGCCGTGATTGGGACCGCGCTCGCCGGGATCCTGGGAGCCTTCTACCTCTACGTGGTGTACACGGGCGCGCCCGCTCGGATCGCGGCGGCCCTGCGTCCCGTACACCGCTTGCTCGAAGAGAAGTGGGGCTTCGACCTGGCCTACGACGCGTTCGCGAGCCGTGTGGTGTGGGGCGGCAGCTCGAGCCTGCTGTGGAAGAAGCTCGACGCCGGCGCCATCGACGGCGCGGTGAACGGCTCCGGCGCGCTGGTGGAGGCGCTCGCGCAGGCGAGTCGCAGTTTGCAGCGCGGCTACGTGCGCGCCTATACGCTCGTGATGATGGGGGGAGCGGTAGCGCTGCTCGGCTACCTGCTGTGGCGCCCGTGACGTCGAACCTGCTCTCGCTGCTCGTGCTCGTGCCCGTGGCGGGCGCCCTGATCGTGGCCTTGGTGCCGCGCGGGAGCGAGTCCGCCCAGAAGCTCACCGCGCTGGTCGTGACGAGCGCCTTGTTCTTGTTCTCGCTGCTGCTGGTGCGTGATTTCCAGCCCACGGCGGCGATGCAGTTCGTCGAGGACCACGCCTGGATCCCGGCCTACGGCATCTCCTGGAAGCTGGGCATCGACGGCTTGTCGCTCTGGCTCGTGATCCTCACGACGCTTCTCACCCCGCTCTGCCTGCTCGGTTCCTGGACACAGATTCACGAGCGCGTGAAGGAGTTCAACATCTTCATGCTGCTGCTCGAAGCCGGCATGCTCGGGGTGTTCTGCGCGCTCGACCTGTTCCTGTTCTACATCTTCTGGGAAGCGATGCTGATCCCGATGTACTTCCTGATCGGGATCTGGGGCCACGAGCGCCGCGTCTACGCCGCGGTGAAGTTCTTCTTGTACACGATGGCGGGCAGCGTGCTGATGCTGGTCGCGTTCCTCGTCCTCTACCGCGAGAGCGGTGTCTCGAGCTTCGAGCTCGCGAAACTGCTGGGCGCGCCGGTGGCGCCGGCCTTGCAGATGTGGCTGTTCGGCGCTTTCGCGCTGGCCTTTGCCATCAAGGTCCCGATGTGGCCTTTCCACACCTGGCTGCCCGATGCCCATGTCGAAGCCCCCACGGCCGGGTCGGTGATCCTCGCAGGCGTGCTGCTGAAGATGGGCGGCTACGGCTTCCTGCGCCTCGCGATCCCGCTTTTCCCGGCCGCGGCCGTGAGCTTCGCGCCCTGGATCGGCCTGCTCGCGGTGATCGGGATCGTGTACGGGGCGCTGGTCTGCTTGGTCCAGCCCGACATGAAGAAGCTCGTGGCCTACTCGTCGGTCTCCCACCTGGGCTTCTGCATGCTGGGCATCTCCGCGCTGACCACGACGGCGATCGTCGGCTCCGTCTACCAGATGCTGAACCACGGCATCTCGACCGGTGCGCTCTTCTTCATGGTCGGGATGCTGTACGACCGACGCCACACCCGCGAGATCGCGGAATTCGGCGGCATCAAGAACGTGATGCCCTGGTTTGCGGCCCTGTTCCTCGTGATCTGCCTGTCGTCGATGGCGGTGCCCGGTTTTGGCGGTTTCGTCGGCGAGTTCCTGATTCTGGTCGGCTCCTGGCCCGCGAACCGGAGCTACGTCGCCGTCGCTTCGCTAGGCGTGATCCTCGCGGCCGCCTACATGCTGTGGATGCTGCAGCGGGTGCTCTACGGTGAGGTCACGAACCCGAAGAACGAGGGCCTCAGCGACCTCTCCGCGCGCGAGCTGGCCGTGATCCTGCCGCTGGTATTCCTGGTGTTCTGGATGGGCGTCGCCAGCCCGCGCTTCACCCGGACCATCGAGCCGAGCGTCGCCGCGCTCCTGCAGCACGTAGCGAAGGGCCAAGCTGGCCGAGCGATCCCGCCGGCGGCGGTGCCCTGGGTGGAAGCGGCCCGGCAATGACCGCCGCCCTCGATCTGCGACCGGCGCTCCCCGCCCTGATCGTGGCGGTGACAGCGCTCGTCGTGTTGCTGGCGCAGGCGTTCGCGCCCAAGGGTAGGCACGGCTCCTATGTAGGATTTTCGCTGCTCGGTCTCGGGGCGGCCCAGCTGGCGACGCTCCTGATCGCCTCTTCGAAGCAGCGCGGCCGCGGTGGCAACCTGGGCGGCGCGCTCGGCGCCGACGAGCTGGCCTTGTTCCTCGAGGTCGTCTTACTCGGCGTTGGCGTGCTCGCGGTGTTGCTCTCGTCATCCTACCTGCGCGCCACCGGCAGCGAGCGGGGCGAGCACTATGCGCTCTTGCTCTTCTCGCTCGTGGGGATGCTGGGGCTGGTCTCCGTCACGGAGCTGATCTCGCTGTTCGTGGCGCTCGAGATCATGTCGGTGGCGCTCTACGCGCTGGCGGGCTCGCGGCGCGACCAGCTCGAGAGCCAGGAGGCGGCGATCAAGTACTTCGTCACGGGGGCCTTCTCTTCCGCCTTCCTGCTCTACGGCATCGCGATGCTCTACGGCGTCAGCGGCAGCACGTCGCTCGGCCGGATCGGCTCGGCGGTGGCCTCGGCGAGCGGCGCCACCGCGGGCCTGGCGCTGCTCGGGACCGGACTGCTGCTGGTCGGCTTCGCCTTCAAGATCGCGAGCGTGCCGTTCCACATGTGGACCCCCGATGTCTACGAAGGCGCGCCCACCACCGTGACCGCGTTCATGGCCGCCGGCGTCAAGGTCGCGGCCTTCGGCGCGCTGCTCCGCGTCTTCGGCACCGCCCTCGCGGGCCTCGGCGACGCCTGGCGACCGGCGATCGCGATCCTGGCGGCGCTCAGCATGGTGCTCGGCAATCTGGGAGCGCTGGCTCAGAGCAACCTGAAGCGGATGCTGGCCTACTCCTCCGTGGCCCACGCGGGCTACCTGCTCGCCGCGCTCACCGCCGCGCCCCGCGTTTCGGCCGAGGCGATTCTCTTCTACCTGGTCGGCTATGCGGCCGTGAACCTGGGCACCTTCGGCGCGCTCTCGGCACTGGCCAGAAGCGGCCGTGAGCCGCTCGCTCTCGACCACCTGTCGGGCCTTTCGGCCCGCCGGCCGGCCCTGGCCGCCGCGCTCACCGTGTTCCTGATCTCGCTCACAGGCGTGCCCGTCTCCGCGGGCTTCGTGGGGAAGTTCTATCTCTTCAGCGCGGCCGTCGGGGCCGGCTACACGCCGCTCGCGATCATCGGCGTGCTGATGAGCGTCGTGTCGGCGTACTACTACCTGCGCGTCGTGGTCCACATGTACATGAAGGAAGCCCCGGCCGAGGACGCCTGGGCCCCCATCGCCGGCACGTCGGCGCTCGCCCTCGCGCTCTCCGTCGTCGTCGTCCTCGGCCTCGGCATCTGGCCTGCGGGCATCCTCGCCCTTTCCAAAGCTGCCGCGCGCTCGCTGCTGTAGCCGATGCGGGGCATCGGCCGGAGCGCATGGCGGCGGCCCGCCGGGGCGCTCGTGTCGATCGCGGTCCTGATCGCGCTTGCCTTCGCCTTCACTCAGTGGTCGCCGCGCGAGCGCCCGGTGGAACGGGAGTCGGCGCTCGACGGGTGGCGAGCCCCGTGGCCGGATCTGGGCCCCCGACCCTCGAGCCCGCCGCCCCGGAAGTGGATCGTTGTGGGCTGGGACGGTGCGAGCTGGTCGGTGGTGTTGCCACTTCTCCAGGCCGGCCGCCTGCCGCACCTCGAGGCGCTGATGCGCGACGGATCCTACGGCAGCCTGTGGACCGTGGAACCCACGACATCGCCCTCGATCTGGACGACGATCGCGACCGGCGTGTCTCCGGCGCGGCACGGCATTCTCGGCTTTCAAAAACCGTCGCGCCCCTGGGATGCGGCGCTGAGGCTTTGGCCCGGCCGCCATCCCGCCAGCCACGAGTTCTTCTCGAACGCCGACCGCCGGACGAAGGCCCTCTGGAACATCGTCTCGGACCATGACCGGAGCGTCGTCGCGGTCGGATATCACAACACCTTCCCGGCGGAGCAGGTCCGGGGCGCGATGATCGCGAACTACCTGGTCCAGCAAGACGTGCTCAGCAGCCACGCGGGCGCGCCGGCGGCAGACAGCCGGACCGCCGCCTTCGTCTACCCGAAGACGCTCGCGGCGGACTTGCACGGCTGGGTGCGGGCGCCGCGGGATCTGACGTTCCCGGAGGTGCAGCGCTTCGCCGCCGTCGATGGGCCCGAGTTCGACGACTTGATGGCCCGCTACGGGGACTCCGGCGACAAGCACTGGAGCTACCTGCTGAAGGCGTTCGCCTACGACGAGTTCACTGCACGTGCGGCCGCCGCCCTCGAGGAGCGCTTCGATCCAGACTTCCTGCTGGTGCATTTTCAATCGACCGATTGGGCGGGCCACAACTTCCTGTATTTCGACGACCCGGGCCGATTTGCCGGCCTCAAGGGCTCTCGCGGCTTGCGGCTGCAGCTCGCGGCCGAGTCCGCGCGCTATGCCGGGACGCTGGCGGCTTTCTACGTCTACGTGGACGAATGGCTCGGCCGCCTGGCCGGGGCGCGGGGCGCGGACACCGCCGTGCTGGTCCTGTCCGACCACGGGATGGAGCCGGACGTGAACCCCCTCAAGAGCGGCACGCACAATGGCGCCCCGGCCGGGCTGTTCGTCGTGAGCGGCCCGGGGATTCGAAGCGGCCATCGCGTCGAGGGCGCCACGGTGTACGACATCCTCCCCACGCTGATGGCAAGTGTCGGGCTGCCCGTGGCGGCCGACCTCGAAGGGCGCGTCCTGACCGAGGCCCTCGAGCCGCGCGTGCTACGGGGTGGCTGGCCGCGGGTCGACAGCTACGAATCGGGAACGCGATTCCGGCCACGGGTCGAAATGGACGCGCGCACACGCGAGCAGGTCGAGGAGGAACTCCGCGGGCTGGGCTACATCCAATAGGCGTCCTGCCCGGCGTCCGTGTCTAGTCCAGCCCGGCGCGCGCGTGCGGCTACCAGACCGTCGCCACTTGCGGCGATGCTCGCAGGCGCTTGTCCGCCGTGACCAGCTTCGCACGCAGCGCCACTGCGGTCGCAACGATGATACGGTCGGCAGGATCGCCGGGCGTCGCTTCGTCGAAGCTTCCAGCAAGCTCCGCGATCTCGGCACTCACTGGCTGGAACTGCAGCTCGGGCAGGGTACGCAGGTCGGCCAGCCATAGCTCGAGCGACGATCCGAGCTCCAGACGGCCACGGCGGACGGCCGTTGTGATTTCGAGCACCGAGATCGTGGAGACGATCGCCGGACTCCGCCGCGAACCCTGATCGATCGCGCGCTTTGCCCGGACGGAGAGACGACCGGAGCCCGACACCCACCAGACAAGTACGTGGGTGTCGAGGACGATCACCGGTTCATGTCCCACTCGCTCGCATCGAACACCGGCTCGAGCGGACGCTGATAGCGCAGCACACTGCCGCGCAGGCGCGCCCTGGCCGCGGCAACCAGGTCGGGCGGCGAAGCCGGGGGCGCAAGCTCAGCAACGGCCGTTCCGCGCGAAGTGACCCTGATCCGCTCGCCACGCCGTACCCTGCCGAGATAGCCCGGGAGGTTCTGCCTCAACTCGGTGACATTGACTTCCTTCATCAGGCCCTCCATCTGTACGTCTCAAGTGTACAGACTGATCGCGGCGCAGTCAATCGAGCGCATCGGCCGGCGAGCCATCCCGCGAAGGCGTGCTCCTCGGGTGCGCCCAACAAGAGTCCGGCGAGTGGCATAGCCCTCCTAGTCCAGGCTGGTTGTCAGCACCTGCGGGTCGACGAAGATGCCGTGCAGGTAGACCCGCCAGTGGACGATCGGCGCATACGCGATGCCGCTGTCGCCGGAAAGGCCGATAGGCGTGCGCGCCTCGACGCGGTCGGCGCTGAGCACGTCGAGGCGCGACAGGTGGGCGAGCACGCTCACAACGCCCTGGCCGTGATCCAGCACCAGCATGTGGCCGAGCAGCGCGTTGTAGCCGGCGAACAACACCGTACCCGCGGCCGGGGCCTGGACCAGGCTCCCGGTCGGGACCTCGTAGTCGAGGCCGCGGTAGCGCTCGCCGAAGATCGAGTCCGTGAGCGAC
>CAYTWT010000129.1:0-7004 GCA_964442185.1 uncultured Acidobacteriota bacterium
GGCATCGGCCTTGGTGTCGGCCACGTCGCCCACCCACTTCTCGCCGTTCCATCGGATGCCGGCGCGCGTTGCGTCCCAGGGCCGGCCCTGGGCGTCGGCTGCTGCCCGGTTGTACATGATCCGACGGTTGGCGGGCCAAGAGAAGGCCCAGTTGTGGAACAAGCCGAGACCCGTCGGGTCAGCGTTGTCGCGGCGCTGGGCGTTGTTCCCGGCCTCGGTGTAAACGCCGGAGTGCACCCAGTTCCCGCACAGCGTCGAGCCGTCGTCCCGAAGCTCGTGGAAGCCGTCGAGCTGCTGCCCCGCCCGCTTGAGCACCCTCGTCGGGTCTTTGGGGTCCCTGAGGTCCTGGAGGGCTTTCCCGTTCATCTCCTTCAGGACCTCGGCCAGATCGGGCCGGACCGGGTTCGTGTAGTTCCAGGCGACGCTCGTGATTTGCTCGGGGAGCGCCCCGCCCTCCGTCTGGTAGAGGTCGCGGACGGCCAGGAACAACCGGGCCAGTATCTCCTGATCGGCCCGGGCCTGGCCGGGCGGATCGAGCGCCTTCCACTTCCACTGCAGCCAACGGGCCGAGTTGGTGAAGGTCCCGTCCTTCTCGGCGAAGTTGGCGGCGGGGAGCAGGAACACCTCGGTCTGGATCTGCGAGGGAGGAGGCCCCTCCAACTCCTTGGGCGCCTTCCAGAAGAGCGCGGTCTCCGTCGCCGCGTTCTCCACCACCACCAGCCACTTGAGCTTCGCGAGGGCGGCCACCATCTTCTTCGAGTTCGGGCCGGTGCCCACCGGGTTCATGCCGAAGCTGATGAGACCCTCGGGGCCCGGCTCGCTTCCGCCCACCCGCTCCGAGCGGCCCCGGTACATGTCGTCGAAGATATACAGCCAGGAATAGTTGCCGTCGACCTTGGGCACCCATGCATAGCCGAAGTCGTTCTGCTTCGTGGCTTTCTCTTCGTAGGCCGCCTTGAGGAGCGAGACCATGAACTTCCCGTAGTTCTGCCAATAGTTCATGGAGGCGGAGGCGAGGGGCTTGGGGGTGAGCGCGCCGAGATATTCCTCGAGCGTGGCCCATTCGCTCTTCGGGGTCCTCAGATAGCCGGGCAGGGTCTCGAAGGTCCCCGCGGTGTCGGTCGCCCCCTGGATGTTGGAGTGCCCGCGAAACGCATTCACACCTCCCCCGGGCCGGCCCACGTTGCCCAGGAGGAGCTGGAGGATCGCCGCCGCCCGGATCATCTGGACGCCGGTCGAGTGCTGCGTCCAACCCAGCGCATAGGTCACGGTGCCCACGCGCTCGGCGTTGCCGGTCGAGGTCACGACGTCGGCCACCTTGAGGAAGGTCTGCTTCGGAACGCCGCAGATCCGTTCCACCATCTCGGGAGTGTAGCGCTCGGCGTGTTTCTTCAGGAGCTGGAACACGCAGCGCGGGTGCTGGAGCGTGGGGTCGGTCTTCGCGAAGCCCTTGGCGTCGAGCTCGTAGGCCCAGGTGTCTTTCGCGTACGCGCCCTTTTCCTGGTCAAAACCGGAGAACAGGCCGTCCGCAAAGCCGAACTTCTCGGTCACGATGAGCGGTGCGCTCGTGTGGATGCGGACGTACTCCTCGTGGAAGCGCCCCGTCTCCAGCGCGTAGCGGACGATGCCGAACAGGTAGGCGATGTCGGTCCCGACGCGGATCGGCGAGTAGAGGTCAGCCACCGCCGCAGTGCGCGTGAAGCGGGGGTCCACCACCACCAGCTTCGCGTTCCGCGAAGTCTTGGCCTCGATGAACCACTTGAAGCCCACCGGGTGGTTCTCGGCGGGGTTGCCTCCCATGGCCAGGATCACGTCGGCATTCTTGATGTCGACCCAGCCATTGGTCATGGCCCCCCGGCCCAGCGTGGCGGCCAAACTGGCCACCGTGGGGCCGTGTCAAACACGGGCCTGGGTGTCCCGATACGGGACTCCCCAAGCCGTCACCGCTTTCCATTGCAGCAAGTTGAACTCGTTGGTGTCTGTGCAGCCGCCGATCATGGCCATGCCGGGGTTGCGGTTGACCACCTGGCCCCGGGCGTTCTTCGCGACGAAGCAGCGGTCGCGCGTGTCCTTGATGAGCCGGGCGATCCGCGGGATCGCCTCGTCCCACGAGATCGCCTCCCAGTGGTCGGACCCCGGCCTTCGCACTTTCGGCGCGAGGAGCCGGCCTTTGTGCGTGATGTCGTCCTTCAGCGATGCCCCCTTGGGACAGAGGGTGCCGCGGCTGATCGGGTGGTCGGGATCGCCCTCCACGTGCACGACCGCTGGCGTGACGTTCTTCGCCTTGTCGCCGAGGGTGTGGATGATGACGCCACAGGAGACGGCGCAGTACGGACAGGTGCTGCGGGTCTCGGTGGTGCGCGAGATCTTCAGCTCGCGCATCTCGGCGTGGGCTCGCGAGAGATCGAAGCCGAGGGCCACGCCCCCGCCCACTGCCGTGGCCTTCAGGAACGTGCGGCGATGCATCAAGCCTCCGGAGGTGGCGGTAGTCTCGTCGTCAACCACCTTAGTGTCAAGCGGTCGTGGGCTGATCCTGCGGGCGACGGAGGCGACCGGCGGCAACAAGCTCCAGACGGCTCGGCTCTTGCGGATCTCGCGCCACCGGCTCTACGACAAGCTCAAGAGGTTCGGTCTCGACGAGTCGTGAGTCCCGCCCTGCGCCCGGCCGCGCTCCTATAATGGGGCGTGCACGCCGGCACCATCGAAGCCCGCCTCCGTTCCTTCTTCGAGGCCGACGCTCGAGGTGCGATCGCGGTCTACCTCTTCGGTAGCGTGGCCCGCGGAGACAGTCGAGCGGACAGCGATGTCGACGTTGGAATCCTCTTCGCGGCTGATCCGCCGGCAACGCTCGCGGCCCCGCAGTTCGTTCTGGAAGGCGAGCTCGAGCGCGTCCTGCACGCGCCGGTTCAGGTCGTCCCCCTGAACCGCGCTCCCGCCGACCTCGTGCACCGGGTGCTGCGCGACGGGCGGCTGCTCCTCGATCGCGACCGCGCCGCCCGGATCCGCTTCGAAGTCCAGTCGCGCAACGAGTACTTCGACATGGCGCACATTCGAGCCCTGTACCGGCGCTACCCGGCAACGCGTTCAGGCGTCGGCACGGCTGCCGAGCGCCGTCGATGACCGACGCCGAGCTGGTCGCCAAGAAGCTCGCTTTCATCGAAACCTGCGTCCGGGAGCTGCGGACCCTGGCTCGACCCGAGCGGATCGCCGACGATGTGCGTGAGCAGCGCTTCGTCGAGCACACGCTCCAGCTCGCGATTCAGGCTGCTCTCGACGTGGCGTCGCACATCGTGTCCGACGAGCGGCTGGGCGAGCCTGAGACGAGCCGCGACGTGTTCCGGCTGTTGGAACGAGTCGGCGTTGTTCCGGCGGATCTCGGGATCGTTCGGGACCGTGGTGGAGAACCACCTCGACGACCTCCTCCAGTTCGCCGCCGCCGTCAGGCGACGGCTTTGAAACGTTCCGGCCTTGACTTGCAACCCTGAGCCCTGCTCAGGCGGAGTCACGTCGTCTCCCGACGCGTCGGTTCCTCCATCCTCGAGAGTGGGGCGGCACACTGCATCGCTATCCTCGCGGCAGATTAGCAATCGAGATGGCGGCAGCTTGCAGTCGTGTCGGGGGAGCGGGCGCGGTGTTACCGCCTGTTCCGCATCCGCTGTCTCAAGAAGCCTGTCCCCATTGGGAACAGTCGCTGGAAAGGGCACAATCCTCCCCAGGACAGGTTCGAAGGGCGACGACGAGGCCGCCGCGACAGTTGGTGCGGGCGACGCCCTAACTGGGTGAGGTGGAGGCCGGGCTCTCCAGGCTGGCCGACCGGATCGGGCGAGTCACTGCAGGTTCAGCACCTTCTCCTTGTCGAAGTTGTAGCGGGGAGCCTGTACCCACACCCCGTCCTCGTTCTTCGGCTCCTTGTGGATGCGAGCCTCGGTCACCTCCAGTTTGCCGTCCTTGTCGACGAGCCAGAAGTCGATGTCGTAGAACTTGTCCGTGCTGCCGGACTCGCGGAAGTCGCTGCAGGCAAAGTAGCCCTTGCCCTCGATCTTGCGCAGCGGCCGATGGATCTCGACGAACTCGAGCGTGCGTTCGTCGCCGGTCTTGTCGTCCTTCAGGGCGAAGACCCCGCCCTTGACCTTCCCTGCTATGTACTCGTTGACCGCCGACTCGACCTGCCAGCTCTTCTTTTCCTCGGTCTCCCCAGGGTGCTCGGTGGCCGGGATCCACCACCAGGGCACAGGGTTGCGCGTGACCAGCTTCCAAGCGTCGCCGTCTGGCTTCGGCCCCTTGTGGATGCGGACGTCGACGATCTCGAGCTTGCCCTCTTTGAGCCAGAAGTCGAGGTCGTAGGGCTTGAGGGGCTCGCCCTTGGCGTGGAAATCAACGTCCACGAAGTAACCGTAGCCGTGGATGCGCCGGATCATGCGGATCCGGTCCTGCTCCAGATCGAGCACGGCATCCGCCTGCGGGTCTTTGTAGCGGAACGCGCCCTCCTGGCGCACCTTGGCGTCCACGTGGGCCTGCACCGCGGCGCGGACGTCCTCCTGCGAAAACTCGTCGTCGGCACGACTCGAGCCCGAAGCGGCCACCAGCAGGCCGAAAGCGACCCAGACCACTGCCGGTTTCATCTGCATGAGCCCCCCCACTTCGCAGCGGCGAAGCTGCGCGAGTTTGTCCTGCCCGCAAGCCTACACCCGATCCACTGCCGGAGGCCACATCAGCGCGCGGCACGCGACGCCTGGAAACTCAGGGGGAAGCGAGTGTCAAAGACGACCCGCGCGGTGCTAGAATCCCTCGACGTCCCTACGGAACAGCGGCCTTCAATCGCCGTGAGGAAGAATCTGATGAACTCGAGAGGGCTTTCGATCGTCGTGGCAACGGGCGCCTTGTCCGCCTTTGCGTACAACGGCGCTGCGGCACCCGATCCACCTGCGGTGGACACGGGCTCGGGCGCGATCGCCGGCAAGATTTCCTTCTCAGGCACGCCACCGCCGGCCCTGAGAGTCAAACTGTCCGCCGACCCAAAGTGCGCCGCCATGCACAAGAACGGGCTCGAGCGTCAGCCCATCAAGGTGAAGGACGGCGGGCTGGCCGATGCCCTCGTCTACGTGAAGTCGGGGATTGGCGCGTCGTATGCAGCACCTGCCGAGCCCTTGCTGCTCGACCAGATCGGCTGTGATTACCAGCCGCACATGATCGTCCTGATGGCGGGGCAGCCCCTGAAGATCCGCAACAGCGACGACACCCTCCACAACATTCACCCACGCCCGGCAGTCAACAAGGAATTCAACATCGGCCAGCCGCGCAAAGGGATGGAGGTCACGAGGACCCTGGAAAAGCCCGAGCTGATGATCCCGACGGGCTGCGACGTCCACCCGTGGATGCGCGCCTATGTCTCAGTGCTGACGCATCCCTTCTTCTCCGTGACCAAGGAGGACGGGTCCTACGAGATCAGGGCGCTGCCGGATGGGGAATACGAGGTCGAGGTCGTGCATAGCCAGCTCAAGAGCGTGACGGGCAGGGTCAGCGTGAAAGACGGCAAGCCGAGCACGCTCGACCTCACGTTGAAGAGCTGATCCGGGCCCGCGAGCCATCGAATGGAAACTGGGCCTTACAGGAAGGGCTTGCCATCGGCCTGCCGCGAGGTCCACAATCTCGACCGGATGAGGGCCAATGCGCACACCCCGGCGAGTCTCCTCATGGTCTTGCTGGCCTTCTCAGCGGGATTCGCCCCTGCCTTGCGGGCGCAGCAGCCGGAACCGCCAGTCCAGCCAGCGGCTGGTGGCGTGGAGGGCCTCGTCACGACCGCCGACGGGCGTGCGGTGGCCGGCGCCCGGATCGGTCTGGTCGAGGCGCCTGAGCTGAAGAGCACGTCTGACGTGGACGGTCGTTTCCAGCTCTCCAACCTGCCCGCAGGCAGCTACACACTGCGTGCAGAGCTCGAGGGCTTTGGCCGGAGGGAACGGGCCGTGGAAGTGCAGGCGGGAGTCACGACGGAGCTCAGGCTGGCGCTCCCCTTCCTTCCTTTTTCGGAAACCGTGACCGTCGCCGCTACCCGCGGCGCGCGGAAGCTGGGCGACAGCCCGGCGGACCTGACGGTGCTGACGCGGGAGGATCTGCAACATTTTCCGGCTGCGGCCCTGGACGAGGCGCTCAAGCAGGTCCCCAGCTTCAGTCTCTTCCGTCGCACCAGCAGCCTGGTCTCGCACCCCACGACCCAGGGGGTTTCGCTACGCGGAGTGGGCGCCAGCGGGGCCAGCCGCACGCTCGTGTTGCTCGACGGCGTCCCCCACAACGATGCCTTTGGGAATTGGGTTTACTGGGACAATATCCCGCAGCTGCAGATCGAGTCGATCGAGGTGGCCCCCGGTGGCCTGTCCCATCTCTATGGAAGCTCGGCGATGGCCGGTGTGATCAGCGTCTCTACCCGGCGACCGGAGCCGAGGACGGCCGCTCTCCAGGCTTTCGGCGGGAACCGGGGCACCGGGAACGCCGAGGCCTTCGGCAGCCACACCAAAGGCCCCGTGGCTGCCTCTGTAGGCGGCAGCTATTTCCGAACCGACGGTTACGAACTGGTGCGCGAGGACCAGCGGGGTCCGGTGGACGTCGAGGCAAACTCGCGGCACCGCACGGGGAATTGGCGGCTTCAGTACTCCCCCTCGCCCAAGCTCCTGCTCTACCAGAACGGTCGCATCTTCGCCGAGGATCGCGAGAACGGCACCCCGCTCCAAACCAACTCGACCCGGGAGACCATGCTGGGTGGTGGACTGCGAGCGAACACCGGGGACGGCAGCGTGTGGCAGGCCAACGTGTTCGCGCACCTGGACGACTTCAAGAGCACTTTCAGCGCCGTGGCGCCGGACCGCGCGTCCGAGACCCTGAGCCTGGCGCAGACGGTCGACTACAAGGACGTGGGCGGCAACGCGCTTTGGACACGGCCGCTCGGCCCTTCCCACCAGTTGAGCGCCGGCGGCGACGTCCGCTGGGTCGAGGCCGACAACAAGGAGGAT